>JBIODE010000011.1:0-24051 GCA_044440325.1 Steroidobacterales bacterium
AATCGTGAGCCTGAAGACGGCGAACAACCGAGCAGGTTGAGAATCCGTCGACCGAGCGGGTGACGAACAATTAACTTAATGTTTTTATTGGTCGGGGTGACAGGATTTGAACCTGCGACCTATACGTCCCGAACGTAGCGCTCTACCAGGCTGAGCTACACCCCGAAAGCTGGAAAATCAACCTTAGAAATCATGCGGCGCTGTCCAGATTCGGCACTGTTATTGCCCTTCAATGCCTGCGTGCCACGGCGAAACGAGCCAGCGACTCAAGTCCGTGCCGATAGGGCGTTTCGGGCAGCGCCGCGAGCGCAGCGAGCGCCTGCTCGGCCTCGGCTTGAGCGAGCCGCGCAGTGTACGCAAGGCCGCCGGTTGATTCAATTGCGGTCATGATTTCATCCAGCCGCTCGAGGCCGCCGTCCCTGATCACTTCGCGGATGCGGCCGGCGGTGCTCGGGTCGGCCTGTTGCAATGCATGAATCAACGGCAGCGTGGGCTTGCCTTCGGCCAGATCGTCGCCGAGATTCTTCCCGCGCGTGACCGGGTCGGACTGGTAGTCGAGCACATCATCAACCAGCTGATACGCTGTGCCCAGATGCCGGCCGTACTTCGCCAGCGCCTGCGCAACGGCCACGGGCGCGCCGCTGACGACCGCTGCGACCTCCGCGCCGGCTTGAAACAGCTGCGCGGTCTTGCGGTGAATCACTTCCAGATACCGTGCTTCGGTCGTCTCCGGATCGTGCGCATTCATCAACTGCAGCACTTCGCCTTCGGCGATCACGTTGGTCGCATTGGCCATGATCTCGATTACGCGTTGCGAGCGCACCGCAGCCATCATCTGGAACGCGCGCGAATAGACGAAGTCGCCCACCAGCACACTGGCCTGGTTGCCGTAGATTTCATTCGCGGTGTCGCGGCCGCGGCGGCGTGCGGACATGTCGACGACGTCATCGTGCAGCAGCGTCGCCGTGTGGATGAATTCGATGAAGGCCGCGGCTTGAATGCAACCGGCGTCGGCGGTCTGACCGGCTGCATGGGGTCCGCAGGCGCGCCCCGCGAGTACCACGAGCAGCGGCCGCAGGCGCTTGCCCCCGCCGGCGATGATGTGCTCGGCGACCTGATCGACCAGCGGTACGGCGCTCTTCAATCCAGCGCGGATTGCCTCGTCCACGGCTGCCAATTCGGCCCGTACCAGGGCGCGAATGCTTTCGAGCGCTTCACGGCTCTCAGAATCGCTAGTCAACTCTCTGTTTCTCCATGAAAAAGCTCGTTTGACCGGGTAGCGGCCGATCAGTAGAATGCGCGACCTTTCTGCGTTTGGGCGGCCGGCTTGATGAGCGGCCTTCGGCGCCAGTATCGCAGGAAAGCCTTCCAAACGGAGTACCTGTACATGTACGCGGTCATCGCCACGGGCGGTAAACAATATCGAGTCGAGAAGGGCGGTGTGCTGCGCATTGAGAAGCTCGAGGCCGAGCTGGGCGCCACGGTCGAGTTCAACGAAGTGCTGCTGATCGCCGACGGCGATGAGGTGCAGCTCGGCGCGCCACTGCTCAAGGGCGGCAAGGTGCTGGCGACGGTCGAAAAGCACGCCAAGGGCGGCAAGGTTGTGATCGTGAAGTTCCGTCGCCGCAAGCACTATATGCGCCAGGGCACGCATCGGCAGCCCTTCACGCAGATACGCGTCACGGATATCAGCGCCGGCTAAACCCGCGGCGCGTACCACGCAGCGGTACGGCCCTCACGTTTATTGGAGTAATCGGATGGCACACAAAAAGGCAGGCGGCAGCACACGAAACGGCCGCGACTCGCACAGCAAGCGTCTCGGCGTAAAACGCTTTGGCGGCCAGCAGGTGCTCGCCGGCAACATCCTGGTGCGTCAGCGCGGCACGAAGGTGCGTGCGGGCGAGAATGTCGGTATCGGCACCGACCACACGTTGTTTGCACGGGCCACCGGCCGCGTGCAATTTCGCGTCAAGGGCGCCGAGCAGCGCCTGTACGTGAACGTCCTGCCCGAGTAGCCTGATGGCTGGCGGCCGCCAGCCTCGGTTTCAGCGTCGAAAACCCCGGCCCGCGCCGGGGTTTTCGTTTGGGACAGCATGAAATTCGTCGACGAGGCCCTGCTAAGGGTCCACGCCGGTCACGGCGGTCGCGGCTGCGTAAGCTTCCGGCGGGAGAAGTTCGTGCCGTTCGGCGGCCCGGACGGCGGCGACGGCGGTCTCGGTGGCAGCGTCTGGCTGCGTGCCGCCGAAGGCATCAATACGCTGGCCGATTTTCGCATCGAGCGGACCTTCCGCGCCAAGTCGGGCGACGGCGGTTCCGGCAATGATTGCACCGGCCGCGGCGGCGAAGATCTTTTCATCACCGTACCGGTCGGCACCGTGGTGCGCGACGCCGACACGCAAGAGGAGCTTGGCGACCTGGCGCGCGCCGCCGCAGAACTCAAGGTTGCGCAGGGGGGCAAGGGCGGTTGGGGCAACGCGCGCTTCAAGTCGAGCACCAACCGCGCGCCGCGCCAGTTCGGCCCGGGTCTGCCCGGCGAGCATCGCACGCTCGCACTTGAGCTGAAGGTCATCGCCGACGTCGGTCTGCTCGGGCAACCCAACGCCGGCAAATCGACGCTGATCCGCGCGCTCTCGGCCGCCAAGCCGAAAGTTGCGGATTATCCCTTTACGACGCTGTATCCGAATCTCGGCGTCGTCTACTGCGGTGAGCAGCGCAGCTTCGTGATGGCCGACATTCCGGGGCTGATCGAGGGGGCGGCCGAAGGCGCCGGTTTGGGCCTGCGCTTTCTCAAGCATCTGCAGCGCACACGCGTACTGCTGCATCTGGTCGACATTCACCCGGTCGATCCCGCTGCCGATCCGGTCCGCGATGCGCGTGCAATCGTTGCGGAGCTGAAGAAATTCAGTGCGGAGCTGGTGCAGAAGCCTCGCTGGCTGGTGTTGAACAAGCGTGATCTGCTACCGGATGCCGAGGCCGAAGCCCTCGCACGCGACATCGTGCGGCGGCTGCGTTACCGCGGCCCGCATTTTCTAATCTCGGCCGCGACCGGACGCGGCACACGCGAGCTGGCAGAGGCCGTGATGCGCTTTCTCGAACAGCAGCCGGCGCCGAAGGCGCAGTCGGCGCCGGAACAACAACCGGCGTCGGCCTGAACGACGAGATCAGCAGTGCGCAACCAGAAGGTTCGTCAGCGTCTCGCGGCCGGCAAGCTGCACCTGCGAATCCGCGATCTGCGCAATCTGGGGCTCAAGTCCGAAAAAGTCCTCGAGCAGATCGGCATCCGCACCGTGGGGGAACTGCGCCGCCGCGGCGCCGTACGCACTTACGTTGAGCTCCGACGCGCGGGAGTGAACTCGTCGCTGAACATGCTTTGGGCCCTGGCCGGTGCGCTCGATCCCTGGCCGGAGGGGCGCCACTGGCGCGAGATCGCGCGCGGCGATGAGCGCCTGTCGCTACTGCTGGCGCTGGAGGACCTTGAGACCGGCGCGCGTTGAGGCGCCGCGGAGATTCAGGACAGTGCTTTGACGCGCGCGGCCAGCCGGCTCTTGTGCCGGTCGGCCTGATTGCGATGAATGATGCGCTTGTTGACCAGCGTATCGATCAGCGGCACTGCGGCGCGGTAGCTGCCCTGGGCTGCGTCCTTATCGCCTTTGGCGACGGCGTCGGTCACCTTGCGAATGGCGGTACGCATGCGTGAGCGCAGCGTGACATTGTGTGTGCGATGTTTCTCGGCCTGGGTCGCCGCTTTCTGCGCTGATTTCGTATTGGCCACTGTGCTCTGCCGCTCGCAAGACTGTAGGGTGCCGAAGGGCCGCACAGTGTGCGCAGCGCCCTTGGCCTTGTCAATGACCCTGCTCAGCAGCTCAAGCGCTGTTCAAGGGCGATATGGCCGCGCAGGGCCGGCAGCTCGTGCCATTGAATTCTGAAGTAATTTGAACTAAACTAAACTTAGTTTAACAGGAATTCTTTGTGGCCAATATAATTAATATCCACGAGGCAAAGACCCATCTTTCGCGCATTGTCGACGAAGTAGCGGCGGGATCGGAAGTAATCATTGCCAAGGCTGGCAAGCCGATGGCCCGACTGACGCCCCTCACCGGCCTCCCGCGAGCAAAAAGGCTCGGCCTGCTCAAAGGCAAGGTCAAGGTTCCCGATGATTTCAACGCACCATTATCCGAGGACGTGATCGCAGGCTTCGAGGGGCGTTGAGTATGCGCGTTCTGCTCGATACCCATCTCCTGCTATGGGCGCTATCGCGACCGTCGAAGCTCTCTGCGGCGACTCGCAAACGAATTGTCGCTGCTGAAGTCTTCGTCAGCGCCGCGTCGATCTGGGAGGTCAGTATCAAGTCGGCGCTCGGAAAGCTTACGGCAAATCCCAGTGAAGTCCTGGCCGGGATCGAGCCGGCGGGCTTTAGTGTGCTGCCGATCACCGGCGAGCACGCGGCGAAGGTGGCGAAACTTCCGATGTTGCACAGAGATCCGTTCGATCGAATGCTGGTGGCTCAGGCATCGACGGAGCCCATGTTGCTGCTGACCAACGACGAAATCTTGCGCGGCTACGGCTCGTTCGTGCACGTGGAATAGCCTACGGCTTCGTTGCGTGCGAGGTGGGACCTGCAACCGCTCCGCGGGGGCTTGCCGGGCTAGCGCGCGCGCCGCAGGCGGCGATTGAGCGAGGCGAGCAAGTCATTGATCTCTTCAATCCGCAGCGCCGCGCCGCAGCCGATGAAAACCAGCGCGCCCGTGATTACCGTGAGGCCGAGAAACCCTAGCTTGGCGGCAAAGGCCTGCGTGCTCCACTGCGCCAGCAGCCACTGCTGTGAGGCCCAGCAGACGGCCGCGAGTGCCGCCGAGGCCAGCAGCAGCTTGAGCAGCATCGACAGCATGCGCTGCGTTTCCAGACGCCGCAGTTGCCGCCGCATCAGAAAGTAAAGCACCAGAAAATTGCAGCTGGCAACGAGGCCGGTGGAGAAGGCGAGACCGCGGTGGCCCCAGCCCAGGCGGAAGGTGAAGATCCAATTGAAGACCAGGTTCAAGACCACGGCCGAGAAGCTCACGAGCATTGGCGTCTTGCGCCGATCGAGCGCGTAGAACGCATTCACGAGCACCTTGAGCGCCGCATAGCCACACAACCCGACCGCATAGAAACGCAGTGCCGCGGCCGCCTGCGCGGCCTGATAGGCACCGAATCTGCCGTGCTGGTAGAGCACCGAAATGATCGGCTCGGCCAACATCATCAGTCCGATGGTCGAGGGGATGGTCAGGAGAAATGCGAGCCGCATGCCGTGGGCGAGCTCGGAGCGGAACGCGGGCATATTGCCGGCGACGACCAGCCGCGACAGCAGCGGCAGCGTCACGGTGCCGAGGGCGACGCCGAACAGACCGAGCGGCAGCTGCATGAGACGAAAGGCGATCGACAGCCAGAAAATCGGCCCGTCACCGAGTGTCGAGGCGAACATCGAATTGACGAGCACGTTCACCTGCGTCGTGCTGGCGGCGATGACCGACGGCCCCATCAGGCCCAGGATCGCGCGGACCCCGGCATCGCGCCAGCGAAAATCGGGCGCAAAACGATAACCGAGACGGCGCAGGGCCGGCAGCTGGACCCCGAGCTGCAGGGCGCCGCCGATCACAGTGCCGATGGCGAGGCCGATGAGCGCGTGCGGACCGAAGTGCGGGTCGATCCAGGCGCCGATGCTCACGCCGCCGATGATCGAGCCGATATTGAAGAAGCTGGAAGCCATGGCCGGCATGCCGAACACATTCTTGGCGTTGAGCTTGCCCATCACCAGAGCCGCCAACGACACTAGCAGAATGAACGGAAACATGATGCGCGTCAGCGTCACGGTCAACGCGGCCTTGGAAGGGGCGAACCCTGGTGCAAATGCCGCGACCAGCTGCGGCGAGAACAGGATTCCGGCCAGGAAGATGACGCTCAGGCACACGGCTGTCAGCGTCGCCACCTTGTTCGCGAGCCGCCACGCGTCGGCGTCGCCGCCACGCGCGATCGTCTTGCTGAAGGTGGTCACAAAGGCGGTCGACAGCGCGCCTTCGGCGAACAGGTCGCGCAGCAGATTTGGGATGCGAAACGCCGCGGTAAACGCGTCCATTGCGCCGCCGCCGCCGAACAGCGCGGCGCAAATCTGCTCGCGCGCCAACCCCAGCACGCGACTGCACATGACCGCAAGGCCGATGATCCCCGCGGCTTTCGTATTCAGGCGTTCGGTGCGGCTTTCAGGGCTGATCTCGGCAACCACGGTGGTAGTCTACCGGTATAATCTCCAATCTGTTGTCCGCCGGCGGCACCAGCTTCGCACGAGGACCATGGAGCTTATCCGCCGATTCAATAACCGAGATACCCGCGATTGCGTGGCGGCGATTGGCGGCTTCGATGGCCTGCACCTGGGTCATCAGGCCTTGCTCGAGCGCGCTCGCTCGCATGCGCAGCGCCGTGGGCTGGCGGCAATGATGCTGAGCTTCGAGCCGCTGCCGCGCGAGTTTCTGCAGCCGCAGGATCCGCCCGCGCGGTTGACGAACCTGCGCGAGCGTTGGCGCCTGCTCAGCGGCAGCGGTCTGGACCGCGTGTGGCTGCTGCCTTTCGACGCGCGCGCGCGCTCTCTCTCGGGCGCGCAGTTCCTGGCACTGTTGCAGGCTGCGGCCGTGCGCACCGTCGTCATCGGCCACGACTTCCGCTTCGGCCGCGGCGGCGAAGCCAATGCGCAATGGTGCACCGAGCGCGCGGCGCAGTTCGGCCTCGAAGTCGACGTAGTCGCGCCGGTGCTCGTGGCCGGCGAGCGGGTCAGCAGCGGACTGGTGCGCGCGGCGCTCGCGGCCGGGGACCTGGCCCGTGCGCAGCGCCTGCTCGGGCGCCAGTTGGGCTTCCCGACCGCAAACATTGCGGTGCGGCGCCGGCGCGTGCCGCTGACGGGAATCTTTGCCGTGCGCGTGAGCCGCAATGCGGTGGCCGCGAGCGATGCCGCGGGCGCGACGCTGATTCCCGGGGTCGCGAGCCTGGGGCTTCGGCCGATGGTCGGTGGCACCGAGCCGCTGCTGGAAGCGCACCTGTTCGATTTTGACGCCGACTTGTACGGCAGTGAGTTGGAAGTGCAGTTCATCGCAAAGTTGCGCGACGAGCGCAGCTTCGAGTCGATGGATGCGATGGTGGCGCAGATGCATCGCGACGCGGGCGAGGCGCGCCGCATCCTCGGCGTCGCCGAGGTTTAGCCGGGATAGCGAGTTAGAGTGGGCGAAGTTTTCAGAGCGCTGAGGTGAGAACCGCGTGACCGACTACAAGAAAACCGTAAACTTGCCGCAGACCGACTTTCCGATGAAAGGCGATCTGGCGGCGCGTGAACCGGCGCAGCTCGAGCGCTGGAGCGAGCAGCACATCTACGAACGCATCCGCGAGGTGTCTCAGGGCCGCCCGCCGTTCGTACTGCACGATGGTCCGCCGTATGCAAACGGGGCGATTCATCTCGGGCACGCGGTCAACAAGATATTGAAGGACATCATCGTCAAGTCGCGCACCCTGGACGGCTTCGATGCGCCGTACGTGCCCGGCTGGGATTGCCACGGCTTGCCAATCGAGTTGGCGGTCGAAAAGAAGCATGGCAAAGCCGGACAGAAGCTCGATGCGGCGGGCTTCCGCGCCGCTTGCCGGGCGTTCGCGCAGCAGCAGGTCGAGACGCAGCGCGCCGATTTTCAGCGCCTCGGTGTGTTCGGCGACTGGCAGCATCCCTATCTGACGATGGATCCGGCCTATGAGGCACAGCAGATTCGCGCGCTGGCCGCCGTCATCGGCAACGGGCATCTCTACCGCGGTGCCAAGCCGGTGCACTGGTGCATCGATTGCCGGTCGGCGCTGGCGGAAGCCGAGGTCGAGTATGAAGAGAAGACCTCGACGGCGATCGACGTAGCCTTTCGCGTCACTGACGTTGCTGACTTTGCCCGTCGCACGGGAATCAGTGCAGCACATCTGCAGCAAGGAGCGGAGTCTGCGCCCCGCCTGTCCATCGTGATTTGGACGACGACACCGTGGACGCTGCCGGCCAACGAGGCTGTCGCGCTGCGCGCAGAATTCGACTATGTCGCCGTCGCGGTCGAGCGTGCCAGCGCCAGCGCCAGCGCGGGTGCGGCCGCGGACGCAGTGCAGATCCTGGTGCTGGCCGCGGAGCTCAAGGACAGCGCACTGCAGCGCTATGGTCTTGGCGAGACGAGAGTGCTCGGTACTTTCGCCGGCCGCGCGCTCGAAGGCCTCCGGCTCGAGCATCCGTGGCAGCCGCGGGAGGTTCCGGTCGTCCTGAGCGAGCATGTCACGCTTGAGGCCGGCACGGGAGCGGTGCATACCGCCCCGGCCCATGGACAGGAGGATTACGTCGTCGGCCAGCGCTACGGCCTGCCGGTGCACAACCCGGTCGGCCCGGATGGCCGTTTCACGGCCGAGACGGCGCTGGTCGGCGGGCTGAAGGTCGAGCCGGCGAATGCCGTCATCGTCGAGCAGCTGACTGCCCGCGGCCTGCTGCTGCAGCAAGTCTCCCTGCGGCACAGCTATCCACATTGCTGGCGGCATCGAACGCCGGTGATATTTCGCGCGACGCCGCAGTGGTTCATCAGCATGGATGCGCACGGGCTGCGCGCCCACGCCTTGCGCGACATCGAGCGGGTACGGTGGACGCCTGACTGGGGCCAGCAGCGCATCACCGGGATGATTGAAAATCGCCCGGATTGGTGCATTTCGCGCCAGCGGACCTGGGGCGTACCACTCGCGTTCTTTACCCATCGCGTGACCGGCGAATTGCATCCGCGCACACCGCAGCTGCTGCAGCAGGTGGCCGCGCGAGTCGCCACGGCCGGCATCGACGCATGGTTTGCCCTCGAGCCGTCCGAGTTGCTCGGCGAGGAGGCCGAGCAGTACGAGAAGCTGGCCGATGTCATGGATGTGTGGGCGGATTCGGGTCTGTCATTCGAGTGCGTCGGTGCGCTGCGGTCGGATTTCAAGGCGCCGGTGGATCTCTATCTGGAAGGGTCAGACCAGCATCGCGGCTGGTTTCACAGCTCGCTGCTCATGTCCGAAGCGCTCTACCAGCGCGCCCCGTACCGCGGTGTGCTGACGCATGGCTTCACGGTCGATGACAAGGGACGCAAGATGTCCAAGTCGCTCGGCAACGGCATCGAGCCGCAGGACATCATGCGTACCCTGGGCGCGGACATGCTGCGGTTGTGGGTCGCTGCGACCGATTATGCGAATGAGATGAGCCTGTCGCAGGAGATCCTCAAGCGCATGAGCGATTCGTATCGCCGCATGCGCAACACCGCGCGCTTCCTGCTCGGAAATCTGCATGGATTCATGCCGCAGGACGCACTCGCGCCGCGGGAGCTGGTGGCGCTCGATCGCTGGGTCATCGGCCGCACCGAGCAGCTTCAGCAGGAAATTACGGCGGCGTACCGCGACTACGCCTTTCATGTGATCTACCAAAAGATCCATAACTTTTGTGTCGTGGATCTAGGCGGGTTTTATCTCGACATCATCAAGGACCGTCTGTACACGACGCCGTCTGCCGGCCGCGCGCGCCGATCGGCGCAGACGGCCTTGTGGCACGTAGCCGAGAGCCTGGTGCGCTGGCTGGCGCCAATCCTGTCGTTCACCGCCGAGGAGATCTGGCGGCACCTGCCCGGCGAGCGCGCCGCGTCAGTGTTTCTGAGCGGTTGGCATGCGCTGCCGGAGCGGGAGTCCGACGGCATCGATTGGGATGCGTTGATCGCGTTGCGGGGTGATGTCGCGCGCGAGCTCGAGCGCCTGCGCGTGGCGGGAGAGATCGGTGCGCCGCTCGAGGCGGAGCTCGATGTGTGGTGCACGCCGGTGCTGTATGAGCGACTGTCGGCCCTGGGCGATGAGCTGCGGTTCCTGATGATCACCTCCGATGCGCGCGTACGGCGCGTCGCGGCCGAGACGTCGCTGCCCGCCGCTGCCTCACTCCCGACCGCCGCGTCACTCCCGGCGGATGCGATTGCCGCGAACGGTGTGGCCGGCGGCGGCGTCTGGATTCGCGTGCGGCCTTCGGCGCACACCAAGTGCGTGCGCTGCTGGCAGCATCGCGCCGATGTCGGCGTGTCGAGCGAGCATCCGCAGCTGTGCGGCCGCTGCGGCGTGAATCTGCATTTTCCGGGCGAGAACCGACGCTACTGCTGAACGAGGGCATGATGAGCCAAGGAGGCATGATGAGCTCAGACGCGCAGGGCGGCGGACCGGCTACCTCACGCGGCGAGCTGCGGTGGCTGTGGCTCACGCTCGCGGTCATCGTGCTCGATCAATTGAGCAAGCGGTGGATCGAGCGGCGTTTCCAACTGTTCGAGGCGCGGGCCGTGCTGCCGGTGTTCAATCTCACGCGCCTGCACAATACGGGGGCCGCCTTCAGCCTGCTGGCGGATGCCTCCGGCTGGCAACGGTGGGCGTTCACGCTGCTGGCGATGGTCGTCAGCTTGGCGCTGATTCAATGGCTGCGGCGCCTGCGCAGCGCCCCCTGGCTCGCGGCGGCCGTGGCGCTCATACTCGGAGGCGCCCTCGGCAATGTCATCGACCGGCTGCGTCTGGGGTCCGTAATTGATTTCATCCAGGTGCATTGGGGCGAACACTATTTTCCGTCATTCAATGTGGCGGACTCGGCGATCTGCATCGGCGCCGGTCTGCTGATTCTCGACACGCTGCTGGCCGGTCGCCGCCACACCCACCCGAGCCAGCACAACGCCTGAGGCAGTCATCGGTGCAAATCGTACTCGCCAACCCCAGAGGCTTCTGCGCCGGCGTTGACCGCGCCATCGAAATCGTCGAGCGCGCGCTGCAGCTCTTCGGTGCGCCGATCCATGTGCGGCACGAGGTGGTGCACAACCGGCATGTCGTCGAACGCCTGCGAGCCCTGGGCGCGATCTTCGTGCAGGAGATCGACGAGATCCCGGATGGCGCTACGGTCATCTTCTCCGCCCACGGTGTGTCGAGTGCGGTCGAGGCGCTGGCGCACCGGCGCGGACTGCAGGTGTTCGATGCCACCTGTCCGCTGGTGACCAAGGTGCACATGGAGGTTGCGCGGTTCGCGCGTGAGGCGCGCGAAGTCATCCTGATCGGCCACGCGGGTCATCCGGAGGTGGAGGGGACCATGGGTCGCTTTGACTGCAGCGGTGGCGGCCGCATCCTGCTGATTGAAAGCGTTGCCGACGTTGCGAACCTGCAGGTCCGCGATCCCGAACGGCTCGCCTTCGTCACGCAGACGACGCTGTCGGTCGATGACACGGCGGCGATCGTCGCGGCGCTGCGCGCGCGCTTTCCGGCGCTGCAGGCGCCGCGCAAGGAGGACATCTGCTACGCGACCCAGAATCGGCAGGATGCGGTCAAGCAACTGCTGCAGGAATGCGACGTGCTGGTCGTGGTCGGCTCGCGCGCGAGCTCCAACTCCAATCGCCTGCGCGAACTCGCCGATCGCGCCGGCGTGCCTGGGTTTCTCGTGGACGGTGCCGACGATCTCAAACGCGAATGGTTCGACGGGCGACAGCGGGTCGGTGTGACGGCCGGTGCCTCGGCGCCGGAGCTGCTGGTGCAGCAGGTGGTCGAGCGCCTGCGCAGCTGGGGAGCGGCGGCACCGTCGGAATTGCGCGGTTGCGAGGAGAACGTGGTATTTGCGCTACCGCGGGCACTGCGCGGCTGAAGCTGCTCGCAGGAGCCGCTATAATTGTCCGATGCAAGACCCGGCGGACCACGAGCATCAGCCCATCCCAGGCACGACCACGAGCCTGACCCAGCGGCTGCAGGCATGCGGCATCCGGGCCACCGAGCAGCGGCTGCAGATCGCCGGCCTGTTGCTGTCGGCGCCCCAACACCTTTCGGCCGAGCAGATCGCCACGGCGCTGCGCCGCGACGGCGCGCGGGTGTCGAAGGCCACGGTCTATAACACCTTGAATCTGTTTGCCGCGCGCGGCCTGATCCGCCAGCTCACGGTCGACGGCAGTTGCGCCTGGTTCGATTCGAACGTGCAGCCGCACTATCATTTTCATGACGAGCGCACCGGCGCGCTGACGGATGTCTCGCTGCACGATGTTGAGTTTGCGCGTCTGCCCGCACCGCCGGCGGGTATGGAGTTCGCAGGCATCGACCTGGTGATCCGTCTGCGCCGCCGCGCATGACCTCCACTCGCATGATGTAAAATTGCCTTCGGCGCCGCTTTAGCTCAGCTGGTAGAGCACTTCATTCGTAATGAAGGGGTCGTCTGTTCGAATCAGACAAGCGGCACCAATTTGTACTACGTAGATGCCACCGGCCTCGATGACACGGCCATGACAATTCCCGGCCGGCCTTCAAGGTAGCCTTTTCGCCTGTGGAAATCCGCGATCTCAATGTGTTGCACTGGCGCGGCCAGCATATTGCCGGCCCGCTGGCGCCGCGGGCGCAGGCCGGCGACGTTTTTCTGATCGACACTTGCCAGCGGCGCGTCGGTATCTGCGCGAGCCGCAGTGCGCGGCTCGCGGCGCAGGTCGAGTTTCCAACCGATGGCGCATTGGAAGTGTTCGAGGCACAGGATGCGTACGCATTCCTGCTGCGATTTGCCTGTGGTCTGGAAAGCAAGCTGGTGGCTGAAACTGAGATCTTCGGCCAGATCAAGCAAGCTTGGCGCGATTTTTCCGAGCGGCGCTCGCCGCTGTCGCTGCAGCTCTCGCCGTGGGTGCAGCTGCTGTTTCAGGATGCCAAGGAGGTGCGTTCGCAATACCTTGCGGCGCTCGGCAGCGCCTCCTACGGCTCACAGGTGCGGCGGTTGTTGGGCGATGAAGCGGCGGCGGGCCCCACGCTGCTGCTGGGCGCCGGACAGCTGGCGCAGGCGATCGCGCCGTGGCTCGCGGGCACGGAGCTGTGGCTATGGAATCGCAGTATCGCGCGCGCGGCGGAGCTCGCGCGCGAGCTCGCCAAGCGCCGGCCGGAGCGCCCGGTGCGCGTCCTGGCCGATCAGGCCTCGGAGCTCGGCGCCTGGCGCGCGGCGCGCAACGTCGTGGTCTGCGTTCCCATCGATGCAGCACGCGACGCGCAACGCATTGGCGCCTGGTGCGAGCGCACCGTGCCCTCGGGCCGCATTGTCCATCTGGGTCTGGCCGAGCCTGCCGGCAGTGCTTGGGCACGGCTGCCGCAGCTCGTGAGCTTGGGGGCGCTGTTCGACATGCTGCATACACAGACCGAGCAGCGGCGGCGGCAGATCGAGCGCGCGCGCCGCGTCTGTGCCGAGAAGGCGCTGCTGCGGTCCCTCGGGGCTAGCGCCACGGCGCCGCACAGCTGGGAAGATCTCGCCGCCTTTGACGCGCTGTAGCGCATGTCGCGTCGGCTTCTTCGACTCGGCACGCGGCGTTCGGCGTTGGCGCGGGCACAAAGCGCCGCCATCGCCGCACGCCTGCGCCAGCTGCATCCGGACCTCGAGGTCGAGCTCGTCGGCATCGATACGCGCGGCGATCGCATTACAGATCGGCCGTTAACGCAGGTCGAGGGCAAGGAATTCTTCACCGCCGAGATCGACGCCGCACTGCTGTCCGGTGACGTCGATTGCACTGTGCATTCATACAAGGATCTGAGCCTGGACCGGCAGGCCGTGCTGCAGCTGGCCGCCGTTCCGCGGCGCGAATGGCCGCAGGACATCGTGCTGTTCGCGCCTGAGGTCCCGGCGCGCCTGGCTGCCGGCGCTGCGCTCGCGATCGGCAGCTCATCGCCGCGGCGCGCAGCCTTCGTACCGGACTTCCTGGAGCGCGTATTGCCGGCCGCGGAAAGCGGCCGTTTCGCGCCCGGTATGACTGCAGTGCGCGAGCCGGCGCCGCGGCGCGTACAGCTGCGCGAGCTGCGCGGTAACGTCGATACGCGCCTGCGCCGCCTGCGCGAGCCCCCGGGCTCCGAACGTCATCTCGACGGCATCGTGCTGGCGCTGGCCGGCCTTGCGCGCCTGTGGCAGGACCAATCCGGTCGCTTGTTGTTGCGCGAGCTACTCGACGGCTTGCCACGGATGCTGCTGCCGTTGTCGGTGTGTCCGTCGGCACCGGCCCAGGGCGCACTCGCACTCGAATGCCGCGCCGATGACGCCGACACTTTCGAAATATTGCGTGCTATCGACGACCCGGCGACGCGTCACGCGGTCGATATCGAGCGCGCGCTGCTCGCGCAGCGGGGCGGCGGTTGTCACCAGCGTTTCGGCGCGACGCAGATCACGGCCGCGGGATTGGGCACGCTGCTGTATGTGCGCGAGGCCGATGAGCGCGGCAGCGCCAGCGCATCCGTGCGCTGGAGCCCCGAGCTGCCGTTGCCGCCGCCGTCGGCGCCGGTCGTCGCCTGGGATGGCAATTCCGCGGAGAAGCCGCCGTTCGAAATGATTCCCGAAGCGGCGAGCCGGGCCCAACGCAGTGTGCCGATCGCGCCGGCAACCTTTATCGCGCATCGCCGCGCCGTCAGCGGTTTTGCGGCCGCCGCCTTGAACACCTGCCCGCACCTGTGGGTGCCCGGCGTCGAGACCTGGGCGTCTCTGGCTGCCGAGGGCGTCTGGATCGAAGGGTGCGCCGACGGCCTGGGCTTCGCGGCATTGCAGCCGCTGCTCGCCGAGCCTGTGCTGCAGCTGCCGCCGGTGCCGCGCTGGACTGCGCTGACGTACGAGGGAGCGGAGGGCGGCTGGCCCACCGCGGAAGTGATCGCGACCTATCGGCATCTGCCCGACTCCGGTGCCGCGCAGCCGTTGTTGAGCACGGCGACGCATATCTACTGGAGCAGCACGGCCCAGTTCAATCGTTGGCGGCTTGTGACCCGGCGCGATGCGCATCATGCTTGCGGCCCGGGCAAGACCTACGAGTTTCTGCGCGGCATGCAGCTGGCGCACCTGAATGTGTTTCCGTCGCCCGCACAGTGGCGCGAATGGCTCGAGATATGAAACGCCGTGCCGGCAAAGGGGTGATGAGCATCTTGCCGGCGCGGCGCACGGCCTTGATCGCCGCGATCGCCGCGGTGTGGCTGGCGTTGCTGCTGGTGCTGGGGGCATGGTGGGCGACGGTCGTGCAGAGTCAGGCGCGGCGCATCGCGCAGCTGCAGGCCCAGAGCGGTTTATCGGGCGATGCCGTGGCCGCGCAGTGGGGCCGCACGCGCTTGATGCTGGTGGGCGAATCGACCGCGGGTCTGGCGCTGTTGCTGGCGCTGACGTTGCTGCTGGCGTGGCTGTACTGGCGCGAGAGCCACCGGGCGCGGGCGATGCAGGCGTTTTTCGCTGCGGTCACGCATGAGCTGCGCACGCCGCTGACCAGCATCCGGCTCCAGGCGGAGGCCATCGCCGAGGGTGGGCAGCGCGCCGAGCTGGCGCGGCGGCTGCTGGAGGATTCACACCGTCTCGAGGCCCAAATTGACAAGACGCTGGAACTCGCTCGCATCGAAGGCGGCGGTCCGCTGTCCGAGCAGGCGATTCCACTGCGTCAATGGCTCGACCGCTCGATCGGAGACTTGAGCTCTGCGCATGGCGACCGATTGAATCTGCGCGCACACGTCAGCGGGGCCCTGCCGGCGATACAGGCCGATGCCGGGGCGCTGCAGATAATCTTGCGCAACCTGGTCGAGAATTCGGTGCGTCATTCCGGACAGTGTCCGGTGGAGGTGCGCCTGACGGCCACTCAGCGAGGCCAGCACGTCGTGCTCGAGTATCAGGACAACGGCGCCGGCGTCGCTGCCAACGCCGCGCGACTCGGCACGCTGTTCGGCCGCGGCCGCGCATCCAGTGGCGCGGGGGTCGGCCTGTATCTGGTGCGCCGATTGATGGAGCGCATGAACGGGCGTGCGCACTTCAATACCGCGCCGGGGGACGGGTTCCGCGCCGAGCTCTGGTTCGCCGCAAGTGCCGATGGTGCGCTATGAATGGCGCGACTCGCATTCTGGTGGTCGAAGACGACCGCAATGTCGCCGAGACCTTGACCGAGCGCCTGAGCGCCGCAGGGTTTGTGGTGACGCGCGCGGACTCGGTCAGCAGCGCACGCCGTGCGATTTCCGCCGGCGGACTGCAGCTGGCACTGCTCGACGTCGGCTTGCCCGACGGCAGCGGCTTTGATCTGGCCCGGCTGCTGCGTGAACAGACGCCTGCGACCGCGATCGTGTTCCTGACGGCGCATGCGAATCCCGAGGACCGGATTCGCGGCCTCGAACTCGGCGCCGATGACTATATTGCCAAGCCGTTTCATTTTCGCGAGCTGCTGCTGCGGATCCAGAATAGTCTCAAGCGTGCCCAGGACCTCGCGCAGGTCCCCGGAGAGATACGCGGGCAGGTGCGCGTCGGGCGTGCGCTGGTTGATTTCGAGCGCTTCACGGCCACGGTCGACGGCGTGAGTCAGGCACTGACTCACAAGGAATGCGCGGTCCTGCGCCTGCTGGCCGAGCGAGTCGGCAAGGCCGTGAGCCGCGATGAGATACTCGACCGCGCCTGGTCGGTCGATGAGTTCCCAACCTCGCGCACGGTGGACAATTTCATCGTGCGGCTACGCAAGCTGATCGAGAGCGATGCGGGAGACCCGCGCATCATCCGCAGCATTCGCGGGGTGGGATACCTACTGACGGAGCTGCGGCGTGAATGACGTCGTGATCAACGCGCCGACACGCCTGCTGGCCGCGCTTGCGCGCCGCAATTATTCCTGCCCGCCGGTCTGGTTCATGCGCCAGGCTGGCCGCTATCACCGCCACTATCAGGCACTGCGCGCTCAGCATGAATTCGTCGAACTGTGCAAGAACCCGAGGCTCGCTGCGGAGGTGACGCTCGGCCCGATCGCTGAATTCGATTTTGACGCGGCGATCTTGTTTTCCGATCTGCTGTTTCCGCTCGAGGCGATGGGCATGGGTCTGCGCTATGCGCCCGGCCCGCAGCTCGATTGGCAATTGCGCACCAGCGCCGATCTTGCGCGGTTGCAGGGCGGTGCGGCGCTGGCCTCGCGCTTGAGCTTTCAGGCCGAAGCGCTGGCACTGTTGCGGCGGCAACTATCCGCCGAGCGAGCGCTGATCGGTTTTGTCGGCGGCCCATTCACGCTGTACGCCTACGCGGTGGCCGGGTCTCACGAGGGCTTCAGCCGTGCCGGGCTGCCGGGCCTTGCGGACGGGCTCTACAGTGGATTCTGCGAGCGGCTGACCATGCTGCTGGCTGCGAACATGGTGCTGCAGGCGCGGGCCGGCGCCGACTGCGTGGCAATCTTTGACACTGCGGCGGGTAGTCTCGCTCCGGCGCAATTCGCGCGTTTTGCCGCGGCGCCGCTTGCTGCCGTGCTGCAGGAGTTTCGCCGGGATTGTCCGGAGACGCCGGTGATCTATTACTCTCGCGAGACCGGCCCGGCGCATTGGGCCGCTCTGGCCGCGCTCGATATTCAATGCCTTGGCATCGATTGGCGTCACGATCTGGCCGCTACCCTGACGGCGCAGCATCGGGAGCGCTGTATCCAGGGCAACATCGACCCGCAGTGGCTGTTGCTGCCGGCCACGCAGCTCGAGCCGCGTGTGCGCGCGGTGTTCGCGTCCGTGCGCGCGTTGCCGGCGCCCGTCCGCGCGGCCTGGGTTTGCGGCCTGGGCCACGGCGTGCTGCCCGGCACGCCGGAGGAGAATGTGCGGTTGGTTGTCGAAATCCTGCGGGAGATGTTCGCATGAATGCCGCGGTCGATCCCCTGATCGAAAAATACGATGTCGCCGGTCCCCGGTATACCAGCTATCCGACCGTACCCTATTGGGAGCAGACGCCTTCGCAAGCGCAGTGGCTCACGCGCATCGGGCGCGCACTGGCGGCGGGCGCCGAGCACGGCGCCGCGCTCTACGTCCATGTGCCGTTCTGCCGCTCGCTGTGCACGTTCTGCGGTTGCAACACGCGCATCACGCGCAGCCACTCGTTTGTCGGGCCGTACGTTGCGGCCGTGCTCGGCGAGCTCGATTTGTATCTGCATCATCTGGAACTCGCGCGGATCGAATTCGGCGAGCTGCATCTGGGCGGCGGGACGCCGACCTTCCTCGCGCCCGAGGAGCTCGAGTCGTTGCTGACCGGCCTGCGTGCGCGCACGCAGCCGCGTGCCGGCGCGGTGCTGTCGCTCGAGGTCGACCCGCGCGTCACCAACGTCGCGCAACTCGAAATTCTCGCGCGCCACGGTTTCCGGCGCATCAGCTTAGGGGTGCAGGATTTCGATCCGGCTGTGCAGGAGATCGTCAATCGCGTGCAAAGCGAGGAGCAGGTGCGCGCAGTCACCGAGGCAGCGCGTGCGCTCGACTACGACAGCGTGAACTTCGACTTGATCTATGGCCTGCCGCTGCAGACGCTTGCGAGCATCGATGCGACCATGGATGCCGTCATTCGGCTGCGACCGGATCGCATCGCGCTGTACGGCTACGCGCATGTGCCCTGGATCCGGCCCGGTCAGCGCCGCTTCACCGAAGCGGACCTGCCGCAGGGCGCCGCGCGCCGCGCGCTGTACGAGCGCGGGCGCGAACGTCTGCAGCGCGAGGGTTACCGCGAGATCGGGCTGGATCATTTCGCGCTGGAATCCGACAGTCTCTGGCGCGCGCACCTAGACGGTTCACTGCACCGCAATTTCATGGGATACACCCCCGCCTTCACGCGGCCGCTCATCGGCCTCGGCGTATCCTCGATCGGCGATGCCGGCGATGCATTCGCGCAAAACGAGAAAGACATGCAGCACTACCAGGATCGCGTCGCACGCGGCGAGCTGCCGATCCATCGCGGTCACTTGCTCGATTCGGAAGATGAGATCCTGCGCCGTCACATCCTGCGGTTGATGACGCGGCTGCAGACGCGCTGGGATGAGGCCGGCGAATTCACACCCTACCTCGAGTCGGTGGCGGGCCGGCTCGAGGAGTTTGCGGCGGACGGGCTGGTCGAGCTCGATGCGGCGCAATGCCGCGTCACCGAGCGCGGCCGCGCTTTCTTGCGCAATATCTGCATGGCGTTCGATGCGCGGCTGGCGCGCCGCAGCCCCGACAAGCAGCTCTTCAGCCGCACTGTCTAGTATCCGCCCGGAGCGCGGCCGTCATACCTCAAGGCTTGACGACGGCCAGAATCACGATCGGCACCACCAGCAGCAGCGCGGCTTCATTGAACCAGCGCAGCGCCGTCGCGCTCGGCAGCGGCAGCGAGCGTGCCAGGCGCTGCCGCAGCACGCCGCAGAGGCCGTGATAGACGATCAAACCCGCCACGAATAGCAGCTTGTACATCAACCAGCGGCCGCCGTCGTTGAACCCCAGCCACAGCCACAGTCCCAGCGCGAGGGCGATGGCGGCCATCAGGCTCATGAAGGCATACAGGCGCCGCGCCATCACGCTCAGCCGCCGCACATCTTCGCCCGCTGCGAGGCCTTCCGCGTAGTGCACGAAAATCCGTGGCAGATAGAACACACCGGCGAGCCAGGCGATGACGGCCAGGATATGGAAACTCTTGATCCACAGCATCGACGCGCAGCCTATCGCAGCGGCCTGGCACTCGCTAGCATAGATCCCATGGACGCAAGCCGGCACGGGGCGCAAGCGCAGTCGCCCGGCGAGATCAACGACGCCGGCGCGAGCGCAATCTGGTTGCGGTGGCCGTCGCGGTTGCCTCTGGCGCTGCTGTACGGCGTCGCGGCGGCCGCGGCCGTTCTGCTGCGCTATGTGTTTCGCTATCGCGTGCAGGTCGCGCGCACCAACATGCGGCGCTGTTTTCCCCAGGCTTCGGCCGGCGAAATCAATGCGATGCTTGCGTGTTATTACCGTCAGCTCGCGCAGGTCGCGGTCGAATTTGTGAAGCTCGCGACGATGTCACGGCTGGATCTGCAGCGACGGGTGCGCGTGCGCAATTTCGAGCCGGTACGGGCCGAAACCGCCGCGGGGCGTTCGGTGCTGCTGCTGGCCGCGCATCACTGCAACTGGGAATGGGCGCTACAGGCCACGGCCCTCGAACTCGACGTACCGCTGGACGCAGCCTACAAGCCGCTGCATGGCGCGGCGGCCAATCGCGAGCTGCTCAAGCTCCGCGGCCGCTTCGGCGTGCGCATGGTTGCGGCCAAGAAACTGCTGCGGGATATCGCGCGTCGGCGCAACGAGGTGCATGCGATTGCGCTGATGGCGGATCAAGTGCCCGTATCGAGCGGCAGCCGCCATTGGCTCAAGTTCCTGGGGGTCGATACGGCGTTCTATCCGGGTCCGGGCGAGATTGCGCATATGACCGGCTATGCGAGTTTCTTCGCCGCGATGCGGCGCGTGAGCCGCGGCCACTACGAAATCGAATTTGTCCCCATTGCCGCCGCCGACGAGCGGCTGGACGCGGAGCAGTTCACGGCGCGTTACGCGCGGCTGGTGGAGGCGCAGATTCGCGCGCACCCGGCCGATTGGGTCTGGACGCACCGGCGCTGGAAGCTGCAGCCGCCGAGTCCCGAGCTCCCGCCGCAGAATTGAGCGTGCGAGAGTTGGCTCATCACCCATCGGAGCCGGATGCGCGCATGCCGCGCCATGCGAGGAACGTGCTCGACAGCAGCGAGAGGTACGCGCCCGCACCGACGCCGACATGCCCCGCCATGCGATCTTGCGCTCGAGCCAGCGCGTGCTGGGCCATGCGCAGCAGATCGCCCCGAAGCGTATTCGGAACATCTTCAGACGGTGGTTGCGACATCGAGCCGCTGCTGTAGAGCAGGTAGGCGCAAGTGCACATCAGCGCCAGCGGCAGCAAGCTCGCGAGGCGCGCGCTGCGCCGAGCGGAAAAGTACGGAAACAAACCGGCTGCCAGTACCGCCAGACACAGAGCGGCGAAGATCGGCGTTTCCCAACTCTCGCCCACCCCCGCCACCAGCTGCGCGGGGTGGTGTATTACCGCCAGCAATTGGTAAAAGCGCGTCCCCTGGGACAGGCGCCCGAGGCTCACGACGATCGAATTCATCCCAAACCAGCCCACCGCGATCAACGCCAGCGCAATCGGCACGGCCGGCGCTCGCGTGAGCCTCGCGCCCATAAGCTTCGCGTAGTGGAACGCGTGTGCGCCGCGCCCCGCCGCAGTATCTGTCGTCTCAGCGTGCATGAGATCACCCATTTGCTCTATTATGCCGTGAGTTCAGAATCGCGGGCATCAGGCCGGATGTCGGACGTAATCCGTGTCAGTCGCAATTAAACGCTGGCGATCCATTCTGTCGGGAATGATCGTCCTGCTCCTCGTCTCGGGCTGTACGACTGTCAGCGACGGCGCCTACCGCAGCGTCGAAGCGACCTCCGCCAAGGTCGTGACGGTCGCGGTGAAGACGGCAAACACTGCCGCAGCCTCCGCTACCACCGCCTACCAACGCATGCAGCGCTATCTGACCGAGAAAGAGGTCCTCAAGACCTTTCATGATGCCGGCGAGCACGGCGAGTCCGAGGTGCTCGCGGTATTGCACCAGGCGCGCACCGGGCCGTCGGCAACGGCGCCGCTGGCCGCAAGCGGGGCGCGCACATCCAGACCGCCGCTGCCTGCGGCTGGTGACGGCACGCTGCGCTGGCCGGTTGACGCCGGTGTCGTGAGCTCGGAGTTCGGCGAGCGCTGGGGCAAGATGCACAAGGGCATCGACATCGCCGCCGATGCAGGCGAGCCGGTCTATGCGGTCGCCGCCGGGGAAGTGCTTTACGCGGGAAACGGACTACGCGGTTACGGCAACGTCGTGATCGTCAAACACGATCGCGGCGTGAGCTCGCTCTATGCCCACAACAGCGAGTTGCGCGTGAAACAGGGCGACAAGCTGGTCCGTGGACAGTTGATCGCGCTGATGGGAAGTACCGGCCACTCCACCGGCCCGCATGTGCATTTCGAGATCCGTGAAGGCGATGTCGCCGTCAGCCCGCGCACGCTACTGCCCAAATCGAAACTCGCAGGCCTGGTCGGCGAAGCCGCGGCGGCGGCAGCGGTGCTGCTGTCGCAGAACCAGGCGGTCCGGGCTCCTAGCCTTTTGAGCCCTCCCACCAGTGATGAAACGCCTGCCCGATGCGATGCATGTCCTCGCTGACGCGGACTTTGAATTGGTGCGCGCCGTGCGCCACTTCATGCGCCAGCCGCGTGGAGTGATAGCGGACCGTCTGGCCGAAATTGCGGGCATCGTGCTTGATGTCGGATGCGACCGCGCGCGGCGATTCTGCTCCGCCGGCCGCATCCGCGCGGTCGGTCGGAAAAGCCGCGCAGGACAGCGCCAGCAGCGTCAGCACGGCGGTCAGCCGCACGGTGCGCGCACGCGAACCAGGGATAGTTGTCATCATCGGGCTCCATTCCAGATGGGCGGCCGGCAGTGTAGCCTGTGGCGTGGAAGCCTGCAGATTGCGCCAGGCCTAGGCCATGCCGCCGCTGATGGAGATGATCTGGCTGGTGATATAGGCGGCCTCATCCGAGGCCAGGAACGCCACCAGATCGGCGACCTCCTCCGGTTGACCGGCGCGCTTCATCGGCACGAGCTGCTCGATCAGGCTCGGGTCGAAATTCTTGTCGCCCATGCCGCTGGCGATGATGCCGGGCGCAATCGCGTTCACGGTGATGCCGCGCGTCGCCACTTCCAATGCGAGGGCTTTGGTGGCTGAATTGAGCGCGCCCTTGGCGGCTGCATAGTTGACCTGACCACGATTGCCGATCAGCGCGGCCACCGAAGAGACGTTGACGATGCGTCCCCAGCGCGTGCGGATCATCGGCAGGATCAACGGTTGGGTGACGTGATAGAACCCGTTCACGGACACGTCCAGCACGCGCTGCCATTGCGCGGGCGCGAGCGCCGGGAATGCGCCATCGTCGATCACACCGGCATTGTTGACGAGGATCTGGACCGCACCGGCCTGCAGCACGGTGGCCAGCGCCGCATGCGTCGCTGCTGCGTCGGTGATGTCAAACGACAATGACTCGGCGGTGCCCCCTTCGGCGGTGATCTGACCGACCAGCGCCTGCGCGGCGTCGTGATTGCGATTGGCGTGCACGTAGACGTAGTGCCCCGCGCGGGCGAGGCGCAGGCAGATTGCCGCCCCTATCCCACCGCTGCCGCCCGTGACCAGGGCGCGCTTGGGTGTGGCGGTCATGGCGCGAGGTTCCCGAGCACGACGGTTGCGCGGCCGGCGAGCAGCAGGCGCCGTTCGGCGCGCAGCGAGAATTCGTACAGTGCGGTCGTGCGATCGGCCCCGAGGCGCTGCGCCTCGATCTGCAGCGCCGCCGCGATGTCATCGAGTCTGGTCACATGCAGCTCGAGCGCGCGTGCGCTGATGAGCAAGCCGGATGATGGGCGCCCGCCACTGCCGGTGTCTGTCCCCGTGCCGGCGCGTAGCGCCGCGTGGGCGGCCATGGCTTGCGCTGCGTATTCGATGCCGCAGGCCGCGCCGAGCCGTCCGTGTGCACGCAGCGGATTGTCAGCGGCCCGGTGCGTATTGCTGTCACAGCAGATCGTCGCTGCATCCCACTGCAGTATCGTATCGAGCAGGCACATGCTGCCGTGATGCGGGATGTGGTCGGCGAGCCATTGTCGATCGAGCTTCAAAAAGACACCTCTACGGCGAGCCGCGCCGTATCGAGATAGTCGAGCGTACAGCAACCCCGACTGCCGTGCCGCCAGGCGCAGCAGCAGCGGCAGGCTCCGAGCGGCCGGGATCGCCGCGCGCAGGGACTCAAGGCCGACGTCGCTCATGCGCTCGGCGGGCGCGGCGCTCAAATCGGCGCGCACGTGGGCGTAGGTATGCGCGTACGCGGGTGCCACGGCGTCGACGGGCGTGAGCACCATTGCCACGCCGAAGGCATCGGGTATGGGACGCTTGCTGCGCAACGGCTCCGGATACGACGTGTCGTAGGCGACCAGCAGCACCGGCGTGCGCAGCGTTGCCACCTGCACCAACGCTTCGAGCAGGCCGGCCGCGAAACTGGCATCGAAGCCGCACAGCGCGTTGAACGCCGCAGTGGCGCGGTGGGCGATGCTCCAGTAGCCGGCGGCGGCGTTGTGCACGGAGTTGTGAAACCGGGTTGGCGAGAGCTGCCGATCCGCGCTGGCGAGCGCGGCGCAAATCGCGTGACAG
>JBIODE010000012.1:0-23807 GCA_044440325.1 Steroidobacterales bacterium
ATGTTGAGCCAATGGGCCCAGTAGTCGCCGTAGTTATAGCCGCAGAACGGCTTCATTGCCATCGGATCCCGGCGCACGATGCCGACCTGCCCGGTCGCGGCAGCCGTGGTTTCGGAGGCAACCGAGGCGCCCACCAGCACGCCGTGCTCCCAGTTCCGCGCCTCGTAAACTAAGGGTGCGAGCTCGCGGCGCCGGCCGCCGAAGACCAATGCCGAAATCGGCACGCCGCCCGGGCTGTCCGCGACCTTGGCGTAGGTTGGGGTCTGCTTGGCCGCGACCGTAAAGCGCGAGTTCGGGTGCGCGGCGGGGCCATTCTTCGGGTCATAGGGACGCCCGAGCCAATCGATCACGGGTTGACCCTCGCGGCCTTCCCACCAGGGCTCGTTGTCCGCCGTCAGCGCGACATTCGTGAAGATGGTGTCATGGTGGACGGTTTCGTACGCATTGCGATTGGTCGCGGCGTTGGTGCCGGGGGCGACGCCGAAGAAGCCCGATTCCGGGTTGATGGCCCACAGCCGGCCGTCGGGGCCGGGGTGCAGCCAGGCGATGTCATCGCCAATCGTAAAGACCTTCCAGCCAGGCAGCGATTCCGGCGGGATCAGCATGGCCAGGTTGGTTTTGCCGCAGGCCGACGGAAACGCGGCGGCAATATAGTGCGTTTCGCCACGCGGGTTCTGCAGTCCAACGATCATCATGTGTTCGGCGAGCCAGCCTTCGGTGCGTGCCTGCCAGCTGCCGATGCGCAGCGCGTGGCATTTCTTGCCGAGCAGCGCATTGCCGCCGTAGCCCGAGCCGATGCTCTCGATCGAGAGCTCTTCCGGGAAGTGCATGATGAAGCGGCGCTCCGGATTGAGGTCCCCGAGCGAATGCAGCCCGCGCACGAACGTCGGCTCGGTGGCGATGCGCTCGAGCGCACCGCGGCCCATGCGTGTCATGATCGCCATGTTCAATACGACGTAGGCGCTATCGGTGATTTCCACGCCGCAGCGCGAATACGGCGAGTCCAGCGGTCCCATGCAGTAAGGCACGACATACAGCGTGCGGCCGCGCATGCTGCCGCGGAACAGTTCCCGCATTTTCGCCTTGGCCTGCGCGGGGTCCATCCAGTTGTTGTTCGGCCCCGCATCCTCTTTCGAGCGGGTACACATGAAGGTCAGATGCTCGACTCGCGCGACATCGGTCGGATCGGAGCGGTACAGATAGCAGCCGGGGAAAGTCGCTTGGTTGAGCTCGCGCAGCTCCCCTTTCCTGACCAACTCGCCGCGCAGGCGTTGAAACTCGGCGTGCGAGCCGTCGCACCAGTGAACCCGGTCCGGCGCGGTGAGCTCCTGTACACCGGCCACCCAATCCGCCACCTTTCGCGAGATTTCGGACAGGGAAGCGAGGGTGTGGGGAGCGGTCGCCATGACGTATCCTCTTTTTTCGATGTTCAGCGGGTGGGGCCGTAATTTCTGCGGCGCACCGACGGGTGCGCTGCAGCGAGCTCCGGTGCGTCCGGAACTTGGCGAATTATACCGGCAGGCCCATATATTGCGGAACAATTGCGCTGCAAGCTTATTTCATAACGTAATATGCCAATTTTAGATACGGTCCTGGGCGCAAACGGCGCGTTGGCACGAAACCTTGCCGGGTTCGTGCCGCGCCGCTCGCAGCAGCGGATGGCGGCACGCGTCGGCGAGGCGCTCGCGGCCCGCGAGCTGTTGATGGTCGAGGCGGGTACCGGTACCGGCAAGACTTTTGCCTATCTCGTGCCGGCCCTGCTCTCGGGGCTGCGCATCCTCATTTCCACCGGTACGCGTACGCTGCAGGATCAGCTCTACAACCGCGATCTGCCGTTGCTGGCGGGCGCACTGGGCCGCCCTGCACGCATTGCGCTCTTGAAGGGCCGGGGGAACTATCTCTGTCGCTCACGCCTGGCCGCCGTCGGACAGCAGTCCGAGCTGTTGCAGGGCGAGGCCGACGCGCTGTTTCCAGCGCTCAGGGATTGGTCCCTGATCACCCGCAGCGGCGACTTGGCCGAAGTGACCGAACTGGGCGAGGTGCACCCGCTGCGGGCACAGATCACCTCGACGCGCGAGAGCTGCACCGGCAGCCAATGCAGTGAATTTGCGCGTTGTCACGTCTTCGATGCGCGGCGCACCGCGCTCGAGGCCGACATCGTCGTCGTCAATCATCATCTGTTACTCGCCGATCTTGCACTCAAGGAGGATGGTTTCGGAGATTTGCTGCCGAGCGTAGATGCGTTCATTCTCGATGAAGCACATCAGCTGCCGGACCTGGCCGCGGAATTCTTCGGTGTCGGTGTGAGCAGCCGCCAGATTCAAACCCTGCTGCAGGACCTGCGTCGCGAGATCAATCCGACCCGCGGCACGCGCGCGCAGGCCGCGCAGATCGTGACGACGCTCGAGCAGGCACTGCGCCTGGCAGTCAGCGACTTCACCCGCACTGAAGAGCGCCTCGCGTGGCGCGATGTTCCGCCCGCCGCGCGCTCGCGGCTGCGGTCCCTGCACGATGCCCTGGCGGAGCTGGCCACCGATTTGGAGGCGCACGCATTAGAGCCCGGGCTTGCCGCGTGCGCGGCACGCGCCCGGTCGCTGGCGGCGGCGATGAGGCAGATCGAGCAGATCGATGACGCCGGGACTGATGGCACCGTTGACACCGATGGCGACGATGGGGCGATGGACGGGGCACGAACTCTCAGCAGCGGGCCGCGCGGATTCTCGCTGAGCCTGCTTCCCTACGATGTGTCGACGCGCTTTCGCAATCTGGTGCAGCAGCGCCCGTGCGCCTGGGTCTTCACCTCGGCCACACTTGCCGTGGCCGATGACTTTTCGCATTTTGCGCTGCGCCTGGGGCTCGAGAGCGCGGCCACGCTGCGCCTCGATAGTCCGTTCGACTACGCGCGGCAGGCGCTCCTGTACCTGCCGCGAGCAATGCCGGAGCCGTCGCACGGGACCTTTACCGACGCCGTGGTCGATGCGGCCGAGCCGCTGATCCGGGCAGCCGGCGGGGGCGCCTTTGTGCTGTTCACCAGTCACCGAGCCTTGCGGCAGGCCGCCCTGCGATTGCGTGACTTGCTGCCGGCGGAGCTGCCGCTATTGGTCCAGGGTGAGGCGCCCCGCGAGCAGCTGCTGCGCCGCTTCCGCTCCTCCGGCTGTGCGGTGCTGCTGGGGGCTGCCAGCTTCTGGGAAGGCGTGGATGTGCAAGGTACGGCGCTGCGGCTCGTGGTCATCGACAGGCTGCCGTTCGCGGCGCCGGATGAACCGGTCGTGCGCGCACGTGTCGAGCACCTGCAAGCCCAGGGGGGCAATCCGTTTCGCGAGTATCAGCTGCCCGAGGCCGTGCTGGCGCTCAAGCAGGGTGCCGGCCGCCTGATCCGCAGCGAACAGGACCGCGGCGTGGTCGCGATCTGCGATCCGCGGCTCATGGCGCGCGGCTATGGCAAGGTGTTTCTCGCAAGCCTGCCGCCGATGCCAGTGACTCGCGAGGCCGAGCCGGTGCTGCGCTTCCTGCGCACTTGTGCGCCGCAGGCCTTGCCGGTATGAAGTTGCTGGCGCTCGATACGGCAACGACCGTCTCGTCCGTGGCGCTGTGGGTTGACGGCGAGGTGCTCGAGCACGCGGAAATCACGCCGCGCGCCGGAGAGCGCATCCTGTGCATGATCGATTGGCTGCTCGCGCAGGCATCGATGCCGCTGCGCGCACTCGATGCCATCGCCTTCGGTCGCGGTCCCGGTGCCTTCACCGGCCTGCGACTGGCCGCGGCCGTCACCCAGGGGCTGGCGTTCGCGGCCGATCTACCGGTGATGCCGATCTCCGACTTGCGCGCCATCGCGCAGCGGGCACTGCACCTGTCGCAGGCCGCGCCGTGGGCACTTGTCTGCCACGACGCGCGCATGGGACAGGTTTATTGGGGCCGCTTCAAGCGGCACGGGGCAGTGGCCTGTGCCCAGAGCGCGGAAGCGGTCGGTGCGCCGGAGAGCGTGGCCTTTGCGCCGGCGACTGAGGCGGCCGGCTGTGGAGCGGGATCGGGATTTGAGGCGTATCCGACGCTGGGTGTGCGTTTCGAAGGACTGCTGAGCAGCATTCATCCGGCGTTGCTGCCGCATGCGCGCGAGATCGCGCAGCTGGCCGCCCATGATGGTCTGACGGCGGCGCTACCGGCCGAGCTGGCCCTGCCGGTCTATGTGCGCGACCAGGTCGCCGTGCCGAGGCAATGATGCCGCAGCGCACACGGAATGGCGCAAATAACCTCGCCCGAGGCAGTCATGGGCTTGTCATGCAGCTGACAAATTCGGGACGACCGTCATATCGCTGTCATATATAACCCCTAAGGTGCGCGCAACGCTATGAGTTCAAAGCAGATTTTGATCGTTGAGGACGAGCGGGCGATCCGCGAGATGATCGCTTTCGGCCTCAAGCGTGCGGGCTTCGAAGTGCGCGAGGCGGAGGATTGCCGCGCAGCACGCGCGGCACTGGCGGACCGCCGCCCCGACCTGATTCTGATCGATTGGATGCTCCCCGACACGAGCGGCCTGGAGCTGACACGCTCGCTCAAGCGTGAGCGCGACACCCGCGATCTGCCGGTGATCATGCTGACCGCCCGGGCGGAAGAGGCCGATAAGGTGTCCGGCCTCGACGGCGGCGCCGACGATTACATGACCAAGCCGTTCTCGCCGCGGGAGCTCATCGCGCGCGTCAATGCCGTGCTGCGCCGAGCTGCCGGCCAGGACGAGACCGAAACGATCAAGTTCGACAATCTGACTTTGGATCGCGCCAGCCACCGCGTCGTGGCCGGGGAGCGCAACGTGGTGCTCGGTCCGACCGAATACCGCTTGCTGGAATTCTTCATGACCCACCCCGAGCGCGTCTACAGCCGCGAGCAGCTGCTCGACCGTGTGTGGGGCGGAAACGTCTACGTCGAGGAACGCACGATCGACGTGCACATCCGGCGTCTGCGCAAGGCACTCGAGGACTTCGGCCACGACCGTTTCGTGCAAACTGTGCGCGGAGCAGGGTATCGTTTCTCGGCGCGCACCGAAGATTAATCGCGCCACGGATCCTTCCGTACGGCATGAATTCCAGACCTTGGTTGCTTCTGCTTGCGCGGCTGTCCGGCGCGCTTGTGCTCGCCTTGCTGGCCGGGGCGATCTTTGGCCATCCATGGATGGCGCTGGCATTGGTGTTGGCGGCGTATCTGGCGCTGCAACTCGTCAATCTCGGCCGTCTGGTGCAGTGGCTGCGGCGCGATCGCCCGGAGCTGGCGCCCGAGATGGGCGGTCTGTGGGGCGATCTGGTCTCGACGATCCTGCGCCTCTATCGCCGCAAGCAGTTTCATAAGCAGCGGTTGCTGCGGCTGCTGCGCGAGCTGCGCCGCTCGACCGCCGCGATGCCCGACGGCGTCGTGGTGCTCAATCCACAGGCAGAGATTCTCTGGTTCAACCGCATGGCGGCGCGTCTATTGGGTCTGCGCGGCAAGGGCGATATAGGCCTGCGGGTCGAAAACCTGTTGCGCCAGCCCGAATTCGTGCGCTATCTGCGCAGCGGCGAATATGCGGTGCCGGTGATCGTGCGCGGCGTGGCCGCGGTTGACCAGCACCTGTCGCTGCAGATCGTGCCCTACGGCGCCGGGCAGCTGCTGATGCTGGTGCGCGATGTCACGAGTGCCGCGCGGCTCGAGTCCATGCGCAAGGATTTCGTCGCCAACGCCTCCCACGAGCTGCGCTCACCCCTGACCGTCATTTCCGGTTATCTCGAGACTCTGGCGTCGGATAGCAATATCGATCCGCAGGTCGCGGGACCGCTGCAGGAGATGCGCCGGCAGGCGACGCGCATGACGGCGATCGTGCAGGATCTGCTCGAGCTCTCGCGCCTCGAGGCGAGCGAACGCGAGGTCAGCGGCGAGCCGATCGATGTCATCGCACTCATGGCGCAGCTGCGCCAGGACGTGCTCGCACGCCCACAACATCCTGCGCGCGTGCACGTGCATGTGGATTCGGAAGCCAAGCTGGTGGGTGAGGACGCGCAAATCCATTCGGCGTTCGCGAATCTGGTCGACAACGCCGCCAAATACACGCCTGCCGACGGCTCGATTGCGATTCGCTGGTGGACGGACGAGGATGGCGGGCACTTTTCGGTCACCGACAGCGGTATCGGCATCGCTCCGGAGCATATTCCGCGGCTGACGGAGCGCTTTTACCGTGTCGACGCCGGCCGCAGCCGCGTCACCGGCGGCTCGGGTCTGGGGCTCGCGATCGTCAAACATGTGCTGCAGCGTCATGGCGCGGTACTGCAGGTGCAGAGCGAGGAGGGGCGCGGCAGCGTCTTCACCTGCCACTTTCCGCCGCAGCGGGTGCTGGCCGCCTGAGGTGCGCGCCGCGGCTGCAACCGCGCCCATTTGCGGATGCGATCTATTTCGCGTACAGGCTCGAACGCTTGCGCTATATTCGGGTCAGTCGCTGGAGAGTCGTAACAACGACAAGAGATCATCGATGGAAGCCGCCGACCTTTCCCACCACACTTCACGCCGCTTCAATGAAGACTTGGAGCGCGTGCGCACGAAAGTGCTCGCCATGGGCGGCTTCGTCGAGGAGCAGCTCGGCCGCGCGCTCACCGCGCTGGTCGAAGGTGACAGCTCACTCGGGCGCGCGGTTGCGGTGGATGACTACAAGGTCAACAGCATGGAGGTATCGATCGACGAGGAGTGCAGCCAAATCCTCGCGATGCGCGCGCCTGCGGCCGGCGATCTGCGCATGATCGTCGCGACCATCAAGACGATCACGGATCTGGAACGCATCGGCGACGAATGCGAGAAGATCGGCCATATTGCCGCGCGCCTGGCGACGCTCGAGCGGCCCGCCGACCGTTATCGTGAGGTCAAACATCTGGGGCGGACGGTGCAGATAATGGTGCGCGACACGCTCGATGCGTTCGCGCGCCTCGATGCGGATACCGCCCTCAGGACCTGCCGCCAGGACCGTGCCGTCGACGAGGAATATGAATCGATCCAGCGGCAGTGCATCACGTTCATGATGGAGGACCCGCGCAGCATCCGGCGCGCGCTCGAAGTCATGTGGGTGGTGCGCTCGCTCGAACGAATCGGCGATCATGCCAAGAACATCTGCGAATACGTGATCTACATGGTGCACGGCAAGGACGTGCGCCATACCTCGCTCGACAGCGTCGAGCGGGAATTGGCCGACCGGGCCGCGCGTCAGCGTTAGCTCCCGGCGCTCGAGGTCTCGCACGTCGATGCGGCGGCTGTTGAACCTGGCGGGCGCCTTGTGCTGCGCGGCACTTCTGGGCTTCGCGTACTACGCTCAAACCGCGTTGCGGCTCGAACCCTGCCCGCTGTGTATCTTCCAGCGTGTCGGCATCGCGCTCGTCGGGCTTCTGTTCCTGCTCGCGACACTGCAGCATCCGAGGACCTGGGGGGCGCGCCTCTATGGGGCGCTGATCGTGGTCGCGGCGCTCGCGACCATGGCCGTCGCCGCACGACACGTATGGATACAGCACCTGCCGGAAGGGGCCGTACCGGCATGCGGCGCCACGTTGTCCTATCTGCTGGACGTTTTCCCGCTCGCGGACGTCGTCCGCAAGGTCTTGAGCGGCTCAGGGGAATGCGCCAAGGTCACCTGGCGGCTCTGGGGACTGTCGATGCCGGCCTGGGTGTTCATCGCTGCGGCGGCGCTGGCTGTCTTGGCCGTCTATGCCAATGGGCGGGCTCGGGACACGGCAGCTGGTCGGCGCGCGACCTGAGAGGCGGCCGCCTCGATCACGTCCACCGCACCGCCGCGCCGGCTCAACCGTTCGCCAGCAGATTCTTCAGCGCCTGAAGGTAGATCGCATGCAGCGTATCGATATCCTCGATGCGCACGCTTTCATTGACCTTGTGAATCGTGGCGTTGACGACGCCAAGCTCGACGACTTCGGCGCCCAGCGGGGCGATGAAACGGCCGTCCGAGGTGCCCCCGCCAGTGGACATGGCCGGTACCCGACCCGTGACCGCCGCAATTGCGGCGCATACCGCCTCCGACAAGCGGCCCGGAGGCGTGTAGAAAGGTTCGCCGGACACGTACCATTCGAGCGTGTATTTGACGCCATGGCGTTCGAGGATCTCCTCCACCGTACGCTTGAGCTCCTCGAGCGAATGCACCGGCGAGTAACGCAGATTAAAGCGTGCCTTGAGCTCCCCGGGAATGACGTTCGGCGCCCCGGTGCCGGCGTTCAGATTCGATACCTGGAATGTCGTCGGCTGAAAGTGCTCGTTGCCGGCATCCCATACCCGGCTTGCCAGCTCCGCCAGCGCCGGGGCAAAGCTGTGCACGGGGTTCGCGGCCAGCTGGGGATAGGCGATGTGACCTTGAACCCCGTGAACGGTCAGGCGACCGGAAAGTGAGCCGCGGCGTCCGATCTTGATCGTATCGCCAATGCTCTGTTCACTCGAAGGCTCCCCGACGATGCACCAGTCGATACGCTGGTGCCGTGCGCGCAGGGTTTCGACGACGCGCCGTGTGCCATCCACCGAGGGGCCTTCCTCATCGCTGGTGATCAAGAACGCGAGCGAGCCGCGGTGGTCGGGATGTTGCGCGATGAAGCTCTCCGTGGCAGTCACCATCGCCGCCAGACCGCTCTTCATATCGGCCGCGCCGCGGCCGTACAGCAGCCCATCGCGCACGCTGGGACGGAACGGGTCCGAGCGCCACTCCTCCAGCGGTCCGGTCGGCACCACATCCGTGTGTCCGGCGAAGCACAGAACCGGTGCCCCGTCGCCACGCTGGGCCCAGAGATTATCGACGTTGCCGTAGCGCAACATTTCAACCCGAAAGCCGAGCGCGGCGAGCCGCCCGGCCATCAACGCCTGGCAGCCTTCATCGGCCGGGGTTACGGAGGGTCGACCGATCAGATCCTGCGTCAGCTCAAGCGTCGCGGACATTGCGCTCCCTAAATGCTTAGAATCTCAAGGACATTCGATCTGGCGCCTTATACGGGGCGGGGGCCGTCGCGGCAAGCCTTGCAACAATACTGTCATGCGCGGGACTTATAAGTTTCAGCGATGAGTACCGAAGGTTTGAGTCACCATATCTCCAGTCGCTTCAACGAAGATCTGGAGCATCTGCGTTCCAGCGTGCTCGAAATGGGCGGGCTGGTCGAGCGCCAGCTCGCGCAGGCTCTCGCGGGCATCACCGAACCGGATGCGCACGCGATCGTACTGGTCGCCCAGGAAGAGGCGCGCGTCAATCAGCTCGAGCGCACCATCGACGAGGACTGCAGCCGGATCCTGGCCACTCGGGGACCGGCGGCCTCCGACCTGCGGCTGATTATCGCCATCCTCAAGACGATCACGGATCTGGAACGTGTCGGCGATGAGAGCGAGAAAATTGCCGCGATCGCGGCGCGGCTGTCGATGCGGGAACGGCCAAATAATCACTATCGCGAGCTGCGCAATCTTGGGGCACTGGTTGCCAGCATGCTTCACGACACGCTCGACGCCTTCGCGCGCATGGACACGGAACTGGCCTTGGCAACGGTACGGCGCGACCGGATCGTGGACGAGGAGTATGACGCAATCCACCGCCAATGCATCACGTTCATGATGGAGGATCCGCGTCTGATCCGCCGCGCTCTGGATGTCATGTGGGTGGTACGCTCGCTCGAACGCATCGGTGATCATTCAAAAAACATCTGCGAATACATTTTCTATATGGTGCACGGCAAAGACGTGCGTCATACGAAGCTCGAAGAGCTCGAGAAAGAGCTATCGCAGCCTGCGAGCTGAAGCGCCGCGCCCACTCTGGTAGTGTGCAAGTCTGATCATGAGTCAATTGGTGAGAAGCATGTCCAGCTCTGATGCATCCGGTTTTCCGCCGGCATCCGATGTCGATACCGGCATCATTCCGATCCGCGCCAGCGGGCGCGGCATGCTTCAGATCGCCATCGATGAAACGCGCCGCTCGGCCGCGCTCAATGCCCCGATCAAGGCACGTGCGAGTTCCTTGAGCTTTTACTATGGCGAGGCCAAGGCGCTCAAGGGCCTGAACATGGACATCCGCGAAAAGCAGGTCACGGCGCTGATCGGGCCCTCCGGTTGCGGCAAGAGCACGTTTCTGCGCTGTTTCAACCGCATGCACGATCTGACGCCGGGTACGCGCTACGAGGGCAGCATCACGCTGTTCCCGGAAGACATGAACCTCATCGCCCGCGATGTCGATCCGATCGAAGTGCGGATGCGTATCGGGATGGTGTTCCAGAAGCCCAATCCGTTTCCGAAATCAGTGTTCGAAAACGTCGCCTACGGCCTGCGCATCCGCGGCATGCGCTCGCAATTGCGTATCCAGGAGGAGGTGGAAAAAGCCTTGCACGGCGCCGCGCTTTGGGACGAGGTCAAAAATCGTCTCGGCAGTTCCGCGCTTTCGCTGTCGGGCGGCCAGCAGCAGCGTTTGTGCATCGCGCGGGCGCTCGCCACCAATCCGGAGATCCTGCTGTTCGACGAGCCGACCTCGGCGCTCGATCCCATTGCGACCGCGCGGATCGAGGAACTCATCGCCTCGCTGCGCGAGCAGGTGACCGTCATTATTGTCACCCATAACATGCAGCAGGCCGCACGCGTGTCCGACTACACCGCCTTCATGTATCTGGGCGAGCTGATCGAGTTCGACGAGACCAGCCGGATATTCACCAATCCCGGCCAAAAGGCCACCGAAGACTACATCACTGGCCGCTACGGCTAGGCCCAGCGGCTATTCGGCCGCGCGCAGCAGCTCGTTGAGCGAGGTCTTGGCGCGCGTTTGCGCGTCCACGCGCTTGACGATCACCGCGCAATTGAGGCTGTGGCTGCCGTCCTCGGCCGGCAGCGAACCGGCCACCACGACCGAGCCGGCGGGCACCTGTCCGCGCAGTATCTTGCCGCTGCTGCGGTCGTAGATCTTGGTGCTCTGGCCGATGAACACGCCCATCGCAATCACGGAACCCGCGCCGACGATGACGCCCTCGACGATTTCCGAGCGAGCACCGATAAAGCAGTCGTCTTCGATGATTGTCGGCGCCGCCTGCAGCGGTTCGAGCACGCCGCCGATGCCGGCGCCGCCGGAGAGGTGCACGTTGCGGCCGACCTGCGCGCAGGAGCCGACCGTGGCCCAGGTGTCAATCGTCGTGCCGGCATCGACGTAGGCGCCGATATTCACGAACGAGGGCATCAGTACCACGTTCAGCCCGATGTAGGCGCCGCGACGCACGAGCGCGTGGGGCACCACTCGCACGCCAGCGGTCGCGAGCGCGGCGTCGTCGCTGGCCGCGTACTTGAGCGGCACCTTGTCGTAGAAGCGCGTATAACCGGCGTCGATCAATGCATTGTCGTGGGTGCGAAAGTACAGCAATACGGCTTTCTTGAGCCATTCATGCGTGACCCAGCGGTCGTCGATGCGGCTGGCGACCCGGCATTCGCCACGGTCCAGCAGCGTCACGGTCTGCTCGATCGCCTCGCGCGTGGCCGCGTCGATTCGGCTGCTGGAAATCTCTTGGCGCCGCTCCCAGGCGGCCTCTACCCGTTGCTGCAGTTCGCGTATTGACATCCGCTATGATCCCGCTTGAGGGAGCTTTACATGCTGCCCGCTAGCCGACCCCGCGTCCAGCGCGCAGTCGGAGGACTCCGGCGGCAGGAGGTGCGCGTGGGCTACAGACATGCAGGCGGATTCCGATAGCCGCTGCGTTGACCGCTTGGCTACGGTCAGGACCATGCACTCAGGGAGTCTTTCCGGCCACGCGCTCTATCTGGATATCGACGGAACTCTGCTCGATATCGCGCCCAGTCCAGAGGCCGTCGAAGTACCGCCGGAGTTGATACCGCTGCTGCAGCGCCTCTGGCTGCAGCTCGACGGTGCCGTTGCCTTTGTCAGCGGCCGGACCATCGCCGCGATCGATCGGCTGTTCGACCCGCTGCGGCTGCCGGCGATCGGAGTGCACGGCGGGGAGATCCGCACCGTGAGCCGGACGAGCCGGCTCGATGGAGGCTTGGCCGAACAGCTGCAGCGCGTCGAGCCCGGTCTGCGGGTGGCGCTGGCCGCCGTGCCCGGCGCGTGGCTTGAAAATAAGCGCAGCGCCATCGCGTTGCACTATCGCAATTCGCCCCAATGGGGCGGGCAGGTGCTCAAGGCGGCGGAATTCGCGCTGGCGGGGTTGGGGTCGGAATTCAGTTTGGTGGTTGGTAAATGCGTGGTCGAGCTGCGCCCGCGACAATGCACCAAGGCCTCGGCGATGCAGGAGTTGATGGCCGAGGCGCCATTTTCCGGTCGCACCCCGATCGTCGCCGGCGATGATACGAGCGATGAGGACGCCTTCGAACTGGTCAATCGTCTCGGCGGCCTCAGCGTCTGCGTCGGCGCGCCCGGCGCTCCGACTGCCGCCACCTGCCGGCTGCCGGATCCGGCAGCGCTGCGCGACTGGTTGCTCGAGATCGCCGCCACATGAGCGCGAGCGCACCGCCGGTGGCGAACCTGCAGCTCGGACTGACCGGAAACTGCCAGATCGCCTCGCTGATCGACACCCATGGCAGTCACGTTTGGACCTGTCTACCGCGTCTGGACGGTGATCCGATCTTTTGCGCGCTGCTCTCCGGGGGGGGCGCACCCGATCGAGCCGGTCGCTGGGCGGTCGAGCTGCTCGACCATGTCGGCAGCACGCAGGCCTACGAGCGCAATACGGCGGTCCTCGAGACCACGCTGACGGATGCCAACGGCGGCGTCGTCTCAATCACCGATTTTTGTCCGCGCTATCGACAATTCGAACGCACTTTCCGCCCGGCGATGCTGGTACGCCTCGTGCGGCGCATGGCAGGACGGCCGCGGGTGCGCATCGTGCTCAGGCCGGCCGAAAATTACGGCGAGCGTCTCTGCCGCGGCATCCCGGGGTCGCATCATATCCGCTACGTGGCGCGCGACCAGGACATGCGCGTGACGACCAACGCCAGCATCGCGGCGATCCTGGAACAGCGGGTCGTGGTGCTCGACGATACGCTCGCCTTTATCTTCGGACCGGATGAGCCGATCGCCGAATCGGTGCTGCTGCTGTCGCAGCACATGCTCGACTCCACGCGACAATATTGGAACGATTGGGTGCGAAGTCTTGCCGTGCCGTTCGAGTGGCAGGAAGCCGTAATCCGCAGCGCGATCACGCTCAAGCTCTGCAGCTACGAAGACACCGGCGCAATTATCGCGGCGATCACCACTTCCATCCCGGAGAGTGCCGACAGCGGACGCAACTGGGACTATCGCTTCTGCTGGATTCGAGATACCTACTTCACGGTGCAGGCGCTCAACCGACTCGGGGCGACCCGCACCATGGAAGGATACCTGCACTTCATCCAGAATTTGACGGCGACGCCGCCACTGCGGCTGCAGCCCTGCTACGGAGTCGACGGCAAGACGCAGCTCGATGAATGTGTCGTGGACCACTTGCCGGGCTACCGCAGCATGGGTCCGGTACGCATCGGCAATGCCGCCTACGCCCAAGTTCAGCATGACGTCTATGGCGCGGCAATTCTGGCCGTCACGCAGAACTTCTTCGATGATCGCCTGGTACGTCCGGGCACGCAGGGGCTGTTTGCGGCGCTCGAGCCCCTGGGCGAGCAGGCGCGCGCGGCGTTCGGCAGCGCGGACGCGGGTATCTGGGAGTATCGGGGTCACAGCGCCGTGCATACCTTTCGGCGGCGATGTGCTGGGCCGCCGCCGATCGTCTGGCGCGCATCGCCGGACGGCTCGGCTTGCAGGCTCGCGAGCATTATTGGCGCGGACATGCCAACGACATGGCCGGCAAGCTGCTGCAGCAGAGTTGGTCGGCGCAGCTCGAGACTTTCACCAGCGAGTTTGGCGGGCAGACCGTCGATGCGAGTCTGCTGCTGCTGCCGGAAATCGGAGTCGTCGACTGGAAGGACCCGCGCTTCGTGCAAACGGTGGCGCGGATTGGCCGTACGCTCTCGCGCGGCGAGTTCCTGGCCCGCTATGCCGAGCCCGATGACTTCGGTGTACCGAAGACTGCCTTCAGCGTCTCCACCTTCTGGTACATCAATGCGCTGTGGGCTACCGGCGAGCGCGCGCGCGCGCGGGCGCTGTTCACCGGGATGCTGAGCCGGCGCAATTCGCTCGGCCTGATGTCCGAGGATATGGCACCCGACACCGGTGAGCTGTGGGGCAACTATCCGCAGACCTACAGCATGGTGGGCATCATCAATTGCGCAATGCGGCTGTCGCGTTCCTGGGAGGACGCGCTGTGACCGGGCGACTGATCGTGGTCTCGAACCGCGTCACCATTCCGGGACACTCGGTAGCGCCCGGCGGGCTCGCCGTCGGCGTGCTGAGCGCATTGCGCCAGTTTGGCGGCGTCTGGGTCGGTTGGAGCGGTGCTACGCGAGAAGAGGTGGAAGCGCCCTCCCAATCGCTGGAAAAGGAGGGTATCCGGTTCGTTACGATCGATCTGCCGGCGGCGTCCTTCGACGCCTATTACAACGGCTTCTGCAATGGCGCGCTGTGGCCGATTTGTCACTACTTCCCGGGTCAGCTGCGCTACGACGCCAGTGAATTCGACGCGTACATGGGAATCAATCGGCTGTTTGCGCTCACGGTGGCCAAGCTGCTGCAGAACGAAGACATCATCTGGATCCATGACTACCACTTGATTCCGCAAGCGGCGCTGCTGCGCCAGCTCGGCGTGACCGCGCGCATCGGCTTCTTTCTGCACATTCCGTTTCCGAATATCGCAGTGCTGCGCGTGCTGCCGACCTATGCCGAATTGGTGCGCGACCTGTGCCAGTACGATGTGGTTGGGTTTCAGACCGAGGAGGATCTCGAGGGCTTTCAGTCCGCGGTGAAGGCCGTGTTTCGCGACAGCGCCGTGATCGGCCTCGAGTCGATCGAGCTGGCCGGGCGGCGCATCGGCACCGGGGTATTTCCGATCGGCGTCGACGTCGACACGATTGCACGGCAGGCCGCCGCCGCGGCGCGTGAGGACGAGCAGGTCCGGCGGCTGATCAACGGCCTGCTCGGACGCAAACTCATGCTCGGCGTCGACCGGCTCGACTACAGCAAGGGTCTGGTCGAGCGCTTCAGCGCCTATCGCGCCTTGCTCGAAGCCACTCCGGATCTGCTCGGCAAGGTGACCTATATCCAGATCGCGCCGCTGTCGCGCATCAATGTCGCCGCATACGCCGAAATTCGCGACGCGCTGGAGCGCGCGACCGGCTATACCAACGGCCAGTATGCCGACACCGACTGGACCCCGGTGCGCTATCTGAACAAGGACTTTCCGCATGAAACGCTTCTGGGCTTTCTGCGCGTCGCGAATGTCGGGGTCGTCACGCCGGTGCGCGACGGCATGAACCTCGTCGCCAAGGAATTCGTCGCGGCTCAGGATCCCGAGGATCCCGGTGCGCTGGTGCTCTCGAGCATGGCGGGCGCTGCGCGCGAACTCAGCGATGCCCTGCAGGTCAACCCGTACGACAAGAACGCGGTGGCCCTGGCGCTGCGGCAGGCATTGGCGATGCCGCTGGCGGAGCGACGCCAGCGCCATCAGGCGATGCTGGCGGTGCTGCGGGTGAATTCAGTGGCACGCTGGTACGACTCGTTCGTGGCGCGGCTGACGGCATAATGTGCCGCCGCCCCGGCGCTAGCGGCGCGCCGCGAATTCGCGCAGGCGTCCTGCCGCTTCGACGCACTGCTCCAAGGGCGGCACGAGCGAGATACGCACGCGCCCGCGGCCGGGATTGCCGCCGTGCGCGTCGCGGGCAAGGTAGCTGCCCGGCAGGACGGTCAGGTTCTGCTGCTCATACAGCGCGCGCGTGAAGGCCGCGTCATCGTCCCGAGAATCCGGGCCGCTGCCATCGCGGCCGCCGATATCGGGCCAAAGATAGAAGCCACCCTGCGGCGTCGGCATATCAAAGAGCGGACTGAGCAACGGCAGCACGCGCGCGAATTTTTCCTGGTAGAGGTGCCGATTTGCGGCCACGTGGGCATCGTCGTCCCAGGCCGCAATGCTCGCGAGCTGGGTCGGCACCGGCATCGCGCAGCCGTGATAGGTGCGGTACTGCAAGAAGCGCGCGAGCACCTGCGCGTCGCCGGCAACCAGCCCGGAGCGCAGACCCGGCAGGCTTGAGCGCTTGGACAGGCTGTGGAACACGATGCAGCGCCGAAAGTGTTCGTCACCCCGGGCCAGCGCCGCTGCCAGCAGGCTCGGCGGCGGCCGTGTCTCATCGAGGTAGAGGTCGGCGTAGCACTCGTCCGCGGCGATCAGGAAACCATGGCGATCCGCCAGCGCGAGCGCGTGCTGCAGGTAGTCGAGCGAGAGCACCGCGCCGGTGGGATTTCCGGGCGAGCAAAGGAACAGTACCTGGCAGCGCTGCCAAACCTCGGCAGGCACGGCCGCGAGATCCGGTGCGAAGCCGCTCGCCGCGGTGGTGTTGAGAAAATACGGCTGTGCGCGCGCCAGCAGCGCCGCGCCCTCGTAGATTTGGTAGAAAGGATTGGGCATGGCCACGAGAGCGTCGCGGGTCGGATCGATCGCGGCCTGCACGAAGGCGAACAGAGCCTCGCGCGTGCCGTTGACTGGCAGCACCATGGTGTCCGGATCCAGCCGGGCGCCGGCCGGCAGGAAGCGGCGCTTCAATGCCGCGGCCATTGCGACCCGCAGCTGCGGCAGTCCACGGGTTGCCGGATAGCTGCCGAGTTGGTGCAGGTTCGCCGCCAGCGTCTCGAGCACGAACGGCGGCGGTGGATGCTTGGGCTCGCCGATCGACAGCCCGATGTGCGAGAGCTCCGGCGGTTGACGTGCGCCGGTCAGTAGCTCGTGCAGGCGCTCGAACGGATACGCCTGCAGCCGCGCCAGCTGCGGATTCATGCCGTGCGCGGACCGATCATGCCGGGCGCTGATCGAGGGTGTCGTTCAGCCGCTTGCGCAGTCGTTCGGCGGCAGCCTCGTCGAGCGGCTGCTGCGCACGGTCGGTTACGTAGAACACGTCTTCGGCGCGCTCCCCGAGCGTGTTGATCTTGGCAGCATGCAGATCGATGCGCTCCTCCCACAGCACCTTGCCGACATCGCACAGCAGCCCCGGGCGGTCGCCGGCGGTGAGCTCGAGCACCGAGCGGTGGTTGCGCTCATCGACGCTGATCGTGATCTGCGTGGCGGTCTTGAATACGCGTACCTGGCGCGCCGCGCGCCGAGACACCGCCAGCGGTGCATCTTCGGGACGCTGCAGCGAGCCCCACAGTGCCTTTTCGATTTCATCGAGGCGCTCGGCGTCGGTGATTGCCGAGCCGTCATCTTCGAGCACGTGGTAGGAATCGAGCGAAAAGCCGTTGCCGACCGGGGTGATGCGGGCATCGAGAATGTTGAGACCGAGCTGATCGAGCACCGCGGTGGCGCGCGCGAAGCCGTGGCGGCGGTGCGGGGCATAGATCATGACGGCGGTCGTGCCGCGCTCGCTCAAGGACTCGACCGACACGAGCGCTTCATCGCCGTTCGGATCGCGCTCGGCCAGCGCCCGCGTGTGGCGCGCGATCTCGGCGGGCGCGTGGCGCACGAAATAGACCGTCGGCAGACGCGACCAGGTGCGCTCGATCGCCTCCGGCGCCACGCCCGAGCCGCGCAGCAGCGCGCGTGCGCTCTCCTGCGTCTCGCGCATGAGCTCCTCCTGCTCGATCGGGCTTTCCAGACCTCGGCGCAGCGCGCGCTTCACACGTTCATAGAAGTCCTGGAATAGCGAAGCTTTCCACGAATTCCACAGCCTGGGATTCGTGCCGCGCACGTCCGCGCAGGTCAGCACGTAGAGATAGTCGAGGTGCGTTTCGTCGCCGACCTTGCGCGCGAAAACGCTGATGACCTGCGGATCGCCGATATCCTGCTTTTGCGCCGTGATCGAGAACAGCAGGTGATTGTTCACCAGCCACGCGACCAGGCGTGCGTCGTAGCGCGAGAGGCCCTGCTCGAGGCAGAAGGCTTCGGCGTCGACCGAGCCGAGCTGCGAGTGATCGCCGCCGCGGCCCTTGGCAATGTCGTGAAACAGCGCGCCGAGGTAGGCGATCTCGGGTTTCGGCAGCTGTTGCATGATCGGCGAGACCAGCGGCAGCTCATGGTCGAATTCCGGCATGGCCAGGCGGCGCAGATTGCTGACGACGAACAGCGTGTGCGCATCGACTGTATAGGCGTGAAACAAGTCGTACTGCATGCGCCCGACCACGCGGCCGAAGGCCGGAATGTAGCGGCCGAGCACGCCGTAGTCGTTCATGCGGCGCAGCTCGTGCGTGACGCCGCGGGGTGCGCGCAGGATTTCAAGGAACAGGCGGTGATTGCGCGGGTTCTGGCGGAATTCCTCGTCGATGAGCCAGAGATTACGCGCCACGGCGCGGATCGTGCCGGCGCGTACGCCGAGGATCTGCGGATTATGCTGCAGCAGCACGAACAGCTCCAGCAGCGCCGAGGGATGGCGTGCAAACACATCCGCGCTGACCGCTTCGAGGTAGCTGTTGCGCACCTGGAAGCGCGCGTTCAGCGGCTGCGGCGGTTGATCATCGCTCAGGATCGCCTCGCGAAACAGCTGCAGCAGCAGCTCGTTGAGCAGCGTGACGTCGATGACCGTACGGTAGTAGCGCTGCATCAGCTGCTCGACCGCCAGCGTGTAGGAGGCGTCTTCGTAGCCGAAACTCTGCGCGAGCTTGATCTGATAGTCGAACAGCAAGCGGTCCTCGTGCCGGCCGGTCAGCGCGTGCAGACCGAAGCGCACCTTCCACAGCAGCGCCTGCGCCTGCTTGAGCCGGCGCAGCTCCGACGGCGTGAGGAACCCGAGCGTGAGCAGCTCATCGAGCGACTCGGCGCCGAAGTGGCGCTTGGCGACCCAGGCGATCGTCTGAATGTCGCGCAGACCGCCCGGACCGGTTTTGACGTTCGGCTCGAGATTGTAAGCGGTGTCGTTGGCCTTCAGCCGCCGCTCCTGCTGCTCGTGCACCTTGGCCTCGAAGAACTCACGCACCGGCCAGACGCGGTCGGGTCCGAGCGCCACGCGCATGTCGGCTACGAGCTCGGCCGAGCCGGCCAGCTGCCGCGCTTCCAGCAGCGTCGTCATGACGCCGACGTCGGCGGCGCTCTCCTCGGCGCACTCGGCCACGGTACGCACGCTGTGGCCCACCTCCAGCCCGATGTCCCACAGGAAGGCGACCAGCCGCTCGACACAGGCACGCTCGGCCTCCGCCAGGGGTGCCGGTACCAGCACCAGTATGTCGACATCGGAATAAGGGTGAAGCTCGCCGCGGCCGTAGCCGCCGACGGCGACCAGCGCCAGGCGGTCGGCCAGCGTCCCGTCGAGCCACTGCGTCCACAGTGTGCACAGCAGCACGTCGATGAAGCGCGCGCGGGCCCGAACCAGCCCCTCGACCGGTTCGTCGGCAAAAAAACGTTCATTGAGCTCGGTCTGCGCCTGGTGCAGCAACGCGCGGCAGGCATCGGCGCTCACCGGCTTGCTGGTCAGCGTCAGCGGCAGCCGATTGAGCAGCGGCCAATCGATCGGTGGCGCATCCGGCGGCGCATCATCGAGCACGGAAGCGTCGGTTACAGCCATGCGCTAGCGACTCGTCCGCGAGCTGGTGTCGGCGTCGGCGCCCGTGTCAGCGTCGATGCTGGCGTTTTCGCTCCGGCCGGTGGGGGCGGTCCCCTGGCGCGGGTCTTTCGGGCTCAGGGTCAGCACCTCGTGGCCGGTTGGCGTGACCAGCACCATGTGTTCCCACTGCGCCGACAGCGAATGGTCCTTCGTGACCACCGTCCAGCCGTCAGGCAGGACGCGCACCTGGCGTTTGCCGGCGTTGATCATCGGTTCGATCGTAAACACCATGCCGGCCTTGAGCTCGAGGCCGGTATCGGGCTCGCCATAGTGGAGTATCTGCGGATCCTCATGATAAACGCGCCCGATGCCGTGGCCGCAATACTCGCGGACCACTGAATAGCCGTGGCTCTCGGTGTACGCCTGGATCGCATGGCCGATGTCGCCCAGATGCGCGCCGGGTTTGACGATATCGATCGCGCGCCACATCGCTTCCTTGCACGTCTCGGCCAGGCGCTGGGCCAAGACCGGAGGCTTGCCGACGTAATACATGCGGCTGGTGTCGCCATGGTAGCCATCCTTGATGATGGCGACATCGATGTTGAGCACGTCGCCCGCCTTGAGCTTGCGCTCATTTGGGATGCCGTGGCAGACAACATGATTCACCGACGTGCAGATGGTCTTGGGGAAGCCGCGATAGTTGACGTTGGCGGGGATGGTTTGCTGCACATTGACAATGTAGTCGTTGCAGAGGCGGTCCAGGTCATCGGTGCTGACTCCCGCCTGCACGTGCTCGGCGATCATATCGAGCACGTCGGCCGCCAGCGCGCCGGCGACACGCAGCTTTTGCTGTTCGGCCGTCGTCTTGAGCGTGATTTGGGTGGTGCGCAGCATGTGCTTCCGTAGGAGTGCCCAAAGCATTGTTCAGGCGAGAACTTCATGGTATAAAGCGCGGCCTTTTTTGGCAACGCAATCCACACGCGCATCGCTTAACCTCTCGGCCGGGTGCCCCTTTGTCAGAAGGGATCGCCGTCAGGGGTGCGCGGAGGCTCAACCCGACTGAAGGAGTTTCCATGCCGGTCGTATCAATGCGACAGATGCTGGAAGCGGGCGTCCATTTTGGACATCAGACCCGCTTCTGGAACCCGAAGATGGCTCCGTACATTTTCGGCGAACGCAATAAAATTCATATCATTAACCTCGAGAAGACGCAGCCGATGTTTCTCGAGGCCGCGGCCTTCATCAAACGCGTGGTCCCCGACGGCGGCACGGTGCTGTTCGTCGGCACCAAGCGCTCGGCACGCGATGCCATCGAAAAGGAAGCGCAGCGCTGCTCGATGCCCTACGTCAGCCAGCGCTGGCTCGGCGGCATGCTGACCAACTTCAAGACCCTCCGTCAGTCGATCAAGCGGCTCGCCGAGCTGTCGGAGCTGGCGAGCTCCGGAGCGCTCGACCGGCGCGGCAAGAAGGAAGCGACGCAGTTGCGCCGCGAGATGATCAAGCTCGAGCGCAGCCTCGGCGGCATCAAGGCTATGGAGTCGCTGCCGGACGCGCTGTTCGTCATCGACGTCGGCCACGAGCACATCGCGGTGCACGAAGCCAGGAAGCTCGGTATCCCGGTGGTGGCCGTGGTCGATACCAATTGCGCGCCGGACGAGATCGACCACGTGATTCCGGGGAACGACGATGCCATGCGCGCGATCTCGCTTTACGCTACCGCGATCGCCGACGCCGTGCTCGAAGGCAAGGCGTCGGTGCCGCAGGTCACGGTCGGGGAAGACGAATTCGTCGAGCTTGACGAAGAGGGCAATCCGCGCCGCAAGAGCGGCAGGCCGCCGCGGCCGAAGCCGCAGGCCGCGGTGCGCAAGAAAACCCCGGCACGTCGCCGTCCGACGGTGCAACCGGTGGCGGTGGTCGAGGCGGCACTGGAGACCGAGCTCGAGGAATCGCCCGGAGTGCCCGAAGAGTCCACCGCGCTGGGTCTCAAGCGCCGCGCCCCCGTTGGCGGGGGCGCGCGCCGTCCGCGCGCCGGCAACGGCGCGGCCTGAGTGCAAGTTTTAAGGGTGCAAGCATGAGTGTTACAGCCGAAGCCGTCAGGCAACTGCGCGAGCGCACCGGCGCGGGCATGATGGAGTGCAAGAAGGCGCTGGTGGAAACCGGCGGCAACCTCGATGCCGCCGCCGAGCTGATGCGCAAGCAGGGTCTGGCGAAGGCCGACAGAAAGGCCGCCCGTGTCGCTGCGGAGGGCGTTATTGCGATCGAACGCGCTGCCGACGGCCGGAGCGCGTCGATGGTCGAGGTCAACTGCGAAACGGACTTTGTCGCGCGGGAGCAGGATTTCCGCAATTTTGCGGCCGAGGTGGCGCGCGAGGCGCTCGCCGGCCGCGTCACGGCGCTCGATGCGTTGCTCGCGCGCAAGCTCGGCGGTGAAAGCATCGATGAGCGGCGTCGCGCACTGATCGCGAAGATCGGCGAGAACATCACGGTGCGCCGCGTTGCGGTACTCGAGAGCGGCGCTATCCTGGGCGCCTATGTCCACGGCACCCGCATCGGTGTGCTGGTCGCCCTCGACGGCGGTACGGCCGAGCTGGCGCGTGATCTGGCGATGCACATTGCCGCGAGCAACCCGCGCTACGTGACGGCGGCCGATGTACCGGCCGAGGTGACCGCCAAGGAGCGTGAAATCCTGGCCGAGCAGGCGCGCAATGAAGGCAAGAGTCCCGATATCGTGGCCAAGATGATCGAAGGACGCCTGCGCAAGGTGCTCAATGAGATCGTGCTCACCGGCCAGCCGTTCGTAAAGGATCCGGAAATCAGTGTCGAGAAGCTGCTCCAGGGCGCCGGTGCCCGCGTCCTGCGTTTCGAGCGCTTTGAGGTTGGCGCCGGCATCGAGAAGAAGCAGGAGGACTTTGTCGCCGAAGTGATGGCGCAAGTGAGCGCCGCGGGCGGCCGCTCCTGAGCACCGACAGGCAGTATCCGAACCCCGCGTCTCGCGGGGTTTTTTTTATGGCAGACTGCAAACTCCATGAATCGAACTGACGCGCCGCACTGCAACCGCATATTGGTCAAGCTCTCGGGCGAAGCCTTGCTCGGCGAGGCCGACTACGGCATCGACGCGGCCGTGCTCAAACGCGTCGCCGCCGAGATCCTCGAAGTGCAAGCGCTCGGCATTCAGATTGCCGTGGTCATTGGCGGCGGCAATCTGTTCCGCGGCGCCGGCCTGGCCCGCGCCGGGATGGATCGGGTCACGGCCGATCAGATGGGCATGTTGGCGACGGTCATGAACGCGCTGGCGATGCAGGATGCGCTCGAGCAGCTCGGCACGCACGCCCGCGTGATGTCGGCGATCCGTATCAATGAGGTGTGCGAGGACTTCATCCGCCGCCGGGCCGTACGGCACCTGGAAAAGGGCCGCATTGTGATCTTTGCAGCCGGCACCGGTAATCCGTTCTTCACCACCGACACGGCCGCAAGCCTGCGGGCCATCGAGATCGAAGCGCAGCTGCTGCTCAAGGCCACCAAGGTCAGCGGCATCTATTCCGACGATCCGGTAAAGAATCCTGCCGCGACGCATTACCCGAAGCTGACCTTCGATCGGGTGCTCGACGAGCGGCTGAATGTCATGGACGCCACGGCGATCGTGATGTGTCGCGACTACCGCCTGCCGCTGCGGGTCTTCAACCTCGGCAATCCCGGTGAGTTGCTGCGCGTGGTGCGCGGGGAAGACCTTGGCACGCTGGTGACGAATGAGTAGTGCGAGAGACCGACACGCCGCGAGGCAGCGAACATGCTCGACGATCTGAAGAAAGACGCCGCCGGACGCATGCAGAAGTGCGTGCAGAGTTTTCAGGCCGACCTCAAGAAGCTGCGCACCGGTCGTGCGCATCCGAGCCTGATCGAGCATCTGAAGGTCGATTATTACGGCTCGGAGGTCCCCTTGCAGCAGGTCGCCAGCATCAGCATCGAGGATGCGCGCACGCTCGTGGTCTCCCCGTGGGAGAAGGGCATGGTCGGACCGATCGAGAAGGCGATCTACAAGTCGGAACTTGGCCTGACCCCCAACACCGCCGGCACCGTGATCCGCATTCCGCTGCCGCCGCTGACCGAAGAGCGCCGCCGTGACATGACTAAAGTGGTGCGCCAGGATGCGGAGAATGCGCGCGTCAGCGTGCGCAACGTGCGCCGTGACGCGCTTGCCGACTTGAAGGAAATGCTCAAGGAAAAACTGCTCGCCC
>JBIODE010000013.1:0-23547 GCA_044440325.1 Steroidobacterales bacterium
ACGGGAGGCGTGGCGCTGCCGGAGCGCACGGTCAATGTCCCCGTATCAGATCGCAACTGGGGCCAGGCAGTCGCTGCGCAGGTGCAATGGCTCGCCGGTCAGGGAGTCAAGGCGGCGACGCTGCGGCTCTCACCCGAGCACCTCGGTCCGGTTGAGGTACGCATTGACGTGCACAATTCGCAAGTCAACGTCAGCTTTTCCGCGGCCCACGCCGACACGCGCACGGCGCTGGAGCAGGCCGTACCGAGGCTGCGCGAGCTGCTCGGCAGCAGCGGACTGTCGCTCGGACAGGCAAACGTGCAGCAGGAGACGCGCTCGGGAACGCAGAATGGGACGCCGCGCACGCTTGGGCAGCCCGCAACAGTGGAAGACATCGACGTCGCGCCGCGCCAGCTGCGTGCAGCCTTGGGGTTAGTCGATGCGTACGCTTAAGGGCCGGTGCGCGCCGCGACTCACGACGACGGCTTTCCGTCAGTCCGACCGATTTCACGCTGGCACAGCGCTTGCTCCAAGCACGGCACCATGAATGGGTTTTTCGAGGCAAATGACTATGGCGGCTGAACCAGCAAGAAAACCACAGGTTGTTCCAGGGCCTGCTGCTGCGGCCGCTGCCGCTGTCTCGCCCGCCAAGGCGAAGAAGCCCGGCAAGGGCAAGCGTTTATGGATAATCGTTGCGGCGGTGATCTGCGCTGCTGCCGTGGGCGCCTGGTTTGCGTTCAAACCAAGCCCGGAGCAGAAGCCCGCGGGCCAGAGCGCCGCTCCGCGCGCCGCGCCGATCTACTACAAGTTCGATCCGGCCTTCGTCGTCAATTTCGGCAGCGAGGGCAACGCGCGCTATCTGCAGGTCACGGTGGAAGCGATGTCGCGCGACGCAGCGGTGCTCGAACTCATCAAGAACAACGAGCCGGCGGTGCGCAATGATCTAGTGTTGCTGCTGTCGGCGCAGGAATACAGCGCGCTGATGACGCCGGAGGGCAAGGAGCGCCTGCGCGCAGCGACGCTCCAGGCAATTCGCAAGACCGTGATTGCGGAAGGCGGCGACGGCCAGCTCGTGGAAGCGGTGTACTTCACCAGTTTCGTGATTCAATGACCATGGGCGCAGAGATTCTCAACCAAGACGAGATCGATGCGCTGCTCAAGGGCGTCGACGACGGCGCGGTATCGACCGCGCCCGCGCAGATGCCGGGCGAAGTCCGAACCTATGACCTCGCGACGCAGATCCGCATCGTACGCGGCCGCATGCCGACGCTCGAGATGATCAACGATCGCTTTGCGCGTCTGTTCCGCATTGGTCTATTCAATATGATTCGCCGCTCGCCGGAAATCGGCGTGGCGCCGGTGCGGGTGCAAAAGTTCAGCGAGTACACCGCGAACCTGCATGTGCCGTCGAGCCTCAATCTCGTGCGGCTCAATCCCTTGCGCGGTACGGCGCTGCTGGTACTCGATGCAAAGCTGGTGTTCGCCATCGTCGACAACTTCTTCGGTGGCAACGGCCGCTACGCGAAGATCGAGGGCCGCGAGTTCACGCTCACCGAAAGCCGCATCATTCAGATGGTGCTGCGCCAGGCCTATGTCGACATGCAGGAGGCCTGGAGCATGGTGATGGACCTCAACGTCGAATATCTGAATTCCGAAATCAATCCGCATTTTGCCAATATCGTCAGTCCCTCCGAGATCGTGGTCGTCACGAGCTTCAAGATCGAGCTCGAAGGTGGCGGCGGCGAACTGCAGTTGACGATGCCCTATTCGATGATCGAACCGATGCGCGACGTGCTCGATTCCGGCATGCAGAGCGATCGGGCCGAGCGCGATGAGAGCTGGACGCACACGCTGCGCGAAGAGATTGAGGAGGCGGAAGTCGAGTTGGTGCCGATCTTGGGCCGCACGACGCTGTCGCTCGGACGGCTGGTGGATTTGAAGCCCGGTGACGTCATTTCGTGTGATTTCGACGGCCAAGTGACGCTTTACGCCGAGGGCGTGCCGGTATTGCGCGGCTCCTACGGAGCGTCGCGCGGGCAGCAGGCCGTGAAAGTGTCGCAACGCGTTACGCGGCGCAAGCAGCCGCTATTGGCAAATGCAGTGGTAGGAAAATCATGAGTACACAGACAGCCAAGGCACTCGAACCGCAACCGGCCGAGCTCGGCACTCTCAGGCCTGAGCCGCCCGAGGCCGGCACCAGCCGCGATCTGAATCTCGACGTTGTGCTCGATATTCCAGTAACGCTCTCGATGGAAGTCGGCCGCAGCCGCATCAGCATTCGCAATCTGCTGCAGCTTAACCAGGGATCAGTGGTCGAGCTCGAGCGAGCCACCGGCGAGCCGCTCGACGTCTATGTGAATGGGACGCTGATTGCGCACGGCGAGGTCGTGGTGGTGAACGACAAATTTGGCATTCGCTTGACCGACGTCATCAGTCCCGCCGAGCGCATCCGCAAACTCAAGTAGACGCCGCCGATCATTTGTTAAATCGGGCCGCCACGGCGGCTCAAGAATTCGCGTCCCGCGCCGTTAGATAGGCGGAGCACCAACCGTCAAAGGCGGCGCAATGACAACAGCGGCGGAGACTCGCACCGACATCGAAGCTCAAAGCTCACCGTTCCAATTCCTCAGCGATCTTGCCAAGGAACTGTCCGCGGGACGGGTGGAGCTGCCCTCGTTTCCCGAGGCGGCGGCGCGTCTGCAGCAGGTGCTGACCGATCCGGCCGTCACCAGCGAGCGGGTCGCGCGTGTTGTCAGCGCGGACGCAGGGCTTGCGGCACGCATCCTCACGATGGCCAACTCGACGCTGCTGCATCGCGGCAGCACGGCCGTCACGGATCTGAAGGTCGCGATCACGCGCATCGGCCACGAGAATATCCGCACCGCGGCGCTCGCGTACGCGTCGGCGCAACTGCGGCGCGCGCCCGAACTCGCGCACATTCGCAGCGAGTTGCAGAATTGCTGGCAGGAGGGAATCCGCGTCGCCGCGCTGGCGCACGCGATGGCAAAGGAGACCGGCGCAATCCGCGCCGATGAAGCGATGCTGGCCGGCCTGCTGCATAACATCGGCAAGGTGTACATCATTGCCCGCTGTCCCAAGACCGACGGGGAACAGTCGGTGCTCGATGAGCAAACGCTGCAGGATTGGCATCCGAGCATCGGTCAGGCGCTGATCGAGAATTGGAAGCTGCCGGAAACAATCGCGGCGGCGGTCGGCGGCCAGCTCGAAGTCGAACGCAACCACGGCGGCGATGCCGATCTGCAGGATCTATTGATTGTCGCCACCCGGCTTGCCGCGCAGATCGCGAGCGGCAGCGCCGACGACACCGAATTGCACCGGGTTCCCTCCGCCACGGCCCTCGGCCTGTCCGATTCGGCTTTCGTACGCATCATGCTCGAATCGCAAACCGAGATCGAGATGTTGCAGGCAGCGCTCGGCTGAGGCGCCAAGTATCCGTCGCTGCGACCCGCCGTGATCTGGCTCACAGCGGTGGCCTTTCCATAAAGCGAGCACTAATAAGCACTTAGGAGTCTGGCGGCATGCGTGGCATGACCGTTGCTCTGCTCCCGCAATGTCGCCCAAGGGCGATCTTCCGTCGCGGGGTTTACGGCGCTTGCATTACGTTCTTCGATCACTACTGCAGCCGCGAAGTGCGGCGTGTGTCTGGGCAGCGGCAGCATTGAGCTGCGCGCCGCTGCAAATGGCGGGCGCGGCCAATGCGCCGTTCGCCGCGCCAGCGGCGGCGGCGCTTCCCGGCACCGGCGGCGGCCTGCTACGCGTGGTGTTGGCGCTGCTGCTGGTATTGGGTGCGGTCCTGGCCGCGGCCTGGTGCTCTCGGCGCCTGCGCGGACTTTCAGGCGGGCACAATGCAGGCTCGCTCGAGGTGCTCACACAAGTGGCGCTCGGCTCGCGCGAGCGTGCAGTACTGCTGCGTGTGGGGACACGCCGGCTGCTCATCGGCGTCGCGGCGGGCAGCGTGCGCACCCTGCACGTGCTCGACGATGCGCAGGAATCCGCCATCGATCCGAGCCCGCCAGCGGTGGCCGGTGCCGAAGCGCGGCCCTCGTTCAAAGCGCTGCTGTTGCGGAGTCTCGGGAAATGAGACCGTGCGCACGCTGCGTGAATGGCCGCTCACGGCCCGCCGGCGGCCGGGTATTGCTCGCACTGGCATTGATGCTGCTGCCGCCGTTGCTGGTGGCCTCGGGCGCGGCTGCGGCGGCGACTCCAGGAAGTCCGGCCTTCGCAGTGCAGAATTCAGGCGGCGGCCAAACCTACACGCTCACGATCGAGTTGTTGGCGCTGATGACGGCTATCACGCTGTTGCCGGCGGCGTTGCTGATGATGACGGCCTTCACACGTATCGTGATCGTGCTGTCGATTTTGCGGCAGGCCATCGGCGCGGGGCAATCGCCGCCAAATCAAGTCCTGGTTGGCCTGGCGCTGTTTCTGACGCTGTTCGTGATGTCACCGGCAATCGACAAGATTCGCACGGATGCGGTGACGCCCTACATGGCGGGCACGATCGACACCACAACCGCGCTCGAACGCGGCGTGGCGCCGTTGAAGACCTTCATGCTGCAGCAGACGCGCGAAAGCGACATCGCGGCGTTCGTGCGCATCTCGGGGGGCAAGGGCTTCGCCACACCGCAGGATGTGCCGCTGACCATTCTGGTGCCCTCATTCATCACGAGTGAGCTCAAGACTGCCTTTCAGATCGGCTTTCTGCTCTTCATACCTTTCGTGATCATCGATCTGGTGGTCGCCTCGGTGCTGATGTCGATGGGAATGATGATGCTCTCGCCGGTACTCATCTCGCTGCCGTTCAAGATCATGTTGTTCGTATTGGTCGACGGCTGGACTCTGGTCATGGGCTCGCTCGCGACGAGCTTCTATCACTGACTGCAATTCAAGAGAACCTATGACTCCCGAGACCGTAATGACCATCGGCCAACGTGCGCTGGAAATGACACTGATGCTGGCGGCGCCGTTGCTGCTGGTGGCGCTTGCAGTCGGTCTGCTGGTGGGCATCTTTCAGGCCGCGACACAGATCAACGAGATGACGTTGTCGTTCATTCCGAAGTTGATCGGCATGGCCGCGGCGCTCGTGATCGCCGGGCCCTGGATGCTCAAGCAGCTGGTCGCCTACACGCGTGCGTTGATTGAAAGCATCCCCGGCCTCATCAGCTGACCGATGCCGATTCTGACGTCTACGCAGCTGGAGGCCTGGGTCGGCGCGGCGTTCTGGCCGTTCGTTCGAATTGGCGCCTGCATCATGATTGCGCCGGTGTTCGGTGCTCCCTACGTCCCGCCGCGCGTGCGCATCGTCCTGGCGGCACTGCTGACGCTGATTGCGCTGCCGCTGGTGCAGCAGCCGCAGGGGGTAGCACTGCTCACCGCCACAGGCGTCGTCATCACGGTGCAGCAGCTGCTGATCGGTGCCGCCATGGGTTTCGCGCTGCAATTGATCTTCGATGCTCTCACCCTCGGCGGGCAACTGCTGGCGAACGGGATGGGCCTGGGCTTTGCCTTCAATCTCGACCCGCTGCGCGGTGTCTCGACGCCTGCGCTGGGCCAGCTCTATGTCGTGCTCGGAACACTGACCTTCATCGCGCTCGACGGGCACCTCGCGCTGATCGAGACTCTGATCGACAGCTTCCGGGGTCTGCCGGTCGGAGCCGACGGCCTGGATGCAAATGCGTTCCGCGCGCTGGCAGATTGGGGTGCCCAGCTCTTTTCCGGCGCGTTGCGGGTTGCACTGTCGGGGATGACGGCGCTGCTCGTGATCAATCTTGCCTTCGGGGTCACGAGCCGCGCGGCTCCCAGTCTGAATCTATTTGCGGTTGGCCTGCCGGTGACATTGGTGTTCGGGCTGGTCGTCGTCCTGCTCGGCCTGCCGAGCATGCAGACCGGATTTCTCGCCATGTTGAGTTCGGGATTTCAATTCCTGCGCGTCATCGCCGGCGCGCGTTGATGAGCGTCTTCGAGCGGGTCCATGGCTGATACCGACGACAACGAGCGGACAGAGAGTCCGACACAAAAGCGGCTTGACGACGCGCGCAAGCGCGGGCAGGTGCCGCGTTCGCGCGATCTCACTGCGGCGGCCGTCGTGCTTGCGGGCGGCGTCGGGCTGCGCACGCTGGGCGCTCTGACCGGCGAGAAGCTGCTGTCGATGATGCGCGCAGGATTGAGTTTTACGCCGGCTCAGGCGCTCGACGGCGGCTACATGCTGCCGCAACTAGAAAGCTCAATCTGGCAGGGGCTGCTGGCGGTCGCGCCGGTGCTCGGTGTGTTGCTCGCAGCGGCGGTGCTGGCCCCGCTTTCCATTGGCGGCTGGACCTTCAGCACCGAGGCGCTGGTCCCGGATTGGACGCGCTTGAACCCGGTCACCGGCCTGGGTCGCGTGTTTTCCGGCCGCGGTGCCCTGGAGCTGCTCAAGGCACTCGCGCGCTTCGCGGTGGTGGGCGTGGTTGCCGCGGGCGTGCTGTGGACACAGTTCGATAGATTTTTCGGTCTTGCCACCGAACCGGTGGGCGCGGGTATCGATCACGCCTTTTCGCTGTGCGGAACGGCGTTGATTGCGCTGGCCTGCGGACTTGTGGCCATTGCACTGGTCGACGCGCCGCTGGCCGTGTGGCAGCACTGGCGTGCGCTGCGCATGACGCGCCAGGAGATCCGCGATGAGAACAAGGAAAGCGATGGCAATCCGGAGAGCCGCGGGCGCGTGCGCCGCATGCAACAAGAAGTTTCGCGCAAGCGCATGATGCATGAGGTCGCGCGCGCGGACGTGGTGATCACCAATCCGACTCACTACGCCGTGGCCCTGCGTTACGACGAGAAGCGCATGCGCGCGCCGATCCTCGTTGCCAAGGGCGCCGATCTCATCGCGCAGCGCATTCGCGAGATTGCGCAGGAACATCGTATCGCCGTCGTCGAGGCGCCGCCGTTGGCGCGTGCGCTGCATGCCAACTGCTCCTTGGGCGATGAAATTCCGGCGCGTCTGTATGCCGCGGTTGCGCAGGTGCTGACATACGTCTATCAGCTGCATAGCGCACGCAAAGCCGGCATGCGTGCGCCCGAACCGCCGCGCGTCGAGCTGCCGTGAGCCGCGCTCTGTGACGCAGTTACCAGTTTCTGCGCCGGCGAGCGTCGGCAAGCCGTCAGCGCGGACGCGGCATAAGAATTGCTCCATACCGGTCCATGGCTGAACTTGCAATGAACGCGGCGCCCGCCGCGCCTCCATCTGGAGTCCTGCGTTTGCTGACGCAGCGCGGGCTCGGTGCCCCGCTGTTGCTGCTGTCGGTGCTGGCGATGGTCGTGCTGCCGTTGCCGCCACTGGCCCTCGACATACTCTTTACATTCAACATCGCCTTGTCGGTGCTCGTCATGATGGCGGTGGTCAATGTGGCGCGGCCGCTTGATTTCGGCATCTTTCCCACGGTCCTGCTGCTCGCGACGATGCTGCGGTTGGCACTGAACGTGGCCTCCACACGCGTGGTGCTGCTGCATGGCCATGAAGGCACCGCGGCCGCGGGTCACGTGATCGAGGCCTTTGGCGAATTCGTCGTCGGCGGCAACTATGCGGTCGGCATCATCGTATTTGCCATCCTTACCATCATCAATTTCGTCGTCGTGACCAAGGGCGCGGGCCGTATCTCGGAGGTCAGTGCGCGCTTTACCCTCGACGCCATGCCCGGCAAGCAGATGGCGATCGACGCCGATCTGAACGCCGGTCTCATCAATCAGGACGAGGCGCGTATTCGGCGTGCCGAGGTGCGCGCCGAGGCCGACTTCTACGGCTCCATGGACGGCGCAAGCAAGTTTGTGCGCGGCGACGCGACCGCCGGCATCCTGATCCTGATCATCAATATCGTCGGCGGACTCGCCATCGGCACCGTCAGCCACGGCTTGAGCTTCAGCGATGCCGCGCGCGTCTACACGCTGTTGACGATCGGCGACGGCCTGGTGGCGCAGATTCCGGCGCTGCTGCTCTCCACGGGCGTGGCGATCATCGTCACGCGCATGTCACGCGCCCAGGATCTCGGCGGTGAACTCAATAAGCAGCTGTTCATGCAACCGCGGGGTCTTGCCGTTGCCGGGGGGCTGCTCGGCGTCATGGGATTGATCCCGGGAATGCCGAACATTGCGTTTCTATTGATCGGCGGTGCCTGTGCCGCTGGAGCCTGGATCTTCCGCCGGCGTGCCCGCCGGGTCGCTTCCGCCCCGCCGCCGGCGGCGGCGCCGGCGCCGCCGGCCGATCAGAAAGAATTGTCCTGGGACGATGTGCAGCCGGTCGATCTGATTGGTCTCGAAGTTGGCTTTCGTCTCGTGCCGCTGGTCGACAAGGGCCAAGGCGGCGAGCTGCTGGCGCGCATTCGCGGCGTGCGCCGCAAGCTCTCGCAGGAGCTCGGCTTCCTGGTGCAGTCCGTGCATATTCGCGACAACCTCGAGCTTGCGCCGAATGCCTATCGAATCAGTCTCGCCGGGGTGGCGCTCGCCGATGGCACCGTGTACCCGGACCGGGAGCTGGCGATCAATCCGGGGCGCGTGTTCGGCAAACCGCCGGGAATCGAAACACGCGATCCCGCCTTCGGCATGGAAGCGGTGTGGATCGAGCCCGGTACGCGCGAGCATGCGCAAACGCTCGGTTACACCGTGGTCGATGCCAGCACCGTGGTCGCGACCCATCTGAGCAACGTCATTCAGACGCATGCGCACGAGCTGCTCGGTCACGAAGAAGTCCAGCAATTGCTCAACGGGCTGGCGAAGAGCGCGCCGCGGCTGGTCGAAGACCTGGTGCCAAAGGTTTTGCCGCTGGGCGTGGTCGTGCGCGTACTGCAGGGACTGCTGGCCGAGCGCGTGCCGATTCGAAATCTTCGGACCATCGTCGAAACATTGGCCGAGCATGCGGCACGTACACAGGATGTCAGCGTGCTGCAGTCACAGGTGCGCATCGCTCTCGGTCGTCAAATCGTCCAAGACATCGTCGGCAGTGGTGCGGAGCTGCCGGTAATCACGCTCGAACCGGAGCTCGAGCAGATGTTGCAGTCATCGATTGGCGGCGCCGGCGCCGGCGTCGGCGCCGGCAACGCGGCGCTCGAACCTGGTTTGGCCGAGAGGTTGCAGGGACGGCTGGCCGAGTCGACGCACAAGCAAGAGGCCACCGGCGAGCCGGCGGTATTGATGGTCGCGCCGCAGCTGCGGCCGGTGCTGGCGCGATTCACCCGCGCCACGGTGCCGGCCCTGCACGTGCTGGCGTGGAATGAAATTCCCGATAGCCGACGCGTGCGCCTGGTGGCCGCAGTCGGTCGCTGAAGATTCGGAATTGGAGCAGTACTGTCCATGAAAATGAAGCGTTACAGCGCCGCGGACATGCGCAGCGCCTTGCGGCAAGTGCGCGAGGAGCAGGGTCCGGATGCCGTCCTCCTGAGCACGCGGCAGACACATGACGGCGTCGAGATCTGCGCCGCGATTGACATCGAGTTGGCCGTGGGCCAGGGCACGCTCGCTGAAGCGGCTGCGCTCAAGGCGCTCGAGCGCGACGTAGCGGCGGCGGAGCCGGGGTCGGCGACGCCCTATGCGCACGCGCCCCCCGCGCACCTGCACGCGGATTCGTCGGCCGCTATGCCGTCGGCCGGAGCCGAGACGCCGTCGGTCGGGGAGGAGTTGCGCGGTCTGCGCGCGCTGCTCGAGCAACAACTGGCGGCGCTCGCATGGAACGACTTTTCGCGGCGCGAACCGCTCAAGGCGCGCGCTCTATCCGAATTGAGCGCGCTTGGGCTCAGCCGCGACATCGCTCTGCGTGTGGTTGCCGATTTACCTGCGACGGTGAGCGCGGATCAGGCGCAGCGGCTGCCATACGCACTATTGTCGCGCCTCGTATTGACCTGCCCCGCGCCGTGCGCGCACGGCGGTGCGGTGGCGCTGGTCGGGCCGCCCGGGTCCGGCAAGACGACGTTGCTGGCCAAGCTCGCTGTTCGCTGGGTGCTGGAGCATGGCGCCGACCGTCTCGCCATTCTTTCGGCGGACGACGAGCGCCTGGGCTCGCACGAACAACTGCGCACGCTCGGGCGCCTGCTCGGTGTGCGCGTCGAGGCCGTGAACGACACGGCGCAGCTCGCAGCACGCATTGAGTCGCAGTTGCCGCAGACGCTGCTGCTGATCGACACCGCCGGCGTGTGCGCGCGTGATGCCGCGGCACTGACGGAAATTCAGGCGCTGCGGTCCGCAGCCAAGTCTCTGCGTGTCCTGCTGGTGCTGCCGGCGAGCGCGCAGGCGGGTGTATTGGAAGACGCCATCGCGCCGTTTGCCGGCGATGGCTCGGTCAGTTGCGCGCTGACACGCACCGATGAGGCCACGAGTCTGGGCGGTGTGTTGTCGGCGATTGTGCGGTCGCAAGTGCCGGCCGCGTGGATCAGCGAAGGACCGCGTGTTCCCGAGGATTTGCGGCCGGCGCGTGCGCACCAATTGGTGGTGCGGGCGATGGAGCTCGCGCGCGCCGCCGGCGCCCGCGCCGATGAAGACTTACTGGTGCGCCGATACGGGGGAAGTGTGCATGTCGCAGCCTGAAGCGTTATTTCGACCGCCAGCCACGCCGATACAAGTGATCGCGGTCACCGGCGGCAAGGGCGGCACCGGTAAGACCTCGGTGGCGGTCAATCTGGCGACTGCCTTCGCGCAAGCGGGCCGGCGCACGCTGCTATTGGACGGCGACCTGGGATTGGCGAATGTCGACGTACTGCTGGGGCTGACGCCCAGATGCACGCTGGAACATGTGCTGCGCGGCGAGCGGGCGTTGGAGGAGGTCATCGTCGAGACCGCCACGGGCCTGCGCGTGGTGCCAGCCGCCTCCGGGGTCGCGCGTATGGCCGCCTTGACGCCACGCGAGCAGGCCGCGATCGTGCAGGCTTTCAGCACACTGCCTGATCGTGTCGACGTGTTTCTGGTTGACACCGCCGCCGGCATCTCCGAATCGGTGCTGCAGTTCTGCCAGGCTGCACAGCACGTGCTCGTGGTACTGCGTGACGAGCCGACTTCGCTGACCGACACCTATGCGCTGGTGAAAGTGCTCAGTCGCAATCACGGCGTGCGCAATTTTCGCGTGCTCGCGAACATGACGCGGCGGGTCGGACAAGGCGAGGGGGTCTTTCAGCGCCTGCAGCGCGTGACCGATCGCTATCTCGAGGTGCTGTTGGAGTACGCGGGCGAGATTCCGGAAGACCACTCGCTGCAAAAATCGATACAGGTCCAGCGTTCGGTGATGGAGGCCTTCCCGGCCTCGGAAGCCGCGCAGGCATTCAAGCGCCTCGCGTCTGCCGCACGCAGCTGGGCGTTGCCCCAGGGTCCAAGCGGGCGGCTCGAGTTCTTCCTGGAGCGGATGCTGCGCCGCTCGCCCCCGCAGCTGAAGGTGCTGCAGTGAATACCGGCGCGCGCGCTTACGCCGACACGGCGCCCGCGGCGAATCTCGACGCGCTGGTGCGTCGGCACGCTGACTTGGTCAAGCGTATCGCCTACCACCTCGCCGGCCGGCTGCCGCCGCAGGTTGAAGTCGAAGATCTGATGCAGGCCGGCATGATCGGGCTGCTCGAGGCCGCGCAGCATTATGCGACCGGTCGCGGCGCGAGCTTCGAAACCTACGCCGGTATCCGCATCCGTGGGGCGATGCTCGATGCGCTGCGCAAGCTCGATTGGGCACCGCGCTCGGTGCACCGCAAGGCGCGCGCGGCGGCAGCCGCGCTGCGCGAGGTCGAGACGCGCGTCGGTGGCGAGGCGACGGATGTCGACATCGCCAAGGCAATGGGCGTCTCGCTCGCGGAATACCACCGTGTGCTCCAGGATGCCCTCGGGTGTCAGCTGTTGCGTCTCAACGATACCGAGGAAGGCGAGGATTCAACGCTGGATCGTCTGCCGGACAACGGTCCGGACCCGCTCGCCGAAGCACTCGACGACTCGCTCAAGCACGCGGTTGTCGCCGCGATCCAGGAGCTGCCCGAGCGTGAGCGCCTCGTGCTCTCGCTCTACTACGAGCAGGAGCTGAACCTCAAGGAAATTGGCGCCGTGCTCAAGGTCACGGAGTCACGCGTGTGTCAGTTGCACGGTCAGGCGTTGGTACGCTTGCAGGCGCGGCTGGGAGAATGGCGCAAATAGCGCCTGCAGGCCCGGCGTGGATATCTTGAGCATCGTCGGTCTGCTGCTCGCCGCGATCGCCATCGTGGTGGGCGCGATTCTCAAGGGCGCCGGCGTGCAGGCGCTGCTGTCGTCGGCGGCGTTCATGATCGTCGTGGTCGGTACGGTGGCGGCGATCTGCGTGCAAACTCCGCTGGAGGTCATGCGGCGCGCGTTGGCGATGCTGCCGTGGGTGTTCCGGCCGCCGATATATGCTCCCGAAGCGCTGGTAAAGAAAATCGTCGAGTTCAGTATTGTGTCCCGCCGCCAGGGTTTGCTCGGCTTGGAGCCGTTGCTGCTGGCCGAGGCCGATCCCTTTCTGCACAAGGGTCTGCAGCTGGTCGTCGACGGCGGTGAACCCGACGCCATTCGCACCACCCTCGAGGTCGACATGCATGCGCGCGAAGCCGCCGACATGCGCGCCGCCAAAGTGTTCGAGGGTATGGGCATCTATTCTCCCACGCTCGGAATCATCGGCGCCGTGCTCGGCTTGATGGCCGTGATGCAGAATCTTGCCGATCCGTCCAAGCTGGGGCACGGTATCGCCGCAGCCTTCACCGCCACCGTGTACGGCATCGGACTCGCAAATCTGTTTTTCCTGCCGATCGCAAATAAGTTGAAGGTCGCGGTGCAAACCCGCGCCAATCTGCACGAGATGCAGATCGAAGGTCTGATCGCGATTGCGCAGGGGGAAAACCCGCGCATCATCGAAGGCCGTTTGTACGGTTTTCTGCATTGAGCGCCGTATGAGCCGTCGCAGACACCACGAAGAGCATGCCAATCACGAAGCGTGGGCGATTCCCTTTGGGGATCTGCTGACGCTGCTGCTGGCGTTCTTCGTCGTGATGTATGCGATCTCCTCCGTCAACGAGGGTAAGTACCGCGTCGTCTCCGAAGCGCTCAATGCCGCCTTCCACGGTACTCCTCACTCGCCGCAGGCGATCCCCGTCGGCGAGGCGCAAGGCCCCGGTACATTGCAGTTGCCCTCGGATGAGGTCAGTCGGCTGCTGTCACAGGGAATGCCGGTCAACATGGTCACCCCCGGCGTGCCGGCCCGTGCCGATTCACACGCCGACCGCAAGGCGGCGGACGAGGGACGCCGAGACGAGCAAGCGCCGGCCGCGGCCTCTGCCTCCACGATTAGCGATACGTTGAGCCAGGTGGCGAACAATGTCAGCTCGGCTATGGATGCGCTCATTCGCAGCGGCCAGGTCAACGTACGCCGCTACGACACCTGGGTCGCGGTCGACATCAGCGCCGACATCCTTTTTCCGAGCGGCGTTGCGCAGCTCTCGCCGGCGGCCGTGACAGTGCTGCAGCGGCTGGCTGCGACCCTCAAGCCGTGGCCGAACGGCATCCGCGTCGAAGGTCACACCGATGATCGTCCGATCGATACGATCTCGTTTCCTTCCAACTGGGAGCTGTCGGCGGCGCGCGCGGCGAGCGTCGTGCGGCTTTTCATGGATCGCGGCATCGCCGCCAATCGGCTCGCCGTCATCGGTTTCGGCCAGTATCGGCCGGTCAGCTCCAATTCGACCGGCATCGGCCGCAATGCCAATCGGCGCGTGGTCGTCGTCATCCTCGGCAAAGACACCGCGCCGGAAGGCAAGCTGTGAGGCCGCCGATCGCCGCTGCGGCCGCGGTCCACGGGGGAACTTCGGATCTGGCACGGATTTCGCTCCGATCACCGTCATTGGCGCGCAGGCGCCGAACGTTCGTCGGAAAGCCGACGCTGGAGTGGCTGAATGTTTCTACATGATATTTCGCAGGCGGCGCTGGCTGCTGCGGTATTCACACTCGGAGTCGTGATCATGCTCGAGCTGCGCGCGATTGGCCGGCTGCGCCAGAGCGTCGATCGCGACTTGGGACGCGTATTCGAGCAGCTGGATCTGCTGCGGATCGAAAGCCAGCAGCTGCTCGAGGGGCAGGCGAAGGGGCAGGCGCCGCCGTCGGTGCCGGTCGTGCACAGCCTGCCGCCGACCGCGCGCGGCGATGAAATTTCTGCGGCAGTTCGACTGGCTGCGCGCGGCGCGGCCGTACAGGACATCAGCGAACGTTGCGGTCTCGCAAAAGGTGAGGCGCGGCTACTCGTGGCGCTGCAGGCGGCGCGCGCTCAGCGCTCCGGAGCGGCCGGCTGAGCCGCCGCGCGCGGCGCGCCCTTCAATCATCCATCAGGAAACTGCGCAGCTGCTCGCTCCGGCTCGGATGCCGCAGCTTGCGCAGCGCCTTGGCTTCTATCTGACGAATACGCTCGCGCGTAACGTCAAATTGCTTGCCGACCTCTTCGAGCGTGTGGTCGGTGTTCATATCGATGCCGAAGCGCATCCGCAGCACCTTGGCTTCACGCGGCGTCAGCTGGGCCAGCACCGAGTGCGTGGTCTCGCGCAGTGACTCCATCGTCGCCTGGTCGATCGGCGAGGCGACCGAAGTGTCTTCGATGAAATCGCCCAGATGCGAGTCCTCGTCATCGCCAATCGGCGTCTCCATCGAGATTGGCTCTTTGGCGATCTTGAGCACCTTGCGGACCTTGTCCTCGGGCATCTCCATTTTCACCGCCAGCTCTTCCGGGGTCGGCTCGCGACCCATCTCCTGCAGCATCTGCCGCGAGATGCGGTTGAGCTTGTTGATCGTTTCGATCATGTGCACCGGGATGCGGATCGTGCGCGCCTGGTCCGCGATCGAGCGCGTGATGGCCTGGCGTATCCACCATGTTGCATAGGTCGAAAATTTATAGCCGCGGCGGTATTCGAACTTGTCGACCGCCTTCATCAGGCCGATGTTGCCTTCCTGGATCAGATCGAGAAACTGCAGGCCGCGATTGGTATATTTCTTCGCAATCGAAATCACCAGACGCAGATTTGCTTCGACCATCTCCTTTTTCGCGCGGCGCGCCTTGGCCTCGCCGATCGAAACCTCGCGGTTGATCTCCTTGATGTCGTTGATGGTGAGGTGATAGAGCTCCTCGAGATGGCTCAGCTTCTTCTGCCGGCGTTCGATCTCATCCTTGAGCCGCACGAGCGGTGCGGAGTATTTCTTGCCGGCCTTGGCATGCTTGGCGATCCAGCGCGGGCTGGTTTCGTTCTTCGGGAACGTGGCGATGAAGTCCTTGCGCGGCATGCCGGCATCGCGCACCGCGATGATCATGATCTCTTTTTCGATCTGGCGGATCTCGCCGATATGAGTGCGCAGCTGATTGGTCAGCGCATCGAACATGCGCGGCGAGAGCTTGAGTTCCATGAACTCGGCCGCCAGTTTCTTGCGCAGCTTCTCGGTCTTCGGGTCTTCGGCGGTGTGCTTGCTCAGCGACTGCAGCACCTGATGCAAGAGCTTGTGAATGGAAGCCATGCGCCGCGCGACTTCCTCCGGATCCGGACCGGTATCGACCACGGCCTCATCGTCATCGGCTGCTTCGGTGTCGTCGTCGTCGGCGGTCTCGCTCTCGGCGATGACTTCAAGCTTGGTTGGATTCTGCGGTTGTGCGATCACATCGGGCGCATTCGGATCGATGAAACCGACGACCAGATCGATCAGGCGCGCCTGACCGGCCTTGATGAGCTCATAGGTGCGCAGAATATGCTCGGCCGTAGCCGGATATTTGGCCAGCGCGGTGCGCACGGCGTCGAGACCTTCCTCGATGCGCTTGGCAATGCGAATCTCACCTTCGCGCGTGAGCAGCTCGACCGTGCCCATCTCGCGCATGTACATCCGCACCGGATCGGTGGTACGCCCGAGCTCGGCATCGAGGGCCGCCAGCGCTGCCGCGGCCTCCTCGATCGCCTCGTCATCAGCCGGCGTCGCAGGCTCGGAGGCCAGCAGCGATTCGGTGTCCGGTGCCTTTTCGTACACCGGAATGCCCATGTCATTGATGGTGTTGACGATCCCTTCGATTTGCTCCGGATCGACAATCTCGGCGGGCAAATGATCGTTGACCTGGGCATAGGTCAGGTAGCCCTGCTCCTTGCCGCGTGCGATCAGCAGCTTAAGCTGCGATTGGCGGTCGTCGGTCATCCCGTTGAAACGTCGGGGCTCGACCGCGGACGGGGTGCCCTTACGCGCTCCCGCCTTGCTCGGCGGGGCCGCCGGCACGGCCGCGGCCATTGCCGCCGCTGTGCTGCCCCCCTTGGGTGGGACGGCGCCCCGGGCCGCGGGCACTGCCTTGAGCGGCCGCGCAGATTTGAGGGACACCGCGGCAGGCGCCCTGGTTGCTGCCGCCGCCTTTGGCGCCGAAGCCGCTTTCTTGGCGGGCTCCGCCGACCTCGCGGCTGCCGCGATCGCCGAGTGCGAACCGGCCGAGTGCGAACCGGCCGCGCGTGGAGCGGGCGCGCGTGTAGCCGCCACGCGTGGAGCGGGCGCCGCGGTCAATTTGCGTTGCGCGGCAGCCGGACGGCTGACAGCGGCTCTGCGCGCGGGACTGGAAGCAGGTTTGGGCTTGCGTGTCATGGTGATCTTCAGACAGCTCACGGACGAAAAGATTTTAAAGACAAGCGCACCCCTGCCGTCGCTGTGGTCACGAAAGGCTTTGGATGCAGGCAAGTCTTCATGGAAAAGCTGGCGATTGTACCTAGAAATCTGGCCTCCGAGCCAGTTTTTCAAGGGGTCGCCTCACGGCAGCTCAAGCTTGGCTTGGAGTCCCGCGTGACATCGTAAGCTGTTGAAGTTCAAGCTTTTCAGCGTCAGTCAGATCCTGCGCTCGGCGCAATAGGGCCTCGAGTCTGTCGACGCGGACGCTCTCGATCAGGCGCGCCAGGGCTTCGCGCAGCTCGCGCTCGGCCGCAGACAGGTCGCACACCAGCACTTCATCGGCGGCCAGCTCGCACAACCGCCGGTATTCCACCCGTTCGCGCCAGCGCTCCAGAGTCTGCGCCATGGATGCCGCCGGTTGCTCGCGCAGGGTCGTCAACAATTCGTGCAAGACTGAGATTCCGGGTTGTTGCACCGTGGCCAGCGTGGCGCACTGCTCGGGGCTGATGCGAGCGGCGGCGGCGGGGAAATGCAGCAACAGCTGAATTGCCTGCGTGATCAATCCGCCACGGCCGGGACGTCGAGCGGCGGTGCTTGCCGCGCGCCGCTCCGGGAACGTCGCGCTCGGTCCCGGCGCGGCCGTGAATCCCTGCTCGCCACTCTCCGAGCTTGCGGCCAGCACCTCTTGCAGATGCTCTGCGCTCCAGCCGATCTCCTTCGCGACGCGTTCGAGCAGCAGTTCGCGGTAGACCCCGGCTGCGACTTTCCCGAGCAGCGGGCGCGCCTGCGCGAGGAAACGGGCTTTGCCATCGGCATGGCTCAAATCGGCCTGCTCGCGCAGATGCGCGACCAAATACTCCGACAGCGGCAGAGAATCGGCGAGCCGTGCTTCGAAGGCGTCACGGCCTTCGCCGCGCACGAGCGAATCCGGGTCCTCGCCTTCCGGCAGGAACAGAAACCGAATCTCGCGCCCGGCCCGCGTCTCCGGCAGCACATTGTGCAGGGCGCGCCACGCGGCGGCCCGGCCGGCGCGGTCGCCGTCGAAGGCAAACACGATCTCGTTGACGAGTCGAAAGGCGCGGTGCAGGTGCTCGCTGGTGGTCGCCGTGCCGAGGGTTGCCACGGCGCACGTCACCCCGGCCTGATGCAGCTGCACGGCGTCCATGTAGCCTTCCACCACGACCAGCCGTGTGAGCGCGGTTCGTGACAGCCGTGTTTCGTACAGGCCGTAGAGTTCGCGGCCCTTGTGGAACAGCGCGGTCTCCGGGGAGTTGAGGTATTTCGGTTCGCCGCGATCGAGGACGCGACCGCCGAAGGCGATTACGCGGCCGCGCGTATCGCGGATCGGGAACATCAGCCGGTCGCGGAAGCGGTCGTAGTAGTGATCCGGGTGCCCCTCGCGTTCGACGATCAGCCCGACCGCGGCGAGCCCGCGCTGGGCGTCGGTACCGCCGCCGAAGTGCTTGAGAACCGCGTCCCACGCGTCCGGTGCGTAGCCGATCTGAAAGCGCTCGATGATCGGCGCTTGCAGCCCGCGTGCGCGCGCGTAGTCGCGCGCACGAAGACTGCTTTGCAGGGCCATGGCATAAAATTTCGCGACTTGCCCGAGCAAATCGTACAGCGGCGCCATGTCATCGGCGGTCGATGTACCGCCGGGCGGGGTGCCGCCTTCGCGCGGTACCGTGAGCCCAAGCCGCGCCGCCAGATCTTCAACGGCCTCGGGGAACGGCAACTGGTCGTACTGCATCAGGAAACCGAGCGCCGTGCCGTGCGCGCCGCAACCGAAGCAATGGTAGAACTGCTTGTCCGGGCTGACCCAGAATGAGGGGGTTTTCTCGTCGTGGAAGGGGCAGCAGGCCTTGTATTCGCGTCCGGCCTTCTTGAGCGCCACGCGGCTGCCGATGATCTCGACGATATCGGCGCGCGCCATTAGCTCATCGATGAAGCTTTGCGGGATGCGGCCGGGCATAGAGCGTGAGTCTAGCGCGAGTCCGCAGCGAATCTGTGCGCGTGGTGGGGGCGGCGTGGAGGGCCGCGGCGCTTGAGGCCGTCAGCGCGCGAGCAGCGCCGGCGCGTCGCGCGATCTAGGGTGACAGCCGTGCCTTGATGCGCGCACCGACGGCGCCCATGTCTGCGCGCCCGGCGGCCTTGCTCTTGATGGCGGCCATGACCTTGCCCATGTCCTTGATCGAAGCGGCCCCAGTCGCGGCGATGACCTCGTTGATCATCGCGTCGAGCTCCGCGTCGGACATTTGCGCGGGCAGATAGCCGCTGAGCACGGCAACCTCGGCGTTCTCTTTCGCGACCAGATCGGGGCGGCCGCCGGCGCCGAAGTGTTCAATCGATTCACGCCGCTGCTTGACCATCTTCTCCAGCACCGCGAGCACCTGCGGGTCGTCGAGGGTGATGCGCTCATCGACTTCGCGTTGCTTGATCGCGGCGAGCGCCAAGCGGATGGTGCCGAGGCGATCCTTGTCGCCGGACCGCATCGCCGTCTTCATGTCTTCTTGGATGCGTTCTTTGAGGCTCATCGGCGCGGAGCTCATCAAGGGCGCGCGCGGCGCCTCAAGTGCGGGCAGGGCGCGCGAAGTCGCGCGAGACGCGCTTCATGTGTCGCTTTACCGCAGCCGCCTTTTTGCGTTTACGCTCTTGCGTGGGCTTCTCGTAGAATTCGCGCCGGCGCAGCTCGGCGAGAACGCCGGCCTTTTCGCAAGCTCGCTTGAAGCGCCGCAGGGCGGCATCGAAATATTCGTTCTCGCGGACGCGGACGCTCGGCATCGAAACACAACCTCTTGATTTTAGAAGTAATTATCGCGCAGGCCTACAAGGCCGGGGCCGCGATTCTAATTACAGCCTGGAGAAAACGCAAAAAGACCATGGCGACGATGCGCATATTGGCGATTGAGACTTCCTGCGACGAGAGCGCGGTGGCCGTGTTCGATGAGGAGCGGGGGCTGCTCGCGCACGAGCTTTGGAGCCAAATCGAGCTGCACCGCGTCTTCGGCGGGGTCGTGCCGGAACTTGCCTCGCGTGATCATGTGCGCCGCTTGCTGCCGCTGCTGCGCACGGCACTTGCCGCGGCGCGGACGGACCCTGCGGCGCTCGCGGGCGTCGCGTACACCGCCGGGCCTGGTCTCATCGGTGCTCTGCTGACCGGCGCGGCGCTCGCGCGCGCGCTCGCGTACGCGTGGTGTATACCGGCGGTGGGCGTGCACCATCTCGAGGGTCATCTCCTGGCGCCCATGCTCGAGACACCGCGGCCGCCAACACCCCATCTGGCGCTGCTGGTGTCGGGCGGTCATACGATGTTGATCGAGGTGCGTGCGCTCGGCCGCTATGAGGTTCTCGGCGAAACTCGCGATGACGCCGCGGGTGAGGCCTTCGATAAGACCGCTAAGCTGCTGGGCCTGCCGTACCCAGGTGGCCCGCAGCTCGCGGCGCTCGCCGCCAGCGGCCGTCCCGGCCGCTATGTCTTCCCGCGGCCGATGCTCGACCGGCCTGGATTTGAATTCAGCTTTTCGGGTCTGAAGACGGCGGTCATGCAGGCCGTGCGCGAGCGGACGCTCGATGAGCAGGCGCGCGCCGATGTCGCCTGGGCGGTGCAAGAGGCCATAGTCGCGACCTTGGTGGCCAAGACCGTGCGTGCGCTCGAATATACCGGCCACACTGCACTGGTGGTGGCCGGCGGAGTCGGTGCCAATCGAGCGCTGCGGGCGCGACTCGACGCCGCTGCCGCCGCGCACGGCGTGCAGGTGTTCTACCCACGCCCCGAGTTCTGCACCGACAATGCCGCCATGATCGCGGTCGCAGGCCTGGCACGCCTGCAGGCCGGTGAGCACGAGTCATTGACGATTGGCGCGCGCGTGCGCTGGCCGCTCGCGCAGCTGCGGCCTCCTGGCGCTGCGGCTTAGCGCCGACTTAAAGTACGCCGATGGCAAGTACACCGACGACCGATCCGACAATCGCCGACCGGATTTTCCTGCGCGGATTGACGGCCGAATGCATCATCGGCTTCATCGATTGGGAACGGCGCGTGCCGCAGTTGGTCGTCATCGATCTGGAGCTGCCCTGTGATTGCCGCCGCGCGGCAGCGACCGACAGCGTCGACGATACGGTTGATTATAAGAAGATCGCCAAACGCGTCCTGGCCTGGGTGAGCTTGTCGCAATTTCAGCTGGTCGAGACGCTGGCGCACCGGCTCGCGCTGCTGTTGCTCGGTGAGTTTGATCTCGATTGGATCCGCCTCACGATTAACAAGCCGGGCGCGATTCGCCATTCTCGCGACGTCGGTGTCAGTATCGAGCGCCGCCGCGCTGATCTTGCCGACGCGCCGACGAGCGCCTAGCCATGCCGCGTGTCTTTGTCGGGGCCGGCAGCAACATCGACCCCGAGCAGCGGCTGGTACAGGCCGCACGTGCGCTCAAACACGAATTTCCCGGCGTGCTTTTTTCGAGCTGCTACCGCAATCGCGCTCTTGGCTTCGAGGGGGCAGATTTCATCAATGCCGTGGCGGTGTTCGATACCGAACTCGATGTCGCTGCGCTGCTCGCGCGGCTGCGGCGTATTGAGGAGCTGTGCGGGCGGGGCAGGGATGATGCGAAATGGGCGCCGCGCGCGATGGATTTGGACTTGCTGCTCTATGGCGATCTCATCGCCGCCGGCGCCGACTACCGCGTTCCGCGTCCGGATCTGCTGCGGCGGGCGTATATGCTCGGACCCCTGGCGGAGCTGGCGCCGACGCTGCCTCATCCGGCATCGGGCACGAGCATCGACGCGCTGTGGCGGGCATTCGCGCAGGATCAGCATGTGCTCACACGCATCGACCTCGATTTGAATGAATTCGAATCCGCCTGAGGCCGGCCCCGCGCTTCACCAGCCGACGCTGCGGCCGCCGTCGACGGCCAGGATCTGGCCGGTGACGTACGGCGCCTCACGCGCGAAAAACAGCGCGGCGCGTGCAATATCCTGCGGCGAACCCGCGCGCCCGAGCGGCGTGCGAGCGATGATCTTCTGCTCGAGCTCGGGTTCCATGCCGGCTTCGGGCCATAGCACCGGTCCGGGCGCGATCGCATTCACGCGCACCTGCGGCGCGAGCTCGCGCGCGAGCGCACGGGTGAGCATGATCAGTCCGGCCTTGGCCGCGCAGTACACGCTGTGATCGCGCAGCGGGCGCATGCCGTGAATGTCGACGATGTTCAGCAACAGGCCGCCGCTCGCGCGCAGTGCAGGGGCGGCGGCTTGGGCCAGAAACAACGGTGCACGCAGGTTGGTGCCGATCAGATCCTCCCACTGCGTGAGGGTGATCTGTCCGAGCGGCGTGGGATAAAAACTCGAGGCATTGTTGATGAGGATATTGAGGGCACCGAAGCGCTCCTGCGTCCGGGCAATCAGCGGCGCCAGCTGTGCGACATCGAGCAAATCGGCGCCAAGCGCGAGCGCCGAGCGCGGCCGCGTCGCCTCGAATTCAGCCGCCAGCGTTTGCGCATCATCGCGCGAGCGGTGATAGTGGATGATGATGTCGGCGCCGGCCGCGTGCAACGCGCGCGCAAGCGCGGCACCCACCCGACGCGCGCCGCCGGTGATCAATGCCGTCTGTCCGCGCAGAGCCGCAATGCCATCGCTCATCCGGACAGCTTATGACGCCGCGCACGCGTCCCACAATCCTGCCGCCGCTCATGGCGCTGGAGGCGCACCACATGGGGCAAGTCGCAGCGGCGGTGCGCGCCCAGATCGAGCGCAGCGGCGGCTGGATCGATTTCGCCGACTATCTGCGCACGGTGTTGTATGCGCCGGGTCTCGGTTACTACAGCGCCGGCGCGGCCAAGTTCGGCGCACAAGGGGACTTCGTCACCGCGCCGGAACTCTCGGAGCTGTTCGGGCGTTGTGTCGCGCGGCAATGCGCGCAGGTGCTCACGACGGCGCCCAGCGACATGCTCGAACTCGGGGCCGGCAGCGGGCGCTTGGCCGCGACCGTGCTCACGGCGCTGGCCGCCGACGATGCGCTGCCGCGGCACTATTACATCCTCGAAGTCAGCGCCGACCTGCGAGCCCGGCAACGTGCGCTGTTGGCGCAGTTGCCCGCGGCGCTCGCCGCGCGGGTGCAGTGGCTCGACGCGCTGCCGCCGCAGCCGCTGCGCGGCGTTGTGCTCGCCAACGAAGTGGCCGATGCGTTGCCGTTCACGCGATTTGCCGTTGCTGAGGGGGGCTTCCATGCCCGTGGCGTTGCGCTCGGTGGCGATGGTGAATTCATCGACGCCGATCGGCCCGCGCCGCCGGCGCTGCGTGTCGAGCTTGAACGCCTGAGTTTCGGGCTGCCGCAGCCATTCGCCGACGGCTACGTCTCCGAACTCTGCACGCTGCTCAATCCATGGATCGCGAGCCTGGGCGCGGCGTTGGCCGAAGGCATCATACTGCTGCTGGATTACGGCCTGCCGCGAGGCGAGTACTACCACGCGCAGCGCAGCAGCGGCACGCTACGCTGCCATTTCCGCCAGCGCGCGCACGATGATCCTTTTGTTTATCCCGGCCTGCAGGACATCACCGCGTGGGTAGATTTCACGCGCGTGGCCGAGGCCGCGGCCGATGCGAATCTTGCGGTGGCAGGCTACTGCACACAGACAGCGTTTCTGCTCGCGACCGGCATCGAAGCAGCGGTGGCCGCCGCCGCGACCGATCGCGCCCGTGCGCAGCTGGCCTCGCAGGCGCGGCAGCTGTTGCTGCCGGGCGAGATGGGCGAGAACTTCAAGGTGATGGCGCTCACGCGCGACTTTCCGGCGCCGCTCATCGGTTTTGCGTATCAGGATCTGCGCCGATTGCTGTAGCGGAACCGACGGCGATCGCCTGTGCACGCCGCGCGCGCAGCGCCGCGGCAATTTCGTGGCCTTTCTTGCCGGCCATCTCCGCCGCGCTGAGGCTGGCCGACGCCGCGGCCGCGTGCGCCGCCAG
>JBIODE010000014.1:0-22612 GCA_044440325.1 Steroidobacterales bacterium
ATCATGCCGCGGCGAGCCACGCCGGGATAGCCGATCGAAACTGCCTCGAAGCGCCACCCGCGAGTGATCTTCAGCACATTCTTGACCATTCTCGTCGGCGTCAATCGCGGCCCGGAGTCAAAGCGGCAAGGGTCTTTGTGCTCGGTCGCCACGCACTTGACGCGCGAGCCGCCAACGTCGATCACCAGTATTCTCAATTGCTTGTCCATTTGGCCGAGCATGATATTCCAGTTCCACAAAGGAGACCCCTAGCGTGACGCGGCGCGCGCCGAATGCAGCCGGGCTGCGACTGCCGCTCCAGTAATGCGCGGTGCCCGGGACATTCTGTCTGCTCACCCACAATTCGGTATCACAAGCGCCGATCCGCACCGGCGCTGACAGCCCACTGCAGCGGAGTGCTCCGCTCACGGCGCATACTCGGCCGATGATCGATCTCCGCGCCCGCCGGCTGCTGCCACTTGCCCTCCTCGGTACGCTGGGGTCGCTGTGCACCGCCGATGCGTCGGCGGCACACGCTTACAGCCTCGATGCGGCCCACGCCAGCGTCTCATTCAGCGTACGGCGCCTGGGCATTCCATGGATCACTGCTCGCTTTGAGGAGTTCACCGGTGACTTCATCGTCGCGCGCACCGCGACGCCGGAACTGCATGCCACGGCAAGCCGCGTGGATGTCGACATCCGCAGCGACTCGATCCTGTGTACGGACGCGCGATGGAACGCGCGCTTGCGCTCCCGGGAGTGGCTCGACACCGGGCGCTTTCCGCGCACCACCTACCACTCGCGCCGCATAGACTTCGGCGCTGCCGGGCACGCAGTTGCCAGCGGGGAACTGACATTGCACGGCATCACACGACCGGTGGCATTGACGATCAGTCGGCTGGACTGCGTCGACGCGCCGGCAGATACAGCGCAGGGCTGCGCCTTTGCGGCACAGGCGCGCATCAGCCGTTCCGAGTTCGGTCTGCCGCACGGATTCTGGGTCGGCGGCGATCAAGTCGAGATATCCATCAGGGGGGTCGGCACGCCGCGCCGGACTCCATGAAATCTCGCAACTGGGCCCAGAGGTGGGCCGGGAAGTGCGCCGCCGCGGCCGCCTGCGTCGCGGTGGCCGGCTGCAACGGCCTGCCGGCGGCGAGATCGCCGGCGATCGTTCCGGACGACACCGCCGCGGCACAACGGCTCGCGCAGATCTACCGCGAACTGGCTGCACGCGCGCCTGAGCAGACCTTCGCGCTCGATCCAACCGCCTCGCACATTCGCATTTATGTCTTTCGTGGCGGTGCAGCCGCCACGAGCGGCCACAACCACGTCCTATCCGTTCCTGACTTTGAAGGCTACGCCTACGTGCCGGAGCACGATGTCACGACCGGCCGCTTCGACCTGCGGTTGCGCCTCGATCAACTGTCGGTCGACGACCCGGAGGCGCGCCGGCAAGCCGGCGGTGCTTATGCCGCCGCGCTCGATGACGACGCCATTGGCGACACGCGCGCGCACATGCTCGGCCCTAGGAATCTTGATGCCGCGCGCTATCCGTACGTTACACTGCGCGTGCGGCGCGTCTCCGGCGAGCTGCCCCGGCTCGTGGCCGCGGTCTCGGTGCAGCTGCATGGCGTGCAACGTGAACTACTGCTGCCCCTGCGTGTCGCTGTCGTGGCGCGCGAACTACAGGTCGGCGGCACCTTCGCATTGCGGCAGTCCGACTTCGGCATCACCCCGTATTCAATCCTGGGCGGACTGCTGGCGGTGCGGGATGAGATCAGCATCGAGTTTGACCTGCGCGGGCGACCCTTCCGTTCCACGCATTGATGGCGGCCCCCGGAGCACGTAGCGCTAGCGAACGCTCGGCAACCACGCGAGCAATGACCGTGCATCTTCCACGCGACTCAATCGAGCTTGCGAATCAGCAGGCTGTGCCAGCCGGTACGGTAGGTCTCGAATCCCGGCGACCTGGCATGTGCGATGCGCACATCCTTGCCACCGAGCGTTGCCGTACGCGCGGCGCGTGCCGTCCCGAACAGCACTTCCATACCTTCGAATTCGATGCGCTCCTTCAACTGCTTGCCGTTCGAATCGGCCAATATCAGGCCCTGCTCGTCGGTGATGCAGACGCGGGTCTTCTGCCGCTCTTCCCTCGACAGGGGCGTACGCTCGATGACCGTCTGGCCGAGCGGCTGCCACGCAAACACGATGCCGAGCACGCCGAGCGGCGCGCCGTTCACGCGCCCGCCCTCGCGCACGACGCACGAGTAGACCAGCGCCAGTTCCCCGTTGACCAACGCGGATGGATGCACCGACTCGAATCCGTATTCGGTGCCGCTGCCGGTGGCCAGAGCGGAGCGAAACCAATGCGCGTCGGCAACGCTCCGGCCGATTGAGCGGTACTTATCCGGTCGGCCGTTGACGATCACGCGGCCGTCGAGCGTCGCCAGCGCGAGATCGAAGTATACCGTGTAGGAATCGAGAATTTGGCCAAGGCGGCGCGCTGCATGACTGAGCGTCGCCTCCCCTGGGCGGCGCAGGCATTCGCAGATCGCCGAGTCCGTCGCCCACCAGCGCACGTCGCAGCTGCGCTCGTACAGGTTGCGATCGACGAGGTCGATATTTGTAAGCGCCAGGTCGCACATGCGGTTGTCGCGTACCTGCGTCGAGAGCTGGCCGATCATCGCATCGAGTTCGGCACCGGTCGTGCGCGACTTGGCGACGATGTCGCCCGCGGCCTTGCCCATGTCCGCGGCCAGGCGCGTCAGCTCCTGTGCGACGACGCCAAACCCCATGCCCGCGGAGCCGGCACGCGCCGCCTCGATGCGCGCGTTCATCGACAGCACGTGCGTGGCGCGGTTGACGCCTGAGATATGACTGACGGACTGCAACACGTCGCCAAGCATGCGGCGCGACAGCCCAATCACCGACTCGATGTGATGATCAATGGAGGAATCGGTGGTGGCTGCGTCGACCGCGACATGCATGACTTGGCTTCCAAAGTTTAGTGAGCACCGGCATCGATATATAGCGGCAGGCCTCATCGTTTTGCAGTGAAATAGTTCGCAATATAAATAATTTCACGTACGTCTTATGATGAAACGTCGGGCGGCAGCAACGAAAGTCGCCGCGTTATTGCACTGTCGAAGTGCGCCCGCTGTTCGAGGTGCGCACTGATAATGCTCGACGCATCCTGTTTGACGCGTCAGCGCACGGTCAGGTAGCCGCCGGGCACTCCGTGTTTGGACAGCACGATCTGCCACAGTTGAATTGCGCGAGCACGGAAACCGCCAGCGCAGGCGAGCAAATAATATTTCCACATGCGGTAGAAGCGCGCGCCGTATTTTGTCTGCAGTTGCGGCCAGTTGCCGTCGAACTTCCGGTACCAGGCGACCAGCGTCGCGTCGTAGTCGGCACCGAAGTTATGCCAGTCCTCAATGATGAAACGCTTCTCGATCGCCCGGCTGATCTGGGCGGCCGAAGGCAGCACCGCGTTCGGGAATATGTATCTGTCGATCCAGGGGTCGACCGTGTAACCGGAATCCGTCGATCCGATGGTGTGCAGCAGGAACAGTCCTTCGTCCTTGAGCAGGCGCTCGGCCACGCCGAAGTAGCTGTCATAATTCTTGGGGCCGACGTGTTCGAACATTCCCATCGAGACCAGATGGTCGTAGCGGCCGCTGCTGCGGCGATAGTCGCTTAGGATGAACTTCACCGGCAGTCCCCGGCACTGCCGCTCGCCCCATTCGATCTGTGCGCGCGAGACGGTGACCCCGGTGCACTGGGCACCGTAGCGCTCGGCCGCGAACTTCATGAAGGCGCCCCAGCCGCAGCCGATGTCAAAGACCTGCTGCCCCGCCTTGAGCCCGAGCTTGCGGCAGACAAGGTCATGCTTGGCCTCCTGCGCCGCGTCGAGATCCTGCGCATGGCGCCAATACCCGCAGCTGCCGGTCAGTCGCCGGTCGAAGGTCGCTTCAAAGAGATCGTTACCGAGGTCGTAATGCACCTGGGCAGGAATGAAGGCGCGCCCGGGTGTCTGCCGATTAAGCCAGCGCGCATGCATCCGGTAAAACAATAGCTCGAGATTATGCGGCAGCCGATATTGGAGTTCCGCGCGCAGAGCGCGGTGGAAGAATTCGTCCAGCTGCCCGCATTCCCACCAGCCGTCCATGTAGGCTTCGCCCAGACCGAGGGACCCTTGGGCGACGATGCGTGCAAAAACACGCCGATCGCGCACCTGGAAATCCCACGGATCCGGGCCATTGAGCCGTATACCTGCAGAGTCGAGCAGGCGCTCGATCAAGCCCAGACAGCGATCCGCCATTGATTTCCCCCCCGGGACAATTGTACCCGCCGCGGACCCGACCGGACCTCAAGTCCGCGAGCGTCGCAACTATACCCGCATATATATGAGCAGCATGCGGGCTTCCGCTATACCAGTTGGGGTTGTCCGCGGTAGGCTGACATACTTTTCAGCCGGCAGCGCTCGACCGGACGTGCCCTGGGTGGCCACTCTCAGTTCCGAGTCTGTACTCAGTGCGCGGCCGCTCGTCGCAAATTGACGACAGAAATATGGAGCGGATCGGCGAGCTTGGATATCGGAGGAGTTGCGTGTGCATCGGCGCCAATGGTTACTGCTGACGGTGACTCTACTGGCCACGTTCCAGCTGCCGAGTGCGACGGCACCCTACGAGCCTCAGCGCCAGCAGAGCTTTCCTGCGCCGTTCGGATTTGAATCGGTTCAGCGCCTGGCGCAGCTGCGGGCGGCGCAACCCTACCGCCAGTCCGGCTCGAAGCTGCCGGAGAGTCTCGCCAGGCTCGGTTACGATCAATACCGCGAAATCCGCTTCAAGCCGGCGAATGCGCTGTGGCACAACGCGTCGTTGTTCGAAGTGCAGTTTTTCCATCGCGGGTTTACTTACGATCGGAAAATAAATGTCTGGGAAGTCACCGACGGCGGCGCGCGGCCGGTGACCTATAAGCCGACGCAATTCGACTTCGGCAAAGTCGGCCAGCCCAAGGACTTGCCACCGGACCTGGGGTTCGCCGGCCTTCGTGTCCACTATCCGCTGCACACGCCGGAGTACAAGGACGAGCTGATCGTGTTCCTGGGCGCATCCTACTTCCGCGTCCTGGGCCGCAATCAAATCTACGGCGCCTCGGCACGCGGGCTCGCGATCAACGTCGCCACCACCGGCGGCGAAGAGTTCCCATACTTCACCGATTTCTTTCTGGTTCGGCCGCCGGCACAGCAGCGTACGCTCACGATCTACGCGCTGCTGGACAGTCCGAGCGTCGCCGGCGCCTACCACTTCGAGGTCCGCCCCGGCACCATGACCGCGGTGGAAGTTTCGGCGACATTGTATCCTCGTCAGCGCATCGACAAAGTCGGGCTGGCGCCGCTGACCTCGATGTTTCTCTACGGCGAGGACCGGGGGTCGGCCCGTCAGATCGACGATTTTCGGCCGGAGGTGCATGACAGCGATGGATTGCTGGCACAAACCGCCAACGGCGAGTGGCTGTGGCGGCCGCTGATCAACCCGCATGCGCTGACGGTCGCGAGCTTCGCCGATGAGAATCCGCACGGTTTTGGCCTCAGCCAGCGCGATCGGGATTTCAACCACTACCAGGACGCCGAAGCGCGCTATCAAATGCGCCCCAGCTACTGGGTGGCGCCGCTTGGCGCCTGGGGCAAGGGCGGCGTCGAGCTGGTGGAGATCCCCAGCGACGAAGAAATCCACGACAATATCGTGGCCTATTGGGTGCCAGCGACGCCGCTGCGTCCGCGGCGGCCGTTCAATTTTTCGTATCTGCTGACCGCGTATGCGACTTCGCCGCTATGGCCACCAGCCGGCCGGGCGATCGCAACCCGCACTGCGCCGCCGACGCATGGCAGGTCCGACAATAGCCGCCGCATGCTGGTCGATTTTGCCGGAGGCGATCTGGACGTGCTCGGGCCCACACAGCCGATCAAGGCGCAAATCGTGGCCCGAGGCGGCGAGGTGGATGACCTCACCGTGGAGCGGCTGCCCGAGAACGGCACCTGGCGCGCCGCCTTTCGCCTAAACTCCAAGAACGGTCAGCCGGTGGACCTGCGCTGCTACCTAACTCTTTACGGAGAAGCCTTGACCGAAACCTGGACGTATTTGTGGACCCCGTAGCATCATCCGCGAAGCCCCCCTCGGTACCCGCCTACCACAGCCTGTGGCGCCGGCTGATTTTTTTCGGACTTACGGCACTCACCGCGCTCACGGGCGGCTTCCTGATGCTCGACATCCTCAAGGCCAACGGGCTGTCCCAGCTGGAACTCGCCGGACTGCTGCTATTCATCTGTCTGTTCACCTGGATCGGCGGCGCATTCTGGACGGCCGTGGCCGGATTCACCATACGCCTGTTTGACCGGTCCCCCGCGTTGCTGGACGCGGGACAGCTCAGTTGGCGTCCGCTCTACGGCCGCGTTGCCATCGTCATGCCGGTTCACAACGAGGACACGCAACGGGTCGCCGCCGGCGTCAATGCGATCTGGTCCTCGCTCACCGCGGAGGCGCAAGCGAGCGCATTCGATTTCTTTATCCTCTCGGATAGCCGACTACCCGACATTGTGGCCGTCGAGCGCCGGGCCTGGCGGGCACTGGTCGAGCATCACGATGCCTACGGCCGCATCTTCTACCGTCACCGCAGCGACAACGTCGGTCGCAAAGCCGGCAACATCGCCGACTTCGTCCGCAACTGGGGTGGATCCTACGAGTACATGGTCGTGCTCGATGCCGACAGCATCATGTCGGGGCAGGCCTTGGTACAGCTCGCGCAATTGATGGAAGCGCACGCGGAGATCGGCATCCTGCAGGCGCTGCCGTTGTTGGCAGGTCGCGACACGCTGTTTGCCCGCATGATTCAGTTCGCGGTCCGGCTCAACGGGCCAATGTTCGCCACCGGCCTGGCTTTCTGGCAGCTCGGCGACAGCAACTACTGGGGTCACAATGCGATTGTGCGCGTGCGCGCCTTTGCCGAGCACTGCGCGCTACCGCGCCTGCCCGGATCGCCGCCTTTCGGCGGCGAAATCATGAGTCACGACTTTGTCGAAGCCGCCTTCATCCGGCGCGCTGGCTACCAGATATGGCTGCTGCCCGACATCAAGGGCAGCTGGGAAGAAGTACCGTCGAACATCCTCGATTTTGCCCAGCGGGATCGGCGCTGGGCGCAGGGCAATCTGCAGCACGTCGGTGTGCTCCCCATCCGCGGCCTGCACTGGATGAGCCGCCTGCACATGCTCACCGGCATCCTGTCCTATGCGACTTCGCCGATGTGGTTCATCGTGCTGGTATTGAGCTCGATCATCACCTGTATCGAGACCGTCTTCGGCCACCAATATTTTCCGCCCGGTTTGTACTCGCTATTCCCGGCGTGGCCGGAGTACCGGGACGCCGAGATCGCCGCCTTGCTGAGCATTACCATAATCGTGCTGATCCTGCCGAAACTGCTCGGGGCCATCCTCGCGCTGAAGGATCGCGCACTGCGTCATACCTTCGGCGGCGCACCCAAGCTGCTGCTGAGCTTGGTTCTCGAACAGCTGTTGAGCATGCTGCTGGCGCCGACGATGATGCTGTTTCACTCAACCTTCGTGCTGCGCACGCTGATCGGCCATCCCGTCTCGTGGGATGCGCAGCAGCGTGGCGACCGCGGTGTGAATTACCGCGAGGCCTTTGCCCGCCACAAGTGGCACGTGCTGTTGGGCCTGGTCTGGGGCAGCACCATCCTGCTATTCGCGCCGAAATTCATCTGGTGGATGCTGCCGGTAATCACGGGGATGTTGCTGTCGATGCCGTTGACGGTGCTGACGAGCCGTACCTCGCTCGGGCGCCGCGCGCGCGCGTTCCACCTGCTGATGACGCCGGAGGAGACCGCGCCGCCGCCGGAACTGGCGGCACTGAGCCGCGGCCTGAAGATTGAAGACCTGTCGCCGGTGGATGAGTCGGCGATCATGATGCCGGCGCTCGCGCCGTTGCCGATGGTGGCTGCACCGCCGAGCTACGTGCAGCTGCGCCACCCGCCGGCGCCCCGCGATCGCATTACCAACAATTCTTGAGCGGGCGCGCTAGGCATGGGACGTATATTCGAAGTCCGCAAGCACGCAATGTTCGCGCGCTGGAACCGCATGGCAAAGCAGTTCGCGCGCATCGCCAAGGACATCACCATGGCGGTGAAGTCCGGCGGGCCCGAGCCGGCCTCGAACTCGACGCTTCGCCGCATCATGCAGAACGCGCGCGCCATCAACATGCCCAAAGACAAAGTCGAGGCGGCGATCAAGCGCGCGACCGGCCGCGACGCGACGCACACTATCACGAGGTGCTTTACGAAGCCTACGCGCCGCACGGTGTCGCGCTGCTGATCGAGACCGCGACCGACAATCCGACCCGCACTGTCGCGCATGTACGCAATGTGATTGGCAAGCACGGCGGCAATCTGGCAACCACGGGCTCCGTGAGCTTTTTATTCCAGAAAATGGGGGTATTCCGCCTCAATCCGTCCGGCATCGATCAGGACGAGCTCGAGCTCGAGATGATCGATCACGGTCTTGAGGAGATGGGCGAAAGCACCGGCGACAAGGGCGAACCACAATTGGTGCTGCGCTGCGCCTTCGGCAATTTTGGCAAGTTGCAAGAGGCGCTGGAGGCACGCCACATCGCACCGCTATCGGCCGAGCACGAATACATCTGCAGCGCTCCGACCGAGCTGCCGGAAACGCAAGCCGCCGAGGTGCTCGAGCTGATCGACAAGCTCGAGCAGGAGGAAGACGTGCAGCGCGTGTTTCACACCCTGGCCTAACAGCCAAAGATCTCCGCCGATTACGCTCGCAATGTGCGCGCTAGCTGAATATTCCCGCGACTCCGATGATGCTGCCGATCACTGCGGCAGTGACTCCCATACCGACGAAAAATCGCCGACGCGCGAGAAAATACAACGACGACATCACGAGCCCGAGTTCGAGAAAGCCCTCGCCCAGATCAAAGCGCAACGCACGCCGTTCGGAACGCTGCGACTCGGCGTCTCTTGCCTCGGCTTCTTTCTGGATCTTGGCCGCGTCACTCGCATAGCGCGCTTGATTCTGCTCGAAGCGAGCGGCCGCTGCCGCGCCCGTGTTCGGATCGGTCGGCAGCGAATTCAATAATTCCATACCGACGCCCTCGGTATGCTCGCGAATCTTCTTGGCCTGATAGTAGGCCCACTGGTCGTTCGCCTCGGTCTTGTGTACGACCGAATAAGTGTGCTCGCGGTGCCCAAGTATCGTGACGACCGACAACAGTACACCGATGATCCCGACCAATATCCCGACGGTGTGCCCGAACGGATCCTCGCCATGAGTTTGGGCTGCGTGAATTTCGACTTCCGCCATGCTTGCTTTTCCCCGTCTGATCCCGAACTCGCGGCGCAATTATATTCAATGCGGAACACGCCGCAGCCGCTCGCCACGGATCCGATTGCAGCCGGCGCATCGACGCGCAACGGCGGTGGCCGCAATCGTGTTGGCCGTGGGCTCGAGCCTGGCCGCCGCTACGCCGCCACTGGAATCGCCCGACCGAGCAGTTTCTCGATCGCACGCAGTCGATCGCGCTCTTCGCGGCTCACCAGTGAAACCGCCTCACCGCACGAACCCGCGCGGCCCGTGCGGCCGATACGGTGCACATAATCTTCCGGGACATGCGGCAGCTCGAAATTCACCACGTGCGGCAGCTCGCTGATATCGAGCCCGCGCGCTGCAATATCCGTCGCGACCAGCACTTGAATACGGCCACGTTTGAAGTCCTCCAGCGCGCGCGTGCGTGCGCCCTGCGACTTGTTTCCATGGATCGCGGCAACCGACAGGCCGTCGCGTTCGAGCCGCTCGGCCAGCCGGTTGGCGCCGTGCTTGGTGCGTGTGAATACCAGACTCTGGCGCACTCCGCCGTCCGACAGCAACCGCGTCAGCAGCGGGTGCTTGCCGGCAGTTTCGACGTGATAGACGCGATGGTCCACGAGCTCGGCCGGCGCATTACGCGGCGCGACATCAATCGTCGCCGGATCGCGCAACAGCGATCTGGCCAGCGCGCGGATGTCTTCGGAAAAGGTGGCAGAAAACAGCAGACTCTGCCGCTTCACCGGCAACGCCGCAATGATGCGGCGAATCGCACGGATGAAGCCCATATCGAGCATGCGGTCGCCTTCGTCGAGCACCAGCACTTCAATCTTCGACAGATCGAGAACGCCTGCCTGCAGATGATCGAGCAGCCGCCCCGGTGTGGCGATGATCAGATCGACGCCCTGGGCGAGCGCCTCGACCTGCGGCTTGGGGCTCACGCCGCCGAAGACCAGCGCGCTGCGTTGCGACAGATGGCGACCTAGATCGCGGAACGACTCGTGCACCTGTGCCGCCAGCTCACGTGTCGGCACCAGAATGAGCGCGCGCGGCGCGCGCCTGCCGCGCGGTGCCGGCAGCTGCGCGTGCAGGCGATAGAGCACGGGCAGCGCGAACGCTGCGGTCTTGCCGGTGCCGGTTTGGGCAGCGGCAAGTAAGTCACGGCCGCTGCTGACGACCGGGATGGCGCGTGCTTGAATAGGGGTGGGCTCGGTATAGCCGAGCTCATCGACCGCGCGCAGCAGCTCGGGACATAGATTGAAGACTTTGAACAATGGAAAACTCCGCAATGCGCCCTACCGCAATCGCGGCATCGGTACAGGCATTTGGTACGTTGTGATCGCGGCGCCAACGGCGCAGCAGATGGGCTTGCAGGAGGGACGGAAGGGTTCCGATTGGGAACGCTGATGAACCTCGGCGCGCGGACCGAACCCGCGCATGCGACAAACTCCGGGAGAGAGAATACCTTAAGTGCCCTCACCATGCGAGTTTGCAGCTTGGAGAAAATGTGAAGTGTTGATCCGTTTGGATAAAGTTTCGCTTGCCTATGGCGCCAAACCGCTGCTGGAGCAGGTCTCGCTGCAGGTGGATGCAGGCGAGCGCGTTTGCGTGGTTGGACGCAATGGCGAGGGAAAATCTTCGCTGCTGCGGCTGGTACGGCGCGAGAGTGCGCCGGATGAGGGCACGGTATGGATTCGCCCCGGCGCGCGCGTGGCGCATCTGGCGCAGGACATCGCCTCGATCGGCGACGACACGGTCGGTGAACTGGTAACGGCGGGCATGCCGGAAGTCGCGCGTGCGCTGGCCGAATACCACGCACTGTCGCTACAGCCGTCCTCGAGCCAGCTTGCCGCGCGGCTCGATCGACTGCATCGCGAGCTCGACGCCGCCAACGGCTGGCAGCTCGAGCAGCACGTCGCCACCGTGCTCTCACGGCTCGGACTCGACGCCCAGGCGCATTTTGATCAACTCTCGGGCGGCTGGCGCCGCCGCGTACTGCTGGCGCGCGCGCTGGTCAGCGATCCCGACGTATTGTTACTCGATGAGCCGACCAACCATCTCGATATCGAAGCGATCGAATGGCTCGAAGAGACCATGCTTGAATTTCGGGGCGCGCTTCTGTTCGTCAGTCACGATCGCGCCTTCGTCAACCGTCTGGCAACGCGCGTGATCGAGCTCGATCGCGGCGCGCTCATGTCGAGCACCGGCAATTACGATGACTATGCGCGCACGAAGGAACAACTGCTCCAGATCGAAGGGCAGCGCAATGCACTATTCGACAAGAAGCTGGCGCAAGAGGAAGTCTGGATCCGCAAGGGCGTGGAAGCGCGCCGCACCCGCAACGAAGGCCGCGTACGCGCGTTGTACGCGTTGCGCGCGGCGCGTCGTCAGCGGCGCGAGCGCACGGGTCGAATCGAGCTGGCGCGCCAGGAGACGGACGAATCCGGTCAGCTGGTATTCGAGGCGGAAAATATCAGCGTCAGATTCGGCCATGAGCCGATCATCGCCGATTCCTCCGCGCGCATCATCCGCGGCGATCGCATCGGCATCGTGGGCCCGAATGGCGCCGGCAAGACCACGCTGATCAAGCTGCTGCTCGGCGAGATCGAGCCGAGCAGCGGTCGCATCCGCCACGGCAGTCGATTAGAACTCGCCTACTACGACCAGCAGCGCGAACAGCTGGCGCTCGACGAGTCGGTGATGGAAAACGTCAGCGGCCGCAACGATCAGGTCATCGTCAATGGCCAGAGCCGGCACGTCTCCGGCTACCTGCGGGATTTCTTATTTCGGCCCGACCAGCTCAAAACACCGGCGCGTGCACTCTCGGGCGGCGAACGCAACCGTCTGCTGCTCGCACGTCTGTTCGCACGGCCGGCCAATCTGCTGGTGCTGGATGAGCCGACGAACGATCTTGACATCGACACGCTCGAGTTGCTCGAAGAGTTCGTCAGTGAGTTCCCCGGCACCCTGCTGCTCGTCAGCCACGATCGCACCTTTCTCGATCATGTCGTCACGAGCTTGCTGGTATTCGAGGGCAACGGCCGGGTGACCGATTTCGTCGGCGGCTACAGCGACTGGGCACGTTATCGACAGGGGCGCAGAGAACCGGGCCGGGCACCGCTCAAGTCTGCGACCGCAGTCCCAACGGCGCGCCGCCCCGGCGCGGACGCGAAGCCGCGCAAGCTCTCATACAAGGATCAGCGTGAACTGCAGGGCCTGCCAGATAAGCTGCAGGCGCTGGAAGCCGAAAAAGAGCAGCTCCAGACGCGCATCAACGATCCGGCCCTGTACGCGCCGGTCGGCGCCGCGAAAACGGAGGTCACGGCCTATCTGCAGCGGCTGGAAACTCTCGCGCGCGAAATCGAAGCCGGCTATGCGCGCTGGGCAGCGCTGGAAGCGTCGGCCGGCTAAGTGGCCCGGACACGGTGTGCCGGCGCCGATTGGCTCAAATGCTCGGTCGCGCGCTTGAGCGAGCGCCGCGCATCGCCGTAGTCCTTCCATGCCCCGCTTCTCGCGAGCAGCGCGCGCGCACTGCGCACGGTATAGCGCCCCGGATTCAAGCCCGGACGCACCTGTGACCAGGTCAAGGGCATGGACACCGGTGCGCCGGCACGCGCGCGCGGCGACAGCGGTGCTACCGCCGTGGCCAGGCGATCATTGCGCAGATAGTCCAGAAAGATGCGTCCGGTGCGCTGCTTCTTCGACATCATCGTCAGGTACCGTTGAGGACTGTCGGCGGCCATCTGCACGCATACGGTCTGCGCGAACGACTTCGCCTGAAGCCAGTCGAGCGCCTGACCGCGCGTGGCTTCGAGCGGCGTTACAACGTGCAGGCCCTTGCCCCCGGACGTCTTGCAGAAAGCTAGCAGACCCAGCGCTTCGAGCCGTTCGCGGACTTCCAGGGCGGCCTTGATCACCCCCGCAAAGGCTACCTCCGGCGCGGGATCCAGATCGAACACCAGCCTGCCCGGCACCTCGGGTTTGTAGGCCTCGCAGTTCCACGGATGCAGCTCCACGCCCGCCATCTGAGCGACCGCCGCCAACGCCTCCACGCGGTCGATCTGCATATAGGGCTTGCGTTCACCGGACAGCTGCGTGAGCTCGATCAGGTCCGAATTCCCCGACATCGCATGGCGCTGAAAGAATCGCCGGCCGCCGATGCCATCGGGCGTGCGTACCAGCGAGCACGGGCGGCCCTGCAGATGCGTCAGCATCCATTCGCCCACGGCTTCGTAGTAGCGAGCCAGCTCGATTTTGGTGACTGCCGCGCTGTCCCGGGCCTCGGGCCACATTACCTTGTCGGGCTGAGAGATGGGTATGCCCATGACCACGCCGGAACCGCCGCCGCACCGCGCGGCCGTCTTGCTGAAATCGCGCCTGGCGCGATGGGTCGAAAGCTGGCTGGCCATCCGTACCTCTTGGATGCGAGGCTCGGCCCCCGCGTGGTCCCCGGCCGGGCCGGTTGGCAAACCAAATATAGCGTTTGCGACTTGCCATGCGATAGCAGTACCTTGGCACCAGAATGCACAAGACGGCGGCATGGGCGGCGGTGGGGATGCTGTTCGGCGGCGGCCTGCTGTTGACGAGCGCGGCGGAGCCGGCGCAAGGACGCTCGGCGGCTTGGGTCGTGCTCGAAGGCGCAATCGGTCCTGCCAGCAGTCACTACGTCGTACGTGCCCTGGAGGACGCGGCGCACGAGCAACGCGCGCTGGTCATCTTGCAGCTCGATACGCCGGGCGGACTCGACAGCGCCATGCGCGAGATCATCAAGGCCATCCTCGCCTCGCCAGTGCCTGTCGTCGCGTACGTGGCACCGGACGGGGCCCGTGCTGCCAGCGCCGGGACGTACATCCTGTACGCGACCCACCTGGCTGCCATGGCCCCGGCCACGAATCTGGGAGCGGCCACGCCGGTGGCCATCGGCGCGGAAGGTCAAACGCAGCGCCAGACCCAACCGGAAAGCGGCTCGACGATGGATCGCAAGTCCATCAACGACGCCGTCAGCTACATCCGCGCGCTCGCGCAATTGCGCGGCCGCAATGCGGACTGGGCTGAAACCGCGGTGCGCACGGCCGCCAGCCTGTCGGCTAACGAGGCGCTGCAGCAGCATGTCATTGAGATCATCGCGCGCGATGTGCCGGATCTGCTGCGCCAGGCGGATGGGCGCAAGCTCATGGTCGGCGGCCGCGAGCTGGTGCTCGACACCCGCGATCTCACCGTGCAGCGCATCGATGCGGATTGGCGCACGCGACTCCTGTCGGTGCTGACCCACCCGACCATCGCCTACGGGCTGCTGCTCGTCGGCATCTACGGCCTACTCCTCGAAGGCTACAACCCCGGTGCGATTCTGCCGGGCGTCGCGGGGGCCATTGCGCTGCTGGTCGCGCTGTACGCATTTGAGCTGCTGTCGGTGAGCTTTGCCGGCTTGGGCCTGCTGGTGCTGGGCGTCGGGTTGATGATCACGGAATTCTTCGTGCCGGCCTTCGGCTCGCTCGTCATCGGCGGCCTAATTGCGTTTGTCGTCGGCTCGTTGATGTTGTTCGACACCAGCGTGCCGGGTGCCGCGCTGGCGACGCCGTTGATCGCCGGGCTGGGTCTGGCCGGTGGAGCGGTTGCCGCGGCGATCATCGTCCTGGCCGCGCGGGCGCGGCGGCGGCCGGTGAGCACCGGCGTTGAAGCCATGATTGGCGCAGCGGCCGAAGCCGTAGCCGATTTTTCCGCACAGGGCACCGTGCGCTACGGCGGCGAACTTTGGAGCGCCCGCACCAGCGCCCCGCTGCGCGCGGGGCAGCGCGTGCGAATCACGCGTGTTGATAACCTCGTCCTGTGGGTCGAACCTCTACCGTAATACCTGGAGCTGCGCCATGACCGTCGAATTGCCCGTCGTAGTCATCGTGTTGATGATCCTGCTGTTCAGCTCGATCCGCATACTCAAGGAATACGAGCGCGGCGTGATGTTCACGCTCGGCCGCTTTACCGGCGTCAAGGGCCCGGGCGTGCGGCTCGTGCTGCCCGGCATACAGCAGCTTAAGAAAATCGAACTGCGCACCGTGGTGCTGCTGGTACCCAAACAGGATGTGATCTCACGCGATAACGTCTCGGTGAAGGTCAGCGCAGTGGTCTATTTCCGCATCGTGGATCCGGAGAAAGCGATCCTGCAGGTCGCCAATGCCTGGGAAGCGACCAGCCAGCTGGCGCAGACGACGCTGCGCTCGGTCGCGGGCCAACACGAGATGGACGATCTGCTGTCGCAGCGCGATAAGCTCAATGCCGCGATTCAACAGGTGCTCGACCAGAGCACCGCGGCCTGGGGCGTGAAGGTCACGAACGTCGAGATCAAGGACATCGATCTCGATGAAACCATGATCCGCGCCATGGCACGCCAGGCCGAAGCCGAGCGCGGGCGCCGCGCCAAGGTAATCCACGCCGAAGGCGAAAAGCAGGCGGCGCAGACATTAACGGAGGCCGCGCGCTTGATGGCGGCCGAACCGGGCTCGATGCAGCTGCGCTACCTGCAGACGCTGGCGGACATTTCCAACGAGAAGAGCTCGACCATCGTGTTCCCGCTGCCGCTGGACCTCATCGCGCCGCTGCTGCGCGCGCCACGGGCCTGACGGCCGAGCGCGCGCAGAGCGGCCGCCCGCGGCGAGCAGCCTTCACTTCAAGGAGCCGAGGAAATCGCCTTTGCCGACCTCGACGCCGTTGTGACGCAGCAGCGCATAGGCGGTCGTCACGTGGAAGTAGACATTCGGCAGCGCAAAGCCCGTCAAGTACGCCAGGCCCGCGAAGTGCAGGGGTCCCGTTCGCATCGGCACGGTAATCTGGCGCGTCTCCGCGCCCTGTAGTTGTTCAGGCTTGATCGTCTGCAGGAAAGCCAAGGTCTTGGCAATGCGTGCCTTCAGCTCCGCCATCGTGCCTTCGTTGTCCTCGTGTTTCGGAGCCTCGATTCCAGCCAGACGAGCGGCCGCGCCCTTGGCATTGTCGCAGGCGATTTGCACCTGCTTGGCGAACGGCAGCATGTCGGGGAACAGCCGCACCTCAAGCAGCACCTTCGAATCGAACTTGCGCGTCTCTGCGTAGGCGGTCGCCTTGTCGATCAATCCCGACAGATTGGTCAGCATCCGCGTAAATACCGGAATGGAAAAGTCATAGATCGAAACGGACATCGTGAACCCCCTTGCCTATCAAAAAAGGAATGCCGGAACCATCGCAATGCGATTGCTGCTGCGCGCCATTCTACTCCGCTCGGGCGGCAGTTGCTCGCCGCACCGCTGGGATCGGCGCCGTCGGCGTGCCGCGCCCGCAGCGCATTTATTGATCGTAATTGCATATCATATATATTTATATTATATTATATTCAGCTTTAGCTTAACTTCGATCATAGACTCGCCGCCCCCGCCATGAACCGCTTGCGCAATCTCGGGTTTCTGCTCAAAGGCGTCTCGCGCCTGTCGTCGAAGAATTTCGAGCGCCATGCGCGCGCTTTGGGTTTGAGCCTATCCCAATGCAAGGTGCTCGTTTATCTGTCGCGCAGCGAAGGCGTGAGTCAAACGCGCCTGGCAGAGCTAACTGAGACCGATCCGATGACCCTGGTCCGCATCCTCGACGGCATGGAGCAGGACAAATGGATCGAGCGCCGGCCCGATCCGAGCGATCGGCGCGCCCATCGTCTGTATCTGGACGACGCTGCAAAACCGGTATTGACGCGCATCTGGAAGATTGCCGACCGGGCGCGCGATGAGGCGCTCGCGGGTTTGGGCGCGGTCGATCGCGAGCGCCTGATCGATCTGCTCGAACACATCCAGAAGAACCTGTCGGCAATCGAGTCGGGCGACAAGAGCGCCGCGATCGACAAAGGCCCGCCCAACCCTCAGCGCAGGAATGCCTGATGGACGTGGCGACCGATGACCTGAAGCCGGCGACAACACTCGAAGATCGCCGCCGTACGCGGCTGCGCTGGAGCGCGATGACCGGCGGGGTGCTGGTTGTGGCGGTCGTAGTGCTGTTGTTTTATCTCCTCACAGGCCGTTACGTATCAACCGACGATGCAACGCTGCAAGCGGCGCAGTCCTCGGTCAGCACCAATGTTCCGGGCCGCGTGGTCGAGTTGGACGTGCGCGAGAATCAACCGGTACATCGTGGCGATGTGCTATTCCGGCTCGATGATCGTCCGTTTCGTATCGCGGTGGCCGATGCGACTGCGAAGCTCGACGCCGCACGACTGCAGATTCGCGCCGCGGAGGCGACCTATCGGCGCCAGCTGATCGAGGCCACGGCCGCGCGCAATAACCTGACCTATGAGCAGCAGGAATACGCGCGCCAGCAAGCGCTGATCGCCTCCGGTATCGCCTCGCGCGCGCAGTTCGAGCTGGCCGAGCACGCGCTCGACGTCGCGCGCCAGCAGTACGCCTCCGCGCAGCAGCAGGCCGACAGCATTCTCGCGCTTCTGGGCGGCAAGCCCGGCCTGCCGCCCGAGCAGCATCCGGCGATGCAGCAGGCGCAAGCGGCGCTGGACCGCGCCAATCTGGAGTTGTCATATACGGTCGTGCGCGCCGCTGATGAGGGTATCGTCGCCAAGGTCGAGCAGCTACAGGTCGGCGATTACATCAATGCCGCCGTGCCGGTGTTCACGCTCGTCTCGACCCGCGACATCTGGGTCGAAGCGAACTTCAAGGAAGATCAGCTCTCGTACATGCGGCCCGGCCAGAGCGCCGAAATCAAGCTGGACGCTTATTCCGACCACGTGCTCAACGGACGCGTGATCAGTCTCAGTCCCGGCACCGGATCGACGTTTTCGGCGCTGCCGCCGGAGAATGCCACCGGCAACTGGGTCAAGGTGGTCCAGCGGGTGCCGGTGCGGCTGAAAATCGAGTCTGCTGATTCTCGATACCTGCAGGCGGGCCTGAGCGCGGAGGTGACGGTGGACACCGAACACCGACGCTCCCTGTCGAGCCTGTTCGGCCGTGGAACCCCCAAGACGGCCCGACCGCAATGAACGCGGCGGTGCCGATTGCACCGGCCGTGCCCCGGCATCGCGGCTTGATCACCGGGACGGTGATGTTGGCCTCGATTCTGCAGTCCCTCGATAACACCATCGCCAACGTGGCCCTGCCGCGCATGCAAGGGAGTCTCTCGGCGACGCAGGACCAGATGACCTGGGTGCTGACCTCCTACATTGTCGCGACGGCCATCATGACGCCGTTGACCGGATGGCTGGCTGACCAGATCGGGCGCAAGCGCCTCTTTCTGCTGTCCGTCGTCGGCTTCACGAGCGCCTCCGCCCTGTGCGGCGTGGCGCAAACCCTCGAGCAGATGGTCTGCTATCGTCTGCTGCAAGGCCTGTGTGGCGCCGCGCTGATACCCATTTCGCAGGCGGTGCTGTTCGACATCAACCCGCCGGAGCGCCACGGACGCGCCATGGCGGTCTGGGGGCTGGGTGTGGTGCTGGGCCCCACGCTGGGACCGGTGCTCGGCGGTTGGCTCACGGACAACTATAGCTGGCGCTGGGTGTTCTACATCAACGTCCCGTTCGGCATCCTCGCGATTCTCGGCATCCTGGCTTTCCTTCCCGACACCGCGCTCAATCGCAGGCGCTTTGATTTCTTCGGCTTCGCCACCTTGAGCATCGCGGTCGGCGCGCTGCAGTTGCTGCTCGACCGCGGTTCCCTGGTCGATTGGTTCGGGGCGCGCGAGATCCAGCTCTACGCGCTCATTTGCGGCCTGTCGCTGTACCTTTTTGTCGTACACACGTTGACTGCAAGACATCCGTTCATCCGCCTGTCACTGTATCGGGACCGTAATTTTGCCACCGGCAACGTGCTGATCTTTGTGGTCGGCGTCGTGCTGTTTGCGACGCTGGCGCTGCTGCCGCCGATGCTGCAGGAGCTGATGAATTATTCAGTGCTGCAAGCGGGTCTGGTCACCGCACCGCGCGGCGCCGGCACCTTGCTGACGATGCTGTTCGTCGGCCGTCTGGTCGGGAAGATCGACCTGCGGCTGATCATCGGCGCCGGCTTCGCGGTGACCGCGCTGGCGCTCTGGCAAATGACGCAGTTCTCGATGTTGATGGACATGCAGCCATTGGTGGTCTCCGGCATCATTCTGGGCGTCGGGACCGGCATCGTCTATGTGCCGATGGCGGCCATGGCTTTTGCCACGCTGGCGTCCTCGATGCGCAATGAAGGCACGGCGCTGTTCAACCTGGTGCGCAACATCGGCAGCAGCATCGGGATCTCGACAGTCCAGGCGCTGTTCGTTCGCAACACGCAGATCGTGCATGCGGGGCTCGCCGAACACATCACGCCGCTGACGCTGGCGAAGAACCACATTGTGGCGGGCGGCGCCCACACCCAAACTGCACTGGCCGCGCTCAACGGCCAGATCACGGCGCAGGCGGCGATGATCGCCTACATCGACGACTTTCAGCTGATGCTGATTCTCACCTTGTGCACCATTCCGCTGCTGTTGCTCGTTCGCAGTCCGCGTGCGAGCGGAGAATCACCCAATGTGGCCATGGAATAGGCGCGCGCTACGCGCCACTGCGACCCTGGCGGTCACGGCCGCGGCGAGCGCTGCACTGCTGAGCGCCTGCGTGGCGGGGCCGGATTTCCGGCGTCCCGCGGCACCGAGCGCAGACGCCTACACGAGGGCGTCACTGACCGATCTGCAGGCCGCTGGCATGCAGCTGCAGCTCGGTCAGACACCGCCGCGCGAGTGGTGGAATCTGTACGCTTCGCAACGCTTGAATGACACGATCCGGGTCGCGCTCGCGGGCAATCGCGATCTCGCCGCCGCGCAAGCCACGCTTGCTCAGGCGAGCGCGGTCGCGGCGGCGGCCACCGGAGCACGCTATCCGCAAGTCGACCTGGACGCCAGCGCGGGCCGGCAGCAACTTGGGGCCGCATCGCTCGGCGACGTGCACTTTCCGCCCTTCACCTTCTACTCGATCGGTCCTGCTGTCAGCTTCTCGCTCGATTACACCGGTGGCGTGCGCCGCGCGATCGAGGCGCAGGGCGCGCAGGTCGACTACCAGAAATATGAGCTCGACGCGGCGTTTCTGACTCTGACCGGCAATGTCGCCTTACAGGCACTGAATATCGCCTCGACGCGCGCACAGATCAACACCGTCGAGACGCTGGTGACGGAGGACACCGATAATCTGCGGTTGGTGCAGACGGCTTTTGACGCCGGGTCGGTAGCGCGCGTGGACGTGCTCAGCGCGCAGAGCCAGCTGGCCAACGATCAGACGCTGCTGCCACCGCTGTTGCAGCAACTGAGCGTCGCCAAGCACGCGCTCAGCGTCCTGGCCGGCCGCTTGCCCGCCGACTGGGCACCGCCGGACTTCGAGCTCGACGAACTGGCACCGCCGCAGGCACTGCCGCTGACTCTGCCATCGGATGTGGCGCGGAGCCGACCGGATATCCTCGCCGCCGATGCGCAGTTGCACGCCGCCAATGCCAGTGTCGGGGTCGCGACCGCCGATCTCTACCCCCATATTAGTTTGTCGGCCTCCGCGGACCTGCAATCGACCACTCTGAATCACCTGTTTGACTCCTCGAGCACCGCGGGCGGCCTGACCGGCGCTCTCACCGCGCCGCTGTTTGATCACGGCGCCCTGCGCGCACGGCAGCGAGCGGCGCTGGCCGAGCTGCGCGCCGCGCACGCGCATTACGAGCAGACGGTGCTGGCATCCTTCGGTCAGATCGCGGATGCGCTGGAGGCGCTGGAGCATGACGCGCAGCTACTGGCCGCCGAGCAGCGCGCCGTCGATGCCGCAGCCGCGAATCTCGATCTGACCCGCCAGAGCTACAGCGCCGGCAACGCTGGCATCCTGCAAATGCTCGATGCCGAGCGGTCCCATCAACAGGCGCAACTCGGCCTGATACGGGCGCGAGCCCAGCGCTACCAGCACGCGATGCAGTTGGTATTGGCCAGCGGCGGCGCGACCATCGCCCATTGAACGGGCGCCCCTGCCGCCTAGAGTGGTGAATCCAGGAAATGGACTGATACGGCAGGTGGGTGCTATGGCTGGACCACTACTTTGACAGTGGCATTGAGCGCGCTTCGCTCGATGTAGCCGATGGCCTGAGGGTTCGCAGCAATGAATTCTCTGGCTGCGACGCTGTTTGCTACGGCCTTGGGCGGTTGCCCGCGCCCGGTGAAGATGATCTTCGACCAATGAGCCTTGATCTGGGCCGGCGATTTGCCGGCAAATGTAGCGTAAAACTCATCGCGCGCAGGCGATCCGTCTGCCTGGTCGATGGGCACGGCTTGTACGCCATCGGGAAACCGAGTGCTCTTGCCGAGAAAGATATCCATCACTTGGGCTTTGCTCAGCGCAGCGACCGGATTCGTCGATGAGACCACGACAACCACATCCGCCCTCGAGGGACCGCCGGTCGCCAGATAGAGCGCCAGGCCAACAACACTCCATCCGATGCGATTCAAGCGAACCAAAATCGATTTCCTCACAATACAAAATCGATTGCGACGCTGAATAAATTCACGGTGCCGCCCGGGACAAATCCGGGCTGCAGATTGATCAACGTCCCGTGCGAGCCGGCGCCGATATGCATGTGATCGTATTGAGCTTTGATGTCAACATTCTTCATGAGATCCCAGCGCGCGCCGATCGACATCGTCCTTTGATCAGCCCCGTCTTCGAGGATTGCATTGAGCGCGGCATTTAAGCCTGTGGCGGGACCCGCCAGATAGGACGGCAACGCCGACACATCAAGTCCCGGGTCGAACTTGTTGATGTTGTCCGACACCTCGCTGTAAGTCAGATACGGAGTGAGCTTCTTCAACCGATAGCCACCGCTGAGGTACCATGCGGTGCTGGCGCCGACCACCGAATGGAAATCAACATGGCCCCATTCCCCCAGCGCATACCACCGGTCTGGGTCATACATGGCGCCGACTCCGATGAAGCTCACGGGCTTGCCGCCCTGACCATACTTGTCGGCAAGTGCCATGCCTTGGGGTCCAAACTGCCGAAATGCGTCGACGAGCGTGTTCAGCCCGGGCTCCGTCAAGTGGGCATGCTGATAGGAGATGCGCGCGCTCGCCGCGCCGTATTCAATCGTATCGGAAATGAGCCACAGGTCCCGCGCCTGCACGGTGCCGCCACCCTGGGCCGGCGTCAGTTCTGGATTATTCTTGCCAAAGCTCCCTGCGACTGTTTGGAGGAGATTTCCCATGTGAATCCTGTAGCTCGCGTCCACTCCATCGCTGTTGGTA
>JBIODE010000015.1:0-21564 GCA_044440325.1 Steroidobacterales bacterium
GTCGAGTTGGAGCGCGCCATCCGTGATTACCTGTCCGTCAATAATCGCGACCCGAAACCATTCGCGTGGACCAAAACGGCCGACCAAATACTTGAAAGCATCAAGCGCTTCTGCATACGAACTTCTAACTCAGGACACTAGCGCAATGAACACCTACCGCCGTATTCTGGCCGCCCTTGATTTAACCGCAGACAGCCGCGCCGTCGCTACTCGGGCCAGTGAGCTCGCGCGCGAATGGAACGGCTCGCTGCAGCTGTTGCACGTGGTCGAATTCGTGCCGATCGAGCCGATGAGCGACTCGCTCGTGCCGGTGATTCAGATCGACGACCAGATGATCGCGCGCGCGCGCACGCAAATCGAGGCGCTGGCGCAGGATTTGGGCCTGCCGGCCAGCGCCTGCCGCGTCGAAGCCGGCAGCGCGAAGAGCGAGATCCTGCGCTATGCGCGCGAGCAGCACGCCGACCTGATCGTGCTCGGAAGCCGCGAGCGCCATGGCCTGTCGGTGCTGGTCAACCTCACCGAAGATACGGTGCTGCACGGCGCACCGTGCGACGTGCTGGCCGTACGCGTGCGCTGACACATGGACGTGCGCTGACACATGGACGAGATGCACTGTAAAATCCGCGTCGAAGTCGAGACCGCCTACCTCGAGGAGCAATCCGAGCCGCGCGAGCGCCGGTATGTCTTCTCTTACACGATCACGATTCGCAACGAAGGCGATATACCCGCGCGTCTGCTGACGCGTCACTGGCTCATTACTGACGCGAACGGTCGCGTGCAGGAAGTGCGCGGCGACGGCGTCGTCGGCGAACAACCCTACTTGAAGCCCGGGCAGGGCTTTCGATATTCGAGCGGTGCAGTGCTCGAGACCCCGGTCGGCGCCATGCAGGGCAGCTACCAGATGGTCGGTGATGACGGCCGGCAATTCGACGCCGCGATCCCGGCGTTTCGTCTGGCGATGCCAGGCATGCTGCATTGAGCGCTGCCGGGCATGCTGCGCTGAGCGCTGCTCTCTAGCCGGCTATGGCCCGCTGGGCGATTGGCGATGTGCAGGGCTGCTGCGATGAGCTGCACGAGCTGCTCGATCGCATCGATTATTCCGCCGATCGCGATCAGCTGTGGTTCACGGGCGATCTGGTCAACCGCGGCCCGCAATCGCTCGCGGTGCTGCGGCTGGTCCGCGCGCTCGGCGCCAATGTGACCGTTGTTCTCGGCAATCACGATCTGCACCTGTTGGCGGTCGCCTTCGTTGGCGGCAAGGTACGCCGCAGCGACACCTTGAGCGACGTCCTGGCCGCACCCGACCGCGATGCCCTGCTCGAATGGTTGTTGCATCTGCCGCTGGCGCATCTTGAGCCGGCGGGCTCAGACTTGCTGGTGCACGCTGGCGTCGTGCCGCAGTGGAGCCTGGCGCAAACGCTGGCGCTGGCGGCCGAGGTCCAGGACGCGCTGCGCGCCGATCCGTCCAGGCTCCTATCCAAAATGTACGGGGATCAACCCGATCGTTGGCGCGACTCGCTGCGCGGTTTGGGGCGACTGCGCTTCACCGTCAACGTGCTAACGCGCATCCGTTGCTGCAGCGCCAAGGGGCGCGCCAATTTCAAATACAAGGGCGGCCCCAAGGAGGTCCCGACGCCGTGGATGCCGTGGTTCCAGGCGCCGGCACGGGCCACTGCCGGGGCGCGCATCATATTCGGCCACTGGTCGGCGCTCGGATTTTATCGCGGTGACGGCGTGCTCGCGCTCGATACCGGCTGCGTCTGGGGCGGCGCGTTGACCGCCGTGAATCTGGACCTCCCCGAACCGCAACCCGTCAGCGTACCGAGTCGCCGGCCGCGCTCCACTGAACTGTGATCGCCGCAGTGCGCGGCGAATAAACCCCGGGTCCGAGCGGTAACGATACCGCATTGCCGTGGGCGGGAACGGCGAACACCATCCGCTGCTCGCCACGCACTTCGAGGCGTTCGATGCTGCCCGGCTGGACCCGGAACTCGAGTCGGATGGGCCAGCCGTTACCCTGCACGGGCCGCATCGTCAGCGCGCCGCTGCCGGAAACGCCGGAGATATCCACCAGCAGGGTGTTGCGATCCCAGTATTGCGCCACCGCCGGTGCGGCCGTCGCCGCGCCGGCGGCCGGCCCGATCAGCAGTTCGTGTACTGCCACCGAAGCTGGCTCCTGCCGGGCTCTGCCGGGCCAATGGATGCTGCAGCCGGCGGTGACCGCCGCAAGCATCAGGACCGAAGCGGCGGCGCGCATTTGCATATGTATTCCCTTGCTCGATTGAGTCGCAACCCACGCCTCAATATGCGTACCATACGCGAACGCACCGGCGTTGAGCAGTTGTCGGGATTTATCGACATGCAGGCCTTAAAGCCCCTGAATTTCAAGCAGTGGATCGACGCCAACCGCCATCTGCTGCGCCCGCCCGTCGGCAACAAAGTCATCTATCAGGATACCGAATTCATCATCCAGGTGGTCGGCGGTCCGAATTCACGCAAGGACTTTCATGTCGATCCGGCGGAAGAATTCTTCTACCAGCTCGAAGGCGACATGCTGCTGCGCGTTGTCGACGATGGCGCGATCAGCGGCGTACCGATACGCGAGGGTGAAATACTGCTGCTGCCGCCGCTGCGGCCGCACTCGCCGCAGCGCTATGCCGGCACCGTCGGTCTCGTGGTCGAGCGCCGCCGCCGCCCCGGCGAACTCGATGGCCTGCAGTGGTACTGCGAGCGCTGCGGCAACCGCTTGTACGAAGAGTTCTTTGCCCTGACCAACATCGAGACGCAGCTGCAGCCGGTGTTCAATCGCTTTTTCGGCTCCTTGAGCCTGCGTACCTGCAAGCGCTGCGGCGCCGTCATGGACCCCCCGGCAGCCGTTGGGCCGGCCGGCCACGATGCGCAGTGAGGCCGGCATGCTCACAAGGTGGGACATCGCCGGCCGCACGTTGCTGGTGGATTTTCAGCGGCCGCTGAGTCTGGCACGGACGCTCGAGTTCGAGGGCGCCACGCCGTCCTGGTTCGGCGCGCCGGCCGCGCACGACAAGGCGCTGATGGCCGGCACTTTCAGCGGCAGTGTCGCTGCCGGAGCGAGCTGCAACTGCCGCACGATTACGCTGACACCTCACTGCCACGGCACACATACCGAGTGCGTCGGCCATCTGACACTTGAACGCGCCGACGCTCACCGGGTCGTGCCGCAGCGCTTCCTGCCGGCGCTGCTGATCAGCGTGCCGCCTGAACGCGCGCTTGGCTGTCACGAAAGTACCGACCCCGCGCCCCGACCGCAGGACCAGCTGATCACCCGTCGGCTCATTGAAGCGGCGTGGCCCGCCGATGCGCCGCTCGCACCGCAGGCCCTGGTGTTGCGCAGTCTGCCGAACGACCCCGAGAAGTTTGCCGCCAACACCGCTGCAGCGCCACCCTACCTGACGCGCGAGGCCGCGCTGTGGCTGGTGGCGCGCGGCATCGAGCACCTGGTGCTCGATCTGCCATCGGCAGACCGCATCGCAGACGACGGTCGCCTCACCGCGCACCGGATTTTTTTTGGACTGCCGGCCGGCAGCGCGCGCCTCGCCGAAGCGCAGCGCAGCGCGTGCACGATCACCGAGCTGGCGTACGTCGCCGATGGCATCCGCGACGGCGCCTATCTACTGTCACTGCAGACCCCGGCGATCGCCGGGGACGCAGTGCCTTCACGTCCGGTGCTGTATGCCGCCCGCGCACTCTGACCAGCGGACGGTGACACCCCATGAGGCGGCACGCTACCCGGCGACGACCGCCTGGGCGCGGACCCAGGACGCCGGCGATCCTCTGCAAGCAATGCGCGCGCAGTTTGTCCTGCCGGTGAATGCCGAGGGCCGGCCGCTGGTCTATCTCTGCGGCCACTCCCTCGGCCTCGCGCCGCGCGCGGCCGCCGCGACGCTGCAGCAGGAGCTGGAGGATTGGCAACGCCTCGGGGTGCGCGGCCATGAGCACGCGCGTCGACCCTGGATCAACTACGCCGAGCAATTGCAGCAGGGGCTGGCGCAACTTGCGGGCGCACAGCCGCAGGAAGTCGTCGCGATGAATGCCCTCAGCGTCAACCTGCACCTCCTGCTCGCGAGCTTCTATCGTCCGAGCAAGCAGCGGCATGCAATCCTGATCGAGGCCGGCGCATTTCCCTCGGACCGTTACGCACTCGCCGCGCAGATCGCCTGGCATGGCTTCGACCCTGGTACGGCGCTGCTTGAGTTGGCGCCGCGCGCCGGCGAAGACCTGCTGCGTCTCGAAGACATCGAGCGGCGCATCGAGGCCGAATCCGGGCGCCTGGCCCTGGTGCTGTGGCCGGGGCTGCAATATCTCACCGGCCAGGCCTTCGACCTCGCGCGAGTGGCGCAGGCGGCGCGGCGCGCCGGCGCAGTCATCGGCTTTGATCTCGCGCACGCGATTGGCAATGTTCCGCTGGCTCTGCACGAGAGCGCGGCGGACTTTGCGGTCTGGTGCAGCTACAAATATCTGAACGGCGGTCCGGGCGCCACCGGCGGCGCCTTCGTGCACGAGCGCCACCTGCACCGCGCCGATCTGCCGCGGTTGTCCGGCTGGTGGGGGCATGACATCGCCTCGCGCTTTGACATGGCGCCGCGGTTCCATGCGGCACCCGGCGCTGCCGGCTGGGCCGTGAGCAATCCGCCCATTTTTTCGAGCGCGCCGCTGCTGGCCTCGTTGCCGCTGTTCGCGCAGGCGGGCATGGCGTCTCTGCGCGCGAAATCCCTGCTGTTGACCGGCTATCTCGACTCTCTGGTGCGTGAGTTGCTCAGCGGAAAAATCGAAGTCATCACCCCTGCCGATCCCGGGCAGCGCGGCTGTCAGCTGTCATTGCGCCTTCGAGGCAATAGCAGCCCCGCCGCCGGGCGCAGCACCGGCGACCGCGGCCGCCGTATTCTTGCCGCGCTGGAGCAGCGCGGCGTGCTGTGCGATTGGCGCGAACCCGACGTCATTCGCATGGCACCGGTACCGCTGTACAACTCGTACGAGGACGTGCTGCACGCCGTCGAAGCCCTGCGCGACGCGGTGATCGAGCATGGCTGAGCGCTCCTCGGCGAGCATCACCATCATCGGTGCCGGGCCGGTGGGATCGCTGCTGGCGCTCATGCTGGCGCGGCGCGGGCGGCGTGTGCAACTCATCGAACGCCGTGGCGATCCACGCACGGCTGCGCCCGAGCGCGGCCGCTCGATCAATCTGGCGCTCGCGGCGCGCGGCCTGCGCGCCCTGGAACACGCACGGCTGCTGGGCGCAATCGCCGCCGAAATGGTCGTGATGCCGGGACGCATGCTGCACGATGAACACGGTGCGACATCCTTCCTCCCATACGGCCAGAACGAGCGCGAAGTCATCTACGCCATCAGCCGCGAGCGCCTCAATCGCCTGCTGGTCGAGGCGGCGGCGAAACAGACATCGATCGAGCTGCGCTTCGCACTGCGCTGCATCGATGTCGATGTCGACGCCTGCGCCATCGTGGTCAAGGACGAGCGCACCGGCCGCGAGAGCCGCGAGCGATTCGAGCTGTTATTCGGCGCCGACGGCGCCGGATCCGCGGTGCGCGCTGCATTATTCGCGCGCGGCTTGACGCAGGCGCGCGAGGCGCCGCTGGCGCACGACTATAAGGAGCTGCTGATTCCGGCGACGCCACGCGCTGCATTCGAGCCGCATGCCTTGCACATCTGGCCGCGCGGCGATTTCATGTTGATCGCGCTGCCGAACGCCGATCAGAGTTTTACGGCGACCCTATTCCTGCCGCGGCACGGCGCCGTGAGCTTCGATGCATTGCACAGCGATGGCGGCGCGCGCATGTTCTTTGCGCAGCATTTTGCCGATGCAGCCGCGGCGATGCCGCAGCTCGAGCAGGAATTCCGCCAGCATCCGCAGGGCCGTCTGGCGACCTTGTACTGCGAGCGCTGGCAGGCCGGCGGCCGCGTCCTGCTGCTCGGCGATGCCGCACATGCCATCGTGCCCTTCCACGGCCAGGGCCTGAACTGCGGCTTCGAGGACTGCATCCTGCTCGACGAGCTGCTCGCCGCACACACCGATGCCGCGGCGGCATTCACTGCATTCGAGCAGCGCCGACGGCCGGACACCGACGCGATCGCCGCCATGGCGATCGAAAATTACTACGAGATGCGCGCCGCGGTGCGGGCGCCGGATTTCCTGCGGCGTAAAGCGCTCGCCGCGCAGCTCGAGCAGCGCTTCCCGCGGCGCTTCATTCAGCGCTATTCAATGGTGATGTTCCACCCCGAGATCCCCTATTCGCAGGCACAGAGCCGTGGGCTGCTCCAGGAACGCGTGCTCGACGCGCTCACGGCGCAGCTGCCGGCGCATGCGCTCGCGCACTCGGCCGTCGAGCTGCCGGCGCAGGCGCAGCAGCTGCTGGATGAGGCCGGCCTGTAACCCGACTGGTGTGAACGGAGGGGGTGTGAGCGGAGCGCTCAGCCGGCTGCTGGCGCCGCAGCGAGACCGCCGGCGGGGCGGAACCCTTTGACGGCCAGAAATCCCGTAATAAGAAAAAACACCAGCACCGCGCCCTGCACGCGCACCAAAGCCGGTTCCGAGCCATTGGGCGCGAGCGCGTGCAGCGCGGGAACCTTCAGGAAGGACTGCAACACCAGCACGACCGAGTTGAGATAGAGCGCCGCCACGGCACAAATGACGTAGATCCAACGCCACAGGCCAACGAGATGGAACCGGTAACGCGCGGCGATCGCCGCGGCCAGAACATACATCGAGAGGATGCCCGCGCCCAGCGCCGGGGTGAAACGGTGCATCGGCAAGAAGAAGCCGGTCAAACACGTCGCCAGCGTCGTCGCGAGAAATAGCAACGTCCAGTGGTTCATCGGATTTGCGGTGCACAGGCCGAACAGAACGACCAGGCCTGAAGCAAAGCCGACCAAGCTGAGCAGCACATGTATGGCCGTGAAAGGCGCAATTCCAAAGATCATGGCGGCGTCCCGGTCGAAATCGTGGCGATCCTAACCGCACATCGTGCGGAAAGCTACGAACGCGGAGCCGCCGAGGCCTCGGCGGGAAGGCCTAGCGCCGCGGTGGGATTGGATCGCAACAGCACGGCGCCGAGCACGCCGGCCAGGCCGGCACACAGTGCCCCGACGAGGAAGGCGGACCGGTAGCCATCGTTGAGAGCCGTCAGATGCGTGGCGCCGTGCGCGAGCAGGCCCGCCGTGCGCCGGGAGGCCAGACTCGCCATGACCGCCAGACCGAGCGCGCCGCCCATAGAGAACGAGGTGTTGACGATGCCCGAGGCGAGCCCGGATTCGCTCGGCGCCACATCACTCATGGCAGCGAGCAGCATCGGGTTGAAGGCCATGCCGCCGCCGATCCCGAGCAGCACCATGCCAGGAAACACATCCACGAGGAAGTTTCCGTCCACTGGCGCGCGCGCGAACAGCAGCAGTCCGATCGAGGCCACAAGCAATCCGGTCGCGACCGTCGCCCTCACGCCGTAACGCAAGACCAGCGTCGCGGACAGGCCCAGCGAGAATGCCGCCATGATCAGGTTGGACGGCAGGAAGGCGAGACCGACCCGCAGCGGGCTGTAGCCGAGCACCAGCTGCATGTAGAGCGCGGAGATGAAGAACCAGGTGAACATCGAAGCAGCCCACAGCACCCCGATCAGGTTGGCGACCACGACATTGCGGAGCCGGAACAAGCCCAGCGGCATCAGCGGTGCGCGCACCCGCGCCTCGATTCCGAGAAAGACCGCCAGCAAACCCGCCGCAACGGCCAGCAGGCCGAGCGTGCGCCCCGATGTCCAGCCCGCCTCATTGCCGTTCACGATTGCATATACCGCCAGAATGAGCGCAGCGGTCACGGTGACAGCACCGGCAACGTCAAGTTGGCGGGTCGCGCCGGCGGCGCGCGCCACCGGCAGCAACCTCAGAGAGAGGACCAGAACCCCGATACCGACGGGGATATTGACCAGAAAAATCCAATGCCAATTCAGCAGGCTGGTCAGAACGCCACCGAGGAGCACGCCGATGCTGCCGCCGCTGGCGGCGACGAACCCGAACACTCCCATCGCCTTGGCGCGCTCGCCCGGCTTGGTGAAGAGGTTGACGATCAGCGACAGCGATACCGCGGAAACGATGGCGCCGCCGAACCCTTGAATCCCGCGCGCGGCGATGAGGAAGGCCTGCGTGGCCGCCAGCCCGCAGGCCAATGACGCGAGCGTGAACAGCGCAATGCCGAACAGGAATAGGCGCCGGGCGCCGTAGAGGTCCCCGAGGCGGCCGCCGAGCAGCAGCAAGCCGCCGAAGCTCAGCATGTAGGCATTGACGACCCAGGCGAGGGAGGTCTCGGAGAAATTCAGATCGCTTCGAATCGACGGCAACGCAACGTTCACGATCGTCGTGTCGAGCACGAACATCAATACGCCGAGGCACAGGACCGTCAGCGCGAGCCAGCGGGTATCGCGCGGTGGCCTCGCGTTCGCGGGGTGGGTTTTCGACATGATACCGGCTAACCTCCTCGCTCCAGCGTCACAAAGACCATCGCGTGCGCGTGACGCTCATCGGCTGCGTGCTCGCTGCGCTCGAGCTCGCGCCAGCCGGCGAAGTCCTGCAGCGGAAAGCGCACGTCCCCGGCAACCTGCGCCTGCACCCGGGTTAGGTAGATGCGCCGCGCATGCGGCAGCGCCAATGCATAGATTTCGGCGCCCCCGATCACACACAGCTCGGGTACCGCGGTGGACAGCGCCACGGCCTGCTCGAACGTTTGTACATATTCCACGCCATCCGGTGCGCGCAGCCTGCTGCGAGTCAATACCAAATTGCGACGGCCTGGCAGCGGGCGGCCGATCGAGTCAAAGGTGCGTCGGCCCATGAGTATCGGCTTGCCCACGGTGACCGCCTTGAAGTGACGCAGATCATCCGGCAAATTCCACGGCAGCGCGCCCGCGCGACCGATAATACCGTTCTCGGCAACCGCGACAACGATGGCGACGCGCGTCATCCGCAGCCTTTACCTACAGCTCCACCTGTGTCGCCAACACGATGACCCGCCGTTCCGGCATACGGAAGAACTCCGCCGCCTGCGTGCTGCGCCGCTGCATCCACGCGAACAAGCGCCGTCTCAGGCCCTCGTAACCGCCCCGCGGACGCGGCACGACCAGGTGCCAGCCCAGGAAGAAGGAGCAATCCTGCGCGAACAGCTTCAGTCCGCGTGCCCGGCACTGCTTGAGCGCCTCGCTGACATCCGGCGTCTCCATGAAACCGAAGCGCGCCGCTACCGCATAGACATTCGGCATCAGCATCTCGATGCGCACGCGGTCGGCGGGATCCTGACGCGGCGCGCGCGCGATTTCCATGTTGAGGAAAATCAGCCGCTCATGCACCACGTGGTTATGTTCCAGATTGCGCAGCAGCGCGGTCGGCAGATGCTTGGGATCGCTGGCCAGAAACACGGCGGTGCCCGGTACGCGCGTGGTCTGCTCCAGAATTCTGGCTAGCTGTGACAGCGGCACCGCAACGCTGCGCAGCGCGACGCGCAGCAGCCGGCGACCGCTGCGCCAGGTCATGAACAGGCTGAACATGAGCAAGGCGAGCGTCAGCGGCACCCACGCACCCTGCGTGAACTTGGTCAGATTGCCAACCAGGTAGGTCAGATCCACCAGCATCAAAGGCACGAACACCAGCGCCGTCTGCAGGCGCGACCAGCGCCACTGATCGAACGCAAGATGCGCCCCGAGCAGCGTGGTGATGAACATCGTGCCGGCTACGGCAGCGCCATAGGCCGCGCCGAGCGCGGTGGAAGAGCGGAATGTCAGTACGAACAACGACACGGCAATCAGCAGCATTGCGTTGACGGCCGGCAGGTAGATTTGGCTGTGTTCGGTCGCGCTGGTCTGCATGATGCGCAGTCGCGGCAGCAGATCGAGCTGAATCGCCTGGCGCGTGACCGAGAATGCACCGGTGATCGTCGCCTGCGACGCGATGATCGTCGCCGCCGTCGCGAGCAGCACCATGAACGGCAGCGCGGCCGGCGGCAGCAGCGCGTACAGCGGCAAATGCTCGGCGGCGGGATGCCCCAAAATCATCGCGCCCTGGCCGAAATAGCTCAGCACCAATGCCGGCCACACCAGCCCGAACCAGGCCGCGCGCACCGGCGCTTTGCCGAAATGACCCATGTCGGCATAGAGCGCCTCGCCGCCGGTCAGCGCGAGGAAGGTGCCGCCGAGAATCGCGAGCGCCACACCGGGCCGGGCCATCAGCAGGAACACCCCGTATCTCGGATCGAGCGCCACGAGCACGCCCGGGCGGCGGATGAGTGCGGCCAGCCCCGTTCCGCCAATGACGAGGAACCACGTCAGCATGATCGGGCCGAACAGTCGGCCGACGCGATCGGTGCCGCGACTTTGAATCGCAAACAGCGCGACAATGATGCCCAGCGTGACCGGAACGACCGCGGTGCTCATCGACGGATTCAACGTCTCGACTCCTTCGACCGCACTCAGGACGGAGATGGCCGGCGTGATCAGCGCATCGCAGTAAAACAAGGCCGCACCCAGCGCCGCCAGCATCACGAGCGAGCGCTGCCAGCGGTTGCTGTCGGTCAGCGTGCGCTGCACCAGTGCATACAGCGACAGGATGCCGCCTTCGCCCTCGTTGTCCGCCCGCATGATCAGCACGATGTACTTGAGTGTCACGACAACCAGCAAGCTCCAGAAAATCAACGACAGCACACCGAGAACGGTGGCGGCCGCGGGCACCCCCGGCCCGGCCGCCAGCAACGACTGCTCGAGCGCATACAACGGGCTCGTACCGATGTCGCCGTAGACGACGCCCATGGCACCGATGACCGCCGCGCCGGAGAGCTGCCGGCTCTTCATCTGCGCCGTGCCGACTTTCCGGCCGATTTCCGCGCCGATTTCCGGGCCGATTTCTTGCTCGACCTCTTGGGCAATGTCCCGGCCGCAGGTCTCGGCTTCTTTCGCGGCGGCCACAGCATCGAGCCGCGGCAGCTTGCAGCGCCGCAGCGGCAGGCGAAGATCTCATCGACGTTCGGCGGGTCCTCACGATCGCGGCCGATCTGATAGTCGTAGGTCAATTCCTCGCCGGGCTGGATGGTGCGCACCGCTTCGATGAACACGCGTCGGTCGTCAATCACCGATTCGCAGTTCGGGTCACAGGAATGGTTGATATAGCGGGCATCGTTGCCGTTGACGCCACCGTCAATGACGGCATAGCGGTCGACGATGAACAAAAAGGTGTGGTTGTCGCTCGCATCCTTGTGCTCATAGCGCCGATCCGCCTCCCGGTGGGAAACGCGGTCGCCCAGGTATTCGATTACGCGCGTGCCGCGGCGGATGCGCCGCAGCGCGAACACGCCGCGTCCATGCAGGCGCGAGCGGCGCACGCGCAGCAGATCCGGCCGCGCCGGTATCGCCGGAACCACTTTCTGTCGACGCTGGTTCATAGCGCCGCTCATACGGAAATGGGCGCGCGAATCGCCGGATGGTACTGGTAGTCCATGAATTCGAAGTCCTCATAACTGTAGTCGAAGATGCTGGGGGGCCGGCGGCGGAAGGCGAGCCGCGGCGCCGGCAGCGGCAGGCGCGCGAGTTGCAGGTCCGCCTGCTCCAGGTGGTTCAGATACAGATGACAGTCGCCACCGCTCCAGATGAGCTCGCCGGGGGTAAGGTCACACTGTTGGGCGAGCATACAGGTCAGCAGAGCATAGGAGGCAACGTTGAACGGCACGCCGAGAAACACATCGGCGCTGCGCTGATACAGGTGGCACGACAGCCGTTGTCCGGCGACGTGAAATTGGAACAGTGCGTGGCACGGCATCAGCGCCATCCCCTCGAGCTCGCCGACATTCCAGGCGCTGACCAGGATGCGACGCGAGTTCGGATCGGATTTCAGCTGGTGCACCACCGCTGCGATCTGATCGATCTGCCGCCCATCGGCGGCGCCCCAGGCACGCCATTGCTTGCCGTACACAGGGCCGAGCTCCCCGCGCTCATCGGCCCATTCGTCCCAGATCGTCACGCCATGCTCGCGCAAATACCGCACGTTGGTCTCGCCGCGCAGAAACCATAGTAATTCGTAGATTATCGAGCGCAGGTGAATCTTTTTCGTGGTCACGAGCGGGAAGCCGGGCGCCAGCGCAAAGCGCATCTGATGGCCAAAGATCGACAACGTGCCGGTGCCGGTGCGATCCTGCTTTCGCTCGCCGCGCTCGCGCACGGCACGCAGCAGCTCGAGATAGGCATTCATTGCGCCGCTGCGAAGTTTCCGGAAGGCGTACGTTGGCGATAGGCAATGAGCCAGAGCACCAGGCCCGTCAGCAGCATCGGCAGCGACAGCAGCTGCCCCATGGTGAACCAGCCGCCGGCCAGGTAGCCGATTTGAATGTCCGGCTCGCGCACGAATTCGATGGCGATGCGCGCCAACGAATACCAAATGAGAAACAGCGCGGAGGGCGCATAGCGCGGCCGCGGCCGGCGTGTGAAGATCCACAGGATCAAGAACAGCACCAGCCCCTCGAGCAACGCCTCGTAGAGCTGCGAGGGCTGGCGCGCCACCGGCGCGCCGCCGTTCACGTCCGGCACGAGCACGGCCCAGGGCACATCGGCGGGCCGGCCCCACAGCTCGCCGTTGATGAAATTACCGATGCGACCGAAGAACAAGCCGATACCGGGCAGCGGCGCGGTGAAATCGAATACGTCGCCGAGGTGCCGCTTGCGCCGCAGCGAGAACAGGACAGACGCGATCAGCACGCCGAGCAGTCCGCCGTGGAAGGACATACCGCCTTGCCAGATTTTGAGCGGATAGAGCAGGTCGGCACGCCACAGCGGCCAGCCGTAGAACAGTACATAGCCGATGCGGCCACCGGCAATGACGCCGAGCATGGCGTAGAAAATAAAGTCGTCGACCTCAGGATTGGACCAGGTCGAGCCCGGCGCGTTCGCGCGCCGCCGCGCCAGGAACCATGCGGCGGCAAACCCGAGCAGGTACATGATCCCGTACCAATGAACGCGCACAGGACCTAAGTGGATAGCGACCGGATCTATGTTTGGATATCGCAGCATCGCGCAAGTTTAGCTGGTCTTACTCGCGTGTGACGCGGCAGAAAAATGCCTTGAGGTAGCGCGTTTCGGCGATCGCCGGGTGGAGTGGATGGTCGCTGGACTGGCCGCCGCTGTATAGAATCTGGACGAAACGCCCCGTATGGCGCGCGGCCGACTGGATCAGTCCGAGCAGCTCCTCGGCCGGCAAATGGTATGAGCACGAGCAGCTCACCAGCAGCGCATCCCGTTCGAGCAGGCGCATGGCAATCTGGTTGAGCTTGCGGTAAGCGGCCTCGCCGCGCGGCAAATCCTTCTTGCGCTTGATGAAGGCCGGGGGATCGAGCACCACCGCATCGAAGCGCTCACCGCGACGCACGAGATTGTCGAGTACTTCGAAGGCGTCGCCGCGCTCGGTGGCCAGCGTGACGCCATTGGCGGCAGCATTGCGGCCGGCCACCGCGAGTGCTGCCTCGGACGAATCGACGCACAGCGCCTCGCGCGCACCGCTGCGCAGGGCGCTGATCGCCCAGGCGCCGGCGTAGCTGCAGACATCCAGCACGCGCGCGCCTGGCCACAGCATACGGCGCCATTGCTCGCGATTGGCGGTTTGATCGTAAAACCATCCGGTCTTCTGTGCGCTCGCAAGCGGCACGGTGAATTGCAGCCCGCCCTCGAGCACCTGCAATTCCTCCGGAGCGCGGCCGATCCCGGTGATGATCTGTTTGGGCAGCTGCTCGAGCTCGCGCGCCCCGCCATCGTTCTTCCACACCAGTGCTTTCGGCGCCAGCGTGGCGGCGATCGCCGCCTCGACCTCGGTGCGCAGCGCTTCCATCCCGACCGTGGCAATCTGACCGACGATGACCTCGCCGTACCGGTCCAGCACCAGCCCCGGCAAGCCGTCGGATTCGCCAAACAACAGTCGATAATAAGGCGCTCGATACAGCCGCTCGCGCAACGCAAGTGCCACCTTGAGCCGATGCACGATCAGCGAGCGATCGGGCGGATGCACCGCCGAGCGGCTCAGGATACGCGCACAGATCAGCGCATGCGGATTGAAGTAAGCGTAGCCGAGAAACTGGTCGCGATCGGAATGCACGCGCACCAGCGCGCCCGGTGCAAGCGCGGTCAGCGGCGTGGCGTCGTTGTCGACCTCATTGGAAAATACCCACAGATGGCCGGCACGCAGGCGGCGATCCTCGCCGCGCTTGAGTCGCAGCAGCGGCAGCTCGCCCGCTGCGGGCGCGGTGACGGTGGAGTCGAGAGTGGCTGACATCGGCTCGGCTGACGATCCGTTATAGTGGCGCGCCATTCTACTCAAAAGCCACCAGCTCCCCATGACCAATGCGCACAGGCGAGCGACTCCCAACCGGCTCGCGGCACAGCGCAGCCCATACCTGCGGCAGCATGCCGGCAATCCGGTCGATTGGTACGAGTGGGGCCCGCAGGCCCTCGAGCGCGCGTGCAGCGAACGCAAGCCGATCCTGCTGTCGATCGGCTACGCCGCCTGCCACTGGTGCCATGTCATGGCGCACGAATCATTCGAGGATGACGCCACCGCGGCGCTGATGAACGCGCTGTTCGTCAACATCAAGGTCGATCGGGAGGAGCGCCCGGATCTGGACCGCATCTACCAGCTCGCCCACCAGGTGTTGACGCGCCGCGGCGGCGGCTGGCCGCTGACGATGTTCCTGATGCATGAGGACCAGCGGCCGTTCTTTGGCGGCACGTATTTCCCCGCCGAAGCACGCTTCGGTCTACCCGCCTTTCGCGATCTGCTCACGCAGGTCGCGGCCTACTACCGCGAGCACTTCGAGGAGCTGCGCGCGCCGGCCGCCCAGATCACCGCCGCGCTCAACGATTTGAATCCGCCGGCGGCGGCCGCCGCGCAGCTGAGCGCAGCGCCGATTCTTGCCTGCCGGATCGCGCTCGCGCGCGACTTCGACGGCCGCCATGGCGGCTTCGGCTCGGCGCCGAAATTTCCGCACGCGCCGGCGATCACGCGCCTGCTGCACGACTGGCGCGCGAGCGCCTCGGCCGACGTACCGGACTTGCAGGCGCTCTACATGGCCACACTGACACTCACGCGCATGGCGGAAGGCGGTCTCACCGACCAGCTCGGCGGCGGCTTCTACCGCTATTCGGTCGACGAGCGATGGGAAATTCCGCATTTTGAAAAAATGCTGTACGACAATGCCCAGCTGCTCGGAGCGTACGCGCAGGCCGCGTGCGCGACCGGCGAGCCGTTGTTTCGCGACTGTGCCGAGCGCACCGCCGCCTGGATGATGGACGACATGCGCTCGCCCGAGGGTGCCTTCTATTCGAGTCTCGACGCCGATTCCGAGGGCCACGAGGGTCGCTACTATCTCTGGAACGCGGCGGACGCCCAGCAGCATTTGACGCCGCAGGAATGGGCGCTATTCGCGCCGCGCTTCGGACTCGATGCCGAACCGAACTTCGAGGGACAATGGCACCTGCGGGTGCAGGCCAGTTTGGAGTCACTTTCGCAGGCGCAGCGGCTCCCCGCTGAAGAAATCGTCCGGCGGCTCGCCGCCGCGCGCGCCAGACTCCTCGCGGTGCGCGCCCATCGCGTGCGGCCCGGCCTCGATGACAAGGTGCTGACGAGCTGGAACGCGCTGGCGATTCGCGCCCTCGCGCAGGCCGGTCGCCTGCTGGAGCGGCCGGACTTCATCGCCGCGGCCGAGCAGGGACTGGAGTATTTGCGCCGGCGGCACTGGCGCGGCGGCCGCTTGTTCGCCAGCGACAGTACGGGCACGGCCGCCCTGCCCGCGTATCTGGACGATCATGTGTTCCTGGCCGAAGCCGTTCTCGAGCTCGCCAGCGCCCGCTTCCGTGCCGATGAGCTGCGTTTTGCCTGCGAGTTGATGGACCTCGTGTTGCATCACTTCCAAGACCACGACGCCGGTGGCTTCTACTTTACCGCCGACGATCACGAGGCGTTGATCTGCCGCCCGAAGTCCTATGGCGATGAGGCATTGCCCGCCGGCAACGCCATCGCCGCGGCGGTGTTGCTGCGCCTGGGCCATTTACTCGGGTCTTCACCCTATCTGCACGCCGCCGAGCGCTGCCTGGCCGCAGCCTGGGCCGCGATCGAGCGGTTCCCCACGGGGCACACGTCGATGCTGCACGCGCTGCAGGATTATCTGCACCCGCCCGCAATCGTGCTGCTGCGCGGACCGCAAGCGGCACTGACGCCCTGGCAGCGGCAACTTAACGCGCTGTACGCACCGCGGGACTGGCTGCTGGCGGTGCCGGCTGAGGCCGGGGAGCTGCCGGCGGCCATCGCTTCCAAGCCGGCCACGGATGTCGCCACCGCCTATGTCTGCCGCGGCAGCAGTTGCAGCGCGCCGATTGCAACGCTCGCGGCGCTCATCGATCAGCTGACCGACAACTGAATTAGAACGACCCGTAAAGTGGTCGTGAGGGTTGAGGTGGGGATCGTAGCTGGACTGTGGACAGGTATCGCGGCAATCTGGCGGGTAATACTATCGGGTGGTTGGCTTGGGGTCGGCGACATTCGGTTCGATGCTACCAGGCGCGCCACGCGAGGTGGTCTCGGAGCTCGACTGAAGTGTTGAAATCGCTGACGTCTCGTTGGTTCCATACATGTTAATGGGGGGGCAGCATGCACAGACCTATCCTTCAATTGCTTGTGCGCTCATGCGTCTCAGTTGCTGCGGGCGTAGTCCTGATTTCGAGCGCGGGGGTGAGGTCGGCTAACGCGGCCGAAAGCTTCACTCCGACGATGAAAGACATGCTGTCCATTCAAGGCGCAATTGAGCGCTACCTCAAAGGCATGGATACACGTGACGTCAAGCTGGAGGAGACAGCCTTCTGGGATGACGCTGTCATCATCAGCCCGCAAGGGCCGCAGGGCCCGCAGGTAAAGAGGCCGTTCAGGCAGACACTGGCTCCGTTGCAGATGCCCCCTCAGGGCGGCGCGAGCGGCCCTGGCGCAGGTGGACCACCCGGCGGCCCAGCGGGTAGTCCGGCAATACAACCCACCTGCGACATCAAGGCCGAAAAGCCGGCAAAAGGCTGGGACCTTTGGCACTTAGTTGCGAATTCTTCGTACGAGTTCATGAGCCCGACCCGTGTCAAGCACCATGCCTACTGGTTTACAGTGTGTCCAAGCGCCGGCACGGCGAACGGCGCCGGCCTTGCCGTCATCGGTCCGCCCGGCAGCTACAACGACATTCTTGAGAAGCGCAACGGCGAGTGGCGATTTATCGAGCGTAACATTGTCCTCAACGAGAAGTATGCCGGCACCTAGGGCGCGCCGCCGGCGCAACCGCGCGCTGCGACCTCAGGTGCCGCCACTGTCCCCCGGGTGGCGATTGACGGCGATGACGGTTGCCTTCGGGAAAAAATTGAATTCCGAAGCGCTGGCCCAGGTATAGGCTCCCATGGCGCGGCCGACGATCAGATCGCCGGCCTTGAGCTCCGGCAGCATCAGATTCTCAGCGATCACATCGATGCTGTCGCAAGTCGGTCCCGCGAGCACCGACGGCAGCCGCGGCTCGCCCTGCTTGAGCGATTCCACCGGGTAGCGCGCGTGATCATAAAGCTGTCCGCTGTAGGAACCGTACAGGCCGTCATCCAGGTAGTACCACCAATGACCTTCGCGCCGCGCGCGTCCCATGACCGTGGCGACGCCGATCGCGGCCGGCCCGGCGATGTAGCGACCCGGCTCGGCGATCACCCGCACACGCTTCGGCAGCGTGGCCAGCGCGGCACGGATCGGCGCGCAAAAACGCTGGATGTCGACCGCGCGTTGCAGATAGTCGATCGGAAAGCCGCCGCCGATGTCGAGCGTGTCGAGACTGCCGAGACGCTCGCGTCGCGCAAGCGCGAGCAACCGCGCGCAGGCCTCAATAGCTTCGACATGTTTGAGGGCGTCGGCCGCCTGCGAGCCGACATGAAAGGAAAAGCCCAGCACATCGATCCCGAGCGCGGCCGCCAGGCGCGCCAGCTCCACCGCGTCCTCCGGGTCACAACCGAATTTGCGCGACAGATCGCAGACCGCGCCGGGACTGCGGAACGATACCCGCAGCAGCAGCGCGGCCTGCTCGCCATAGCGTTTGAATTTGCGCACTTCATCGGGGTTATCGGCGACGAAGCTGCGCACGCCGAACGCCACTGCATTGCGGATATCGCACTCACGCTTGATCGGATGCGTATGGATGCAGCGCGACGCGGCGACTGCGAGCCCCTGCACCAGCTGCACCTCACCCGTGGTTGCGAGGTCGAGCCAGCCGCCCTCATCGAGCACGGTCTGAACGACGGCAGCATGCGGCAGTGGCTTGAGTGCATAGTGCAGATCGACGCCGGGCAGGGCCCTGCGGAGCTTGCGATACTGGGCACGGACACGCGCGCAATCGACGATCAGCAGCGGCGAGCCGAATTCGCGCACCAGCCGTCGGATCTGGTCCGGCTCGAAAGGGTCGATGTAGCGGGACATCTCGAAAGCTGCAAAAATTTACGGCAGAAAACCGATCGCGAGCGAATTCTCGCCCTGATTGTCCTGCGCGCCGACCGAGGCGGCACGCTGCAACCGGTCGCGCACGGCGTCCCAGCGCTCATCGGCCGGCACTTCCTGTACCAGGATGCGCGCGCAGCCGGCCTTGTCGAGCGTGCGCAAATTGGCATAGAGATCGTGCGCATAGGCCTCGACGCGGCGGCCGGCATTGATCCAGGTGACGTGCTGGTAGGTGCCCAGCGGCGGGCGCTGCGCCAGCACGGCCACCCGCAGTCCGGCGCCCGACAGGGACTCTGCCAGCGTTTCGATCTGATCGGTCGGCGTGATCTGCAGCGGCGTGGTTGGCGCGTAGTGCATGGCGTGCGAGCCTGGAACCCGCGGTCCATCCTCGCCGGCGGCAAGCAGCACATCGCCGACCACGCGTCGCAGCGCCGATAGGGTGATGCTGCCGGGGCGCAGCAGCCGCACGGTGTCGCCGATGCAGGCGACAATGGTTGACTCGACTCCCACCTTGCACTCCCCGCCGTCGAGGATCACGCGCACGGATTCGCCCAGCTCCTCGCGCACGTGTTCCGCGCGCGTCGGGCTGACGCGACCGTAGCGATTGGCAGACGGCGCGGCGATGCCGCCGCCGAATGCGGTCAGCAGCTGCTGCGCCATCGGATGCGCGGGTATGCGCACCGCGATCGTATCCTGGCCGCCGGTCACCAGCTCGCTGACGTTGTCGGCGCGCGGCAGTACCAGCGTCAACGGTCCCGGCCAGAAACGCTCGGCGAGCTTCTCCGCCGCGACCGGCACCGCGCGCGCCCAGCGCGTCAGGAAGCGCGCGCTGTCCAGATGCACGATCAACGGATGGTTCGTCGGTCTGCCCTTGGCGGCGAAGATCTTGCGCAGCGCCGCCGGATGCCCGGCGTGCGCGCCCAGGCCATAAACGGTCTCGGTCGGAAATGCCACCAGCTCGCCGTCGCGCAGCGCCTGCACGGCAGTATCGAGCTCGAGCTGTGTCGCGCGTACGATTGTCACCATTCGGCGATTGTAGCAATGCGCGTCGAAATATCTGTGACGGAGGCTATTTTGTGACCGACGCAGTCTGCGTCTATTCAAGCCCTTGCCGCTGCCACTCCAGCATCGAACGGCGCAATTCATAGGCGGGCCAATAGTGCCGGTCGAGCTTCAGCGTGATCACTTCCGGCGCCCCGTTCCAAGCCAACGTTTTAATACGCAACGACGAGCGATCGGCGCGGCCGGTCACTTGCTTGAGAAATGCATCGAGATCAGGTGTCGCGACGCCATCGACCTCGACAATGCGGTGGCCCGGCACGAGCCCGAAACGCGAGGCCGGCGAGCCGAATGAAAAGTACGCGACATAGATGCCTTCGGGGGCAATGCCGCGCTGCGCGCTGATCGCCCGGTGCGGCGCCTGCAAGGTTGCGCCGGCCCACAACACCACGCGATCGATGTCGCGGCCCGACAAGCTTGCGGTTCTGACTTCCAATGTCTGCTCGCCGTCCGGGCGCCAGACCGTGACACGCACAGTGTCTTTGTTCCCGACGGCACGCTCGACTTCGCGGAAGCGTGTCACCGGCTGATCATCGATGCTGAGCAGGATATCGCCTGGTTGCAGCAACCGGGCCGCGTCCGAGCCACCCACCAGGCGCGCAATGCCGAGCACCTGATGCGCTGATGGATTTGCACTTTGAATGCGGCGCACCCAGGCCTCGGTGAGCCCGAGCCGGCGCGCGCTCGCGAGCGTTTGCGGCACGAACTCAGCCTCGAGCGAATGCAGTGCGCGGCCGCTGCGCACGAAGTCGAGCGTCTCGGCGATCACATCACTCGACAGCCCGCGGTTTTCCTGTACCAGCTCGCGGCCATTGTCCGAGGCGAAACTGGCCCATAGGCCGCGCACGCGGTCGGCGTCATCGGCCAATATGCCGACGAAGTCGTCCGGCGGATTCACCAGGCTGGCGACCTCGAGATTGCTCTCGCGGAACTGCACCGAGCGCGACAGCGGCAGCAGCAGGGGATCCACGGCGGCGATGCTGGTCGAGCGCGTCTTGAGTTCGCCGTTGCCGTCCAGCCCGATGACATTGGCGGCCTCGCCCTCGCGCAGCTCTTGCGTCGCGAGCTTCGCCGCCCGCACCGGCGTGCTGCCGAGCAGCTTCGGATCGTAATGAATGATCGCAATATTGTGCAGCGGATGCACGTACACGACTTCGCCCGGAATCTCGAGCGTACCGGCGAAGGTCAGACGCACGTCGCCGAGCGATACCGGAACGGTATTTCGATCGGTGACGATCAGACCGCGCTCGGTATCGACGATCAATCCTGCGCCGTGATAGTTGCGCTCGCTGACGCCCGAGACCGAATACGGCATGTCGAATGTCACGAACACGAGCGAGGGTGCGAGCTCCGCCGCGTGTCGGTCGGCGACCCGCGGAAATTGCGCCGCACCGCCGGACGGCGGCGCGGCCGGCGCGGCTGCCGGCAGCTCAGCGCACTGCCAATAACCGGCCTTGTCGTCGCGCTGGCAGCGCCGCGCCGGGAACCAGCGTCGGTCAATGCGGATCGAGCGCAGCTCGCTGCCGTTCGGATCCTCAAGGGTCGAATAGCGCACGCTCGCACGCGCACCATCGCCGAGGTCTGCGACCGCCGCCTCGAAATCGGCAAGATTGTCGATCTTCTTGGAATTCAGCGCGGTAATGACCGCGCCGCGCGGCACCCCGGCGGCGTCGAAGATGTATCCCGACGCAGCGACGAACACGCCGCGTATGGGCCGATGAAACGCCCGCGCCAACTGATAGGAGAGCGTATGCAGCACCGCATCGCCCAGCTCCAGGTATGCCGCCGGCGTGATCGCATCGAGGTCGTCGACCGTGAGCTTCGTGGTGAACACCTTGCCGCCACGCTGCAGCTGCAGCTCGACCGTGCCGCCCACCGAATCGTCGAGCACCGATTCCAACGGTTCAAAGCGCGTCACGAGCTGGCCGTTGACGCGGACCAGAACATCAC
>JBIODE010000016.1:0-20627 GCA_044440325.1 Steroidobacterales bacterium
GGCGCGAGCGGATGGCGCGCCAGGAATTCCGGCAGCATGGCCGCGGCATTGCACGCCCTGGGGTTGTACTTCATGGTGCAGGAGCCGAGCGGATAGAAATGCGTGTCGATCGAGAAATTGAGCTGCGACAGCCGCGTGTAGTGCCGCACCACGTCGAGTTCGCTCACTTGCGGCAGCGCGGGCCGCCGCGCCCGCCGCAGCTCCGGTGGCAGCGGCGGCGGGGCGATCGGCGCCGGCCACTGGCCGCGCGCGCCGCGGCCCGGACGCGAGTGCTCGAAGATCAACTTTTCACGCATCGCCAGACTCATGCAGTTCTCCCATGCGCGCGCTGTCCGAGGCTCCCGGTGCGTTGGAACTCAAGATCGCCGCTCATGCGGCGCGCGCCGCTTTGAGCGCATCGCCCAGGGCTTGCGCATAGACTTCGATGTCGGCAGCGGACTTCGTTTCGGTCGCGCACACGAGCAGCGCATTGCCGAGCTCGGGGAAGTATTCGCTCAAATTGAGGCCGCCTTCGATACCGCGCGCCGCCAGCGTCTGCAGCACCGGCGCCACCGGTCGGTCCAGCAGCAACACCGCCTCGTGAAATACCGACCGCGCGAACCCCCGGCGTACGCCCGGCAGGCGCGTCAGCGCGCGCAACAGCTCATCGGTGCGTGCAAGGCAGGCCGCAGCGACGCGCTCGAGGCCCTCAGCGCCCAACAGCGCCAGATACACCGTGCCGGCCATCATCAGCAGCCCCTGATTCGTGCAGATGTTCGAGGTCGCCTTGGCGCGGCGAATATGCTGTTCGCGCGCCTGAAGCGTCAGCGTAAAGCCCGGCCGGCCGTCGAGATCAAGGGTGCGGCCGACGATCCGGCCCGGCATTTGCCGCACGTGCTCCATGCGCGAAGTCATGAAGCCAAAATACGGACCACCCGAAGACAGCGGGCAGCCGAGCGGCTGGCCCTCGCCGACGACAATGTCGGCGCCTTTCGCACCCCACTCTCCCGGCGGCTTCAGCAGGGCGAGTGAAATCGGGTTGACGACGGCCACGACCAGCGACTTGCGGGCGTGCGCCCAGTCGGTCAGGGCATCCACGTCTTCGAGCACACCGAAGAAATTCGGCTGCTGAATGACGAGCGCGGTGATGTCCTCGCCCTCGAACTGCGCCAGCGCTTCGGCCGCCGTATGGCCGTGCCCGCGCGCATAGGGCAGCTCCTCGAAAGTCAGGCCCTGGTTACTCGCACTCACGCGGGTCACGGCCCGATAATGCGGATGCAGATTGCGCGGCAACAGCACGCGCGCGGACTTCGAGCGCCGGTTCGCGCGCACGGCCATGAGGCAGGCCTCCGCGACGGCGGTGGCGCCGTCGTAGAGCGAGGCATTGGAAACCTCCATTGCGGTCAGGGCGGCCATCATGCTCTGGTATTCATAGATGGTTTGCAGCGTGCCCTGACTGGCCTCGGCCTGATAGGGCGTGTACGCGCTGTAGAACTCGCCGCGGGTCACCGTCGACCAGACTGCCGCCGGGATGTGATGCTCATAGGCGCCCGCGCCGATGAAGCACAGCGGCCGGCCGTCCTGGCGCGCGCGCTCCGCCATCAGCCGCAGGACTTGCTGCTCGTTGAGTCCCGGAGGTATCTCCGGCAGCGCCGACACCCGCAGGTGCGGAGGGATCTCATCGAACAGCGCCTCGATGCTCGGCGCGCCGATCGCCTCGAGCATTTCGCGCACGTCCTCGTCGGTGTGGGGAATGAACGGCATGGTGCGGCGTGCCCTAGCCTTCGGCCGCGGCAAACGCTGCGTAGTCGGCGGCCGACAGCAACGCCGCTCCCGCGATCGGCGTCGCCGGCCTGAGCCGCAGCATCCAGCCACCGGCGTAGGGTTCGTGATTGATCAGCTCCGGCGATTGCGTGAGCCGATTGTTGATCGCAATCACCGCGCCGGCGATCGGGCTGTAGACGTCGGACGCTGCCTTCACCGACTCGACCACCGCGCAGGCCTCACCCGTGTTGAGCTCGCGCCCGACCTCCGGTAAATCCACGTAGACCAGATCGCCGAGCGCGTGCTGGGCATGATCGCTGATGCCGATCTCGACGTTACCGTCGGCCAGCTCCCGTACCCATTCATGACTGCGGGTGTACTTGAGTTCGCCGGGAATGTTGCTCATCGCCTTCAATTCTCCCTGGTAGATCCACCGCGCCCGTCAGAGCAAGGCGCGCCCATGTCGCACGAACGGCGGCCGCACCACCTTGGCGGGCAGCAGACGGCCGCGCACCTCCACTTGCACATCGCCACCGGTCGCGGCGGGGACGCGCGCCAGGCCGATCGAGCGCGCCAGCGTCGGCGAGAAGGTGCCGCTCGTGACCTCGCCGGCGCCGACGCCCGGGACCTCGACCCGCTGATGGCTGCGCAGCACGGCGCGTGAGTCGAGCAGCAAGCCCACGAGCTTGCGCTCGCTGCCGCGCGCGCGCACCGCCTCGAGCGCCGTACGCCCGATGAAATCGCGCGTCGGCGGCTCGAAGGCGACCGTCCACGCCAGCCCCGACTCCAGCGGATGCGTGCGCTCATCCATGTCGTTGCCATAGAGATTCATGCCCGCTTCCAGTCGCAGCGTATCGCGTGCACCGAGGCCGCAGGCACGCACCGAGCTCCCGATGAGGCGCTGCCACACGGCCACCGCCTCGCCCTGCGGCAGCATGAGCTCAAAGCCGTCCTCTCCCGTATAGCCCGTGCGGGCCACGAACCACGCGCCCAGCTGCGCGCCGAAGAAAGGTTCGAGCGCGAGCGCCTGCGCCGCGGTCGGTTCAGACATGAGCGCGGCGACGCGCGCGCGGGCCTGCGGCCCCTGGACCGCGAGCATCGCCAGATCGTCGCGCTCGCTTACCCGAACTCCGAACGCCGCGGCATGCTGTCGGATCCACTCGAGGTCCTGCTCGCGCGTCCCGGCGTTGACCACCACGCGAAAGTGCGCCTCGCTCAGAAAGTAGACGATCAAGTCATCGAGGATGCCGCCACGTTCATTGAGCATGCAACTGTAGAGTGCCTTGCCTGCGGCGTGCAGCCGGCCGACATCGTTCGCGAGCAGCCGCTGCAGCAGCGCGCGCGACCCCGGGCCGTGCAGATCCATGACGCACATGTGCGAGACGTCGAAGACGCCGGCGTCGCGTCGCACCGCGTGGTGTTCCTCGAGCTGCGAACCGTATGCGACCGGCATATCCCAGCCGCCGAAATCCACCATGCGCGCGCCGAGACCGACGTGCGTGTCATACAAACAGGTGCGCCGCCCCAAAATCAGCCTCCGAAAGTGCCGTACCGCACAACGATTCGCCGTACTTAGCCGCTCAAAAACGCGTCTTGACCGCTCATGGGCGCCACCGCCAATAAAAAAGGCGGCGCGGTGACTGCCGCCCATCGCTCGCGCGGGATAATGGATCATAGCAGCCGCCGGCGCATCCCCACTACAATCACGCCTCTACAGGTCCAATTGCGGGCCAGCCCACGGGCCGATCAATGGTTAACTCCCCATATACCCCCCGCCGCTGCAGCATCGCCGTCAAGGTCGGCGACGTAACGATCGGCGGCGATGCGCCCATCGCGGTGCAGTCGATGACCAACACCGACACCGCCGACATCGGCGCAACGGCGCAACAGGTGCGCGCGCTCGCGGACGCGGGCTCGGAGCTGGTGCGCATCACGGTCAACACGGCGCAAGCCGCTGCCGCGGTACCGCACATTCGCGCACGACTCGAAGCCGTCGGCTGCCGCGTACCGCTGATCGGCGACTTTCATTTTAACGGCCACAAGCTGCTGCAGGAGCACCCCGGTTGTGCCGAGACGCTGGACAAATACCGTATCAACCCGGGCAATGTCGGCCGCGGCGCCAAGCGCGACACGCAATTCGCCGAGATGATCGAGATCGCCTGCCGCAACGGCAAGCCGGTACGCATCGGCGTGAACTGGGGCAGTCTCGACGCCGAGTTGCTCGCGCGCCTGATGGACGAGAACAGCCGCCGCGCCGAGCCGGAATCGGCGCAGAAGGTCATGCGCGAGGCGATCGTGCGCTCGGCGCTCGACAGCGCGCAGCGCGCGGTGGAGCTCGGGATGGCGCCCGAGCGCATCGTGCTCTCGGCCAAGGTCAGCGCCGTGCAGGACCTGATCGGCGTCTATCGCGAGCTCGCGGCGCGTTCGCCGTTCGCGCTGCATCTGGGCCTCACCGAAGCCGGCATGGGCTCCAAGGGCATCGTCGCCTCATCCGCGGCGCTGGCGATCCTGCTGCAGCAGGGCATCGGCGATACCATCCGCATCTCGCTCACCCCCGAGCCTGGCGGCGACCGCACCCGCGAGGTCATCGTTGCGCAGGAGCTGCTGCAGACCATGGGGCTGCGCTCGTTCACCCCGCTGGTTACCGCCTGCCCTGGCTGCGGCCGCACCACCAGCACCTATTTTCAAACCCTTGCCGCGCGGATTCAGGAGCATCTGCGTGCGCGTATGCCACAGTGGCGAACGACGCACGTCGGGGTGGAGGACATGACGGTCGCGGTCATGGGTTGCGTCGTCAACGGTCCCGGCGAAAGCAAGCAGGCGAACATCGGCATCAGCCTGCCCGGCACCGGCGAGCGCCCGGTGGCGCCTGTCTATGAGGACGGCACCAAGACCGTTACGCTCAAAGGCGAGCGCATCGCCGAGGAATTTCAGGAACTGGTCGAACAATATGTCGCGCGCACCTATGCCCGCAGGATGACACCCTCATGAACAATCCGACCGGCGTGAACAATCACGCCCCCGAGCTGGCCGAACGGCGCTGCAAACCCTGCGAAGGCGGCGTCATGCCGCTGGTCGGCGAAGCGGCAAAACGCGAACTCGCCGCACTGGCATCCGATTGGCAACTGATCGAAGGCGGCAAGGCGATCAAACGTGAATTGCGCTTTCGCGACTTCTACCGAACGATGAGCTTCGTCAATGCACTGGCGCACCTCGCCAATATCGAGGACCACCATCCGGACCTCGAGGTCGGCTACAACTATTGCCGCGTGCGCTATTCCACCCACGCGATCGGCGGCCTGTCGGAAAACGATTTCATCTGCGCGGCGAAGATCGACCGTATCCCGACGGCCTGATAGCAGGAGTTGACCGACGCCTGCGCCCCCGCCTCAGAAGCGGGAGTGTCGCACCGATCAGGCCGCCGCCGCTGCCCGCGCAAAGCGCGGCAGCTCGCCGCTGAGGCCGAGCGCATGCGCCGCGAACAGACGTTTGGCGGCAGTGCTGCGGTTGACCGTCCCGAGCGCGCGATTCGCCAGCCACGCCAGCGGTCCGCGCACGGCGCTGAAACCCGAGTTGAAGGCCCCCATCGCGGCGTTCGTCAGCAGATTGTGCGTACGGCGCTGCTGTTCATAGCGACGCAGCGAGCGTAGCGCGCCGGGATCCTCGCGCTCCCCGACGGCCCGGATGACCGCCTCGCACAGCGCGGCGGCATCGAGCAGCCCGAGATTGGCGCCCTGCCCGGCCAATGGATGGACCAGATGCGCCGCATCGCCGATCAGTGCAATCCGTGCTGCCACATAGCTGTCCGCCCGCAGGCTGCGCAGCGGAAACGACAGCCGCTGGCTGCATAGCTGCGTGCGGCCGAGCGCGAAACCGAACGCGCGCTCGAGCCTTGCATTGAAATCCGCGGGCGAGCACGCGCACAGCTCCTGTGCCAGCGGCTCGTCCGCCGACCAGACGATCGACGAACTGCCGTCAAACAACGGCAGGAACGCCAACGGGCCGCTGCACAGAAAGCGCTGCCAGGCGGTGGCCTCGTGTGGCTTGGCGGTGCTCACCGTCGCGACGATGGCGCGCTGGCGATAGTCGTGCACCGTGGCTTCGAGACCGGCCTGCGTCCGCACCAGCGATTGCGCTCCGTCGGCCCCAATCACCAGCTGCGCCGAGAACGCTGTAGTGGCGGTGCGACCGGCCGCCGCCGCGGATCCGAATTCGAGCGACTCCAGCGCTTCGTTGATGAATACGCCGCCGGCCGCTGCAAATGCCTCGAGCGAAGCGCGCTGCAGCTCGCGATTCTCGATGATGTAGCCGAGATTTGGCTCGGCCAGATCGGCCGCGTCGAAAACCAGGGCGTGGGCGCCGCCGCTCGCCCCGGAGGTCTCATGCCACACACGCATCCGCTCATACGGACACAGCCGCCCGGCATCGAGCCGTTCCCAGGCGCCGGCGCATGAGAGAATGCGCTCACTGGCACGCGAGATCGCGGCAACACGCAGATCCGGCGCCTCCGGCGCCGCGCGGGCCGGCGCCCCCGCATTCGTCGGCACCGGCGATTCGGGTGCGAGCAACGCGATGGCGGCCGGCGGCAGTCCGGAATGCCGCGCCAGCAACGCGGCCACGCAGGCCCCGGTGACGCCGCCGCCGACCACGACGACACTGAATGTCTCGCCCATCACCGCTATGTCTCGCCCATCGCCGCTCGCCTTTCAAATCTTCGGCTGCGCCGCGGGCGGCGTCCCGCCGAGCGGCAGGCCGCGTACGAGCCGTGGCAGTGCGGTGCCGAAACCGACGCTCAAGCGTGACATCGCTTGCTTCGCCGGCGGCATCAGGTCAAACAGCAGTAGACCCAGGTCGCGCAGCATCGCAGTGCGCGGGTCGCTGAATACCTTCACCAGCGTATCGGTGAAGCCGATCATGCCATGACGATCGGCGGCGCGGCGGCGCACGAACTCAGTCAGAACCGCCGCTGCGCCGGGATCGGCGCTCCCGGCGATCGATTCGGCGAGCATCGCCGCGTCGCGCAGACCGAGGTTAAATCCCTGCGCCGCGACCGGATGCAGCGCCTGCGCGGCATTGCCGATCAACACCGTGCGCGGCGTGGAATGCTGCGCAGCGCGCGTGAGCACGAGCGGATACGAGGCGCGCTTGGCCACCGCGAGTATGCGGCCCACCCGCCAACCGAAGCAGCGCTGCAGTTCGCGCATGAACTCCTGCTCCGGACAGGCGCACAGGCTCGCGGCTTGCTCCGGTGCGAGCGTCCACACCACCGTGTAACTGCCATCCAGCAATGGCAGCACCGCCAGCGGACCGGTGTCGGTGAACCGCTCGTAGGCAACGCCGCTCGCCGCGCGATCGGTGCGGATATTGCCGATCACCGCGGTCTGCCGGTAATTTGTCGAGCTCGAATCAATCCCGGCCTGGCGCTGCACCAGCGAATGCGCACCGTCGGCGGCCACCACCAGTCGCGCCTCGACGCTGGCCTCGCGGCCATCGGCAGTGGCGGTTGAGAGCCGGACTGAATCGACCGCGCCGTGTATCGCCGTCACCCGTGTCGGCGCCTGCACAGTGATCGCTGGCGCCCGGCCAAGCGCCCGCCACAGTGCCGCACCGATGCAACGGTTGGAGACCGCGAAGCCCAGCGCCTCGACCCCCTGCGCGGCGGCATCCAACCGTGCGAACCCGAAGCGGCCGGCGTCGGAGATGTGAATGCTGCGGATCGGCGCGGCGAATTGAGCGATCTCGCGCCAGACCCCGAGCGTCTCGAACATGCGGCGCGCGCCATTGCCCAGCGCCGTGGTGCGATCATCGAAGCTCGGCTGGGCGGCACTCTGATGAGCGATCGCTTCGATCAGCACGACGCGCAGCGGGGTGCCGGCAAGCGCCAATCCCAGGCTGGCACCGACCAGGCCGCCGCCGACGATGGCCACATCGAAGTGCGAGGACGCGGCACTCATGCCGCAACCATCAGAGCTTCGATTTCCGCGACCTCTTTTGGCGCGGCACTGCTCAAGACCTCGCAGCCGCCGCGCGTGACCACGACATCATCCTCGATGCGAACGCCGACATTCCAGAAACGCTTGGAGACACCGCGCGTTCCGGCGGCGATATAGATACCGGGCTCGACCGTGAGCACCATGCCGGGCTCAAACACGCGCCATTCCTCGCCGACCTTGTAGTCGCCGACATCGTGCACATCCATTCCGAGCCAATGGCCGGTGCGATGCATGAAAAACTTCTTATAGGCGCCGGAGCGAACCGCAGCGGCCAGCGGCCCTTTGAGCAACTTCAGCCGGATCAGCCCCTGGGTGATCGCGCGCACGGCCGCGTCATGCGGTTCATTCCAATGATTGCCAGGCTGCACCTTCGCGATTGCCGCACGCTGCGCCTCGAGCACGATTTCGTAGACGGCCCGCTGTTCCGGACTGAAGCGGCCGCCCACCGGATAGGTGCGTGTGATGTCCGACGCGTAATAGCGATACTCGCAGCCCGCATCCACCAGCAACAGGTCGCCGTCGTTGAGGCGCGCGTTGTTGTCGCGATAGTGCAGCACGCAGGAGTTCGCGCCGCCGCCGACGATCGGATGGTAGGAAATGTCGGCGCCGTGGCGGTTGAATTCGTGCAGCAGCTCCGCCATGACCTCGTATTCCATGCGCCCTGGTCGGCAGAACTGCATTGCGCGCACATGGGCTCGCGCGGCGATCTCGCCCGAACGTCGCATCAAACCGATCTCGCCGCGACTCTTGTAGAGGCGCATGTCGTGCAGTGCATGGTCCAGCGTCACGAACTCCTGCGGCGGATGCAGGCCGCTGCGCGCCTGGGCGCGCAGTCCGTTGACCCAGCCGACCACGCGCTGATCGAATTCGTGGTTCAGGCCCATGGTGTAGAAGACCCGCGTACGGCCCTCGAGCATTCCCGGCAGGATCTCGTCGATGTCGGTGATCGGAAAGGCATCGTCGGCGCCGTGTTCGGCCACCGCACCGGCGGGCCCGGCCCGCCTGCCGTCCCAGATCTCGCGTTCCGGATTGCGCTCGCGCACGAACAGGATGTATTCGGCCTGCGTGCGACCCGGCAGCAGCACCGCCACGGCCTCGGGCTCGTTCAAGCCCGTCAGATAGTAGAAATCGCTGTCCTGACGGTAGTTGTACTCGACGTCATTGTTCCTTTGCCGCACCGGAGCCGATGGCACGATCGCGATGCCCTCGCGGCCGACTTCCCGCATCAGTTGGCTGCGGCGGCGTGCAAACTCATCGCGGGCATTACCCCTCATGGACCACGACTGTCAATGCAATGCGTGCGTCAGCGGCGGGGTAAACCGCCCGCGCAGGGGCTCGAGCTCATCGAACAGCAGCTGAACGCCGACGCGCACGAACTCGACCAGCTCGGCGAGCGCCGACTCGTTTGCTTCCAGGCTATCGCTGGCGTCAACACCGGCGCGGGTGATCTCGGTAAAATCGCGCACCACTTCGCCGAGGTCGCCGGGCAGATGCTGCGGATCGGCCGTGCCGTTGGTCCCGAGCCCATAGAGAAACCCCGTGCACCAGAGGCTCAGCGCCTCGGTGCGCTCCTCGAGCGGCCGGTCATCATCTGGCATCAGCAGCTCAAAATTCATGTCGCTGCCGGCCAATGCCGCCACCGTCGACTCATATAGTAGGTGCAGAGCCGGGGGGGCGGCCATGCCGGTCCCCTCGGGCAGGATCTCGGCCAGCCAGTCCTCGAGCCGGTATGGCACGAGCGCGCACAGCGCGCCGGCCAGGGTGCCGTGCGCTTCAGCGGGCTCCGCCAGCGCATGCGATTGCGCCAGCAGGCGTTGGAATTCGACGTAACTAGGCTGCCTGGACACGAGCGAATGGTATTGCGCTCATTGACCTGCGTGCAAGCGTGGAACTATAGTTTTGTCCATGGCTGAAGCAATTCGCGGATCCACGATCGAACTCGAGCTCAAGCGGCTCGAGAAACGCATCGACGAGCTCGTAGCCACCGTGCTTCAGCTCAAGGACGAAAATAGGGCCCTGCGCCAGCGCCAGGACTCCCTCACCGCTGAAAAGACCTCATTGCTGCATCGTGGCGAGCAGGTACGCACGCGCGTCGAAGCGATGATCGGGCGCCTCAAGGCGATGGAACACAGCGCGTGAGCGAGCGCGATAGCGCGCCCGTCAGCGTGCGCATTCTCGAGAAGGAATACTTCGTTGCCTGCTCGCCGTCCGAGCGCACCGATCTGCTCGACAGCGCCGAGCTGCTCAACGTCCGCATGAAGGAAATTCGCGACAGCGGCAAGATCGTCGGCCTGGACCGCATCGCCGTCATGGCGGCGCTGAACCTTGCCAACGAGCTCATCAAGCTGCGCGAGCGCGACCACGGTGCACAGAGCGAAGTTGGCCATCGCCTCAAGAGCATGCGCGAGCGCGTCGAGTCGGCGCTCGAGAAAGGACAGCAGCTCGAGCTTTAGTGTAGAGTGCCATGGGCGTCGCCTGCAGTGTTCGACAGCGGGCCGGGTTACCCTCGGACCCTAATTGAAACACCCAGGGACCTGAAGCCTTGCTGACAGCATTGTGCAAGTCTGCCTCGCAGCAGAAAGCCTTACCTGTCACAGGCTGTCCCACTTGTTGCTCTGGTTCGAGAGCAACGGTTCGCACCGGCACCGGCGGGTGACGCCTTTTGTCTGCCGAGCATGACCGCGCATCACGATAGGACCGCAGCCCGCGCGCTGCTGCGCTCGCAACTGCGCTTGCGCCGAGACGCACTGCCGCCGCAGCAACGCGCCGCGGCCGCGGCCGCGATTACGCGCAACATCGCCGCCATGCCCTGGCTGGCGGGCGGACGCAATATCGGTCTGTACGTCGCGCGCTCTCCCGAGGTCGATACCGCATCGCTGCGTGGGCTCGCGCGCCGGCGGCGCTGCCATGTATTTCTGCCCCGCATCCTCGATTACCGCGCGCATCGCCTCGCCTATTGCCGCGAGCGCGGCCCGCTCGTCAGGCTCAACCGCTATGGGATCGCCGAACCTGATACAGCCGAGACCGTTGGGGCCCGCTGGCTATCGGTGGCGTTCCTGCCGCTCCTGGGGTTCGATCCCGCCGGCACGCGCCTCGGCACGGGCAGCGGGTATTTCGACCGCCTGCTGGCCTTCCGCCGGCATCGCCGTGCCTGGCAGCGCCCGTTGCTGGTCGGTATTGGATACCGCTGTCAGCAACTCCCGGTGATCGAGCGCAGCGCGCACGATGTACCTCTCGACGCGGTGGCGACCGAGGACGGCATCGAATTCTTCATGAGCACCCCGGCAGCATGAAGTACTGGCTGCTCAAGACGGAGCCCGGCACATTCGGCATCGATGACCTGGCGCGTGCGCCGCACCGGCGAACGAGTTGGGATGGGGTGCGTAATTTCCAGGCACGCAACTTCATCCGCGACCAGATGCAGAAGAACGACGAGGCGTTCCTGTATCACTCGAGCTGCGCCGAGCCCGGCATCGCCGGCATCGTGCGCATCGTGCGTGCCGCCTACCCCGACGCCACTGCCTTCGAGCGCGGCAACCCCCACTACGACTCGGACAGCGATCCCGGCGATCCGCGCTGGTATGCGCTCGACATCCAGATGCTGCGTCCGCTGCAGCGGGTGATCGGACTGAAGGAGCTGCGCGCATATGCGCAGCGCGAACTGCGCGGCCTGATTCTCCTGCGTGCGGGCAATCGTCTGTCAGTCATGCCGGTCGATGCCGCGCAGTGGCGTTTCGTTCTGTCGCTGGAGTCGGTATCGAAATGAGGGATGTGAGTGAATTCACACAAGCACATCTGCGCCGCGATTGCTTGTAATTTTGCAACGCGTGTATATACTCGGACCCCGGACTAACCTGACTATGGAGTAGTAATCATGGCGAAAGCAAAGAAGAAGGCCAAGAAAAAAGCTTCGAAAAAGAAGTAAGGCCTTAAGCAACGGCGGGTGCGGATAACATCCACACTCGCCGTACTTCAAGCTTAAAACTGTGCCCGCTAACGCGGGCACAGTCGTTTCAGGGACGCGCAAAACCCCATGAATAGGGCCGATTCCGTACAATTGAAGAAGGAGCGCGCCGCGCGCGCCGCACTCGATCATCTGCGCGACGGCATGATCCTGGGCATCGGCACCGGCTCGACCGTCAATGCTTTCATCGAGATGCTAGGCGGCTGGCGCGATCGCTTGGGCGGCGCGGTCGCCAGCTCTCCGGCATCGGCCACTCGGCTGCAGGCGCAAGGCATCGCGGTTCTGGATCTCAACGACACCGGCGAGCTACCGCTCTATGTGGATGGCGCCGACGAGGCGACGCGGACGCGGCTCCTCATCAAAGGTGGAGGCGCGGCGCTCACCCGCGAAAAGATCATCGCCGCCGCCTCGCGGCAATTCATCTGCATCATGGACGACGCCAAGCTGGTCGATCGCCTGGGCACCTTCCCGCTGCCCGTCGAGGTCATACCCATGGCACGGGCGCTCGTTGCGCGCCGGCTTACGGCGCTCGGAGGCACGCCCGTCTGGCGGCGCGAGGTCGTTACCGACAATGGCAATCACATCCTGGATGTACACGGTCTGACCATCGACGATCCCCTGACGACCGAAATGCGCATCAATCAAATGACTGGCGTCGTCAGCGTGGGTTTGTTTGCGGCGCGGCCTGCCGATCTACTGCTGATCGGCACCGACAGCGGCGTGCAGTCGATCTGAGGTTCCTCGACGCCCTTTAATACTGCCTGGACCTGAGCCTTGGCGTTGCTTGTTGAAACTTGACTGTCCGGGTCGTGAATTGAGACGTAGCCGCCTTGATCGGCGGTCGTCCGACACCGATTATGTGACATCGCAATGGACGAGGTGCTTGGTGCGAGGATTGTGCTTGAGCGGCTTCACTCTTCGGCGCTGCATCGGCTCGCGCGCGGCGGCCGTACTGCTGTGCGCTGCGGCAACAATGCTGGTCGCCTGCAGCGCCAAGGACGGCGCCGGTGGTTCCGAGCCGTCGCTGGCCGAGGTCGGCGCCGTGACCGTGCGTACCCAGAAACTTACCGTCACGACCGAGCTGCCGGGCCGCACCAGCGCCTATCTGATCGCCGATGTACGTCCGCAGGTCAGCGGCATCATCTTGAAGCGGCTGTTCGCTGACGGCGCGCATGTTCAGGCGGGCCAACCGCTGTATCAGCTCGACCCGAGACCCTACCAGGCTGCCTACGACAGCGCTGCCGCCGCGCTGGCGAAGGCCGAGGCGAATACGTTTGCCGCGCGTGCGAAAGCGAGCCGGTACGAAGAGCTGATCAAGAAGCAGCTCGTGAGCCAGCAGGATTACGAGGATCTCATCGCCGTGCTCAGGCAGGGCGAGGCCGACGTGCAGGCCGCAAAAGCCAATCTCGAGACCGCGCGCGTGAATCTGGCCTACACGCGCATCACGGCGCCGATATCCGGACAGATCGAGAGCTCCGCAGTCACGCCCGGGGCGCTGGTGACCGCGAATCAGACCACCGCATTGACGACCGTGCAGCAGCTCAATCCCATCTATGTCGACGTCACGAAGTCGAGCGCCGAAGTATTGCGGCTCAAACGCGAGCTTGCGAGCGGTCAGCTCAACCGCGCCGGCAACAAGGCGCTCGTGCGTCTGCTGCTCGAGGACGGCAGCGAATACGCCTACCAGGGCACGCTCGAATTCACCGGCATGATGGTCAGCGAGAAGACCGGCTCGATCGCGATGCGCGCGTTGATGCCCAATCCGCATACCGAGCTGCTGCCCGGAATGTACGTGCGTGCAATCCTCGACGAAGGCGTCAACGACCGGGCAATCGTGGTGCCGCAACAGGGCATCAGCCGCGACACCGCCGGCAATCCGACCGCGTTGGTCGTCAACGCACAGAACAAGGTTGAACAGCGAGCCGTTCAGACCGGCGCCGCGATCCGCGACCAATGGGTCGTGTCCGGCGGCCTGGCCGCGGGCGACAAGCTGATCGTGCAGGGCACGCAGAAGGTCAAGGTCGGCGATACCGTCAAGGTCGTGATGCTCGACGGCGCGGAGTACGCGGGCAACGTACCCGGGGCAGGCACCGCGCCCGACGTCGCGGCTGCGCCGAGGACGACTGCCGCGCCGCGCCCGCCCGCGGCGCGCTGAAGGCTCGAAGGCGGATGGCGCGCTTCTTCATCGATCGGCCGATATTCGCGTGGGTGATCGCAATCGTGATCATGCTCGGCGGCGCGCTGGCGATCTATACCCTGCCGATCGAGCAATATCCGGACATCGCCCCGCCGTCGGTATCCATTAGCGCCAGCTACCCCGGCGCCTCGGCTCAGACCGTCGCCGAGTCGGTCACGCAGGTGATCGAACAGCAGATGACTGGGCTCGATCATTTGCTGTACATGGCCTCCAACAGCAGTTCGCAGGGCCAATCCAACATCAACCTGACATTCGCGGCCGGCACGAATCCCGACATCGCGCAGGTGCAGGTGCAGAACAAGTTGCAGCAGGCGATGCGCAACTTGCCGCAGCCGGTGCAGAACGCCGGCGTCAACGTCAACAAATCAACCACCGGCTTCCTGATGGTCGTCGGCTTCTATTCCGACGACAACAGCATGTCGGCCACCGACATGGGCGACTACCTCGCGACCAGCCTGGTCGATCCGATCAGCCGCGTGAACGGTGTCGGCAGCGTGAATATCTTCGGCGGCCAGCACGCGATGCGCATCTGGCTCGATCCGGGCAAGCTGCGCCGCTACAGCCTGATCCCCGGCGACGTCGCCAACGCGATCAAGGCGCAGAATACGCAGGTGTCGGCCGGCCAGCTCGGCGGCCTGCCCGCGGTCGCCGGCCAACAGCTGACCGCCACCATCACCGCACTGAGCAAGCTGCAGACTCCCGAACAGTTCCGCGACATCGTGCTGATTGCCAATGCCGATGGCTCGGCCGTGCACCTGGGAGACGTCGCGCGCGTCGAGATCGGCAGCGACAACTACGAGATCGCGCCGCGCATGAACGGCAGGGAGGGCGCCGCGATCGCGCTGTCTCTGACCTCGGGCGCCAATGCCGTCACCACGGCCGACGCCGTGAGGCAGCGGCTCGCAGAGTTATCCAAGTTCTTCCCGCAGCACCTGCAGATGTTCTACAGCTTCGATACCGCGACGTTCGTGAAGATCTCGATCAACGAGGTCGAGAAAACGCTGCTCGAAGCGATCGCGCTCGTCGTCGTCGTCATGTACCTGTTCATGCAGAGTTGGCGCGCGACGCTGATTCCGGCGATCGCCGTGCCGGTGGTGCTGCTCGGGACCTTCGGCGTACTTGCGCTCGCCGGTTACAGCATCAACACCCTGACGATGTTCGCGATGGTGCTGGCCATCGGACTGCTGGTCGATGACGCGATCGTCGTAGTCGAGAACGTCGAGCGCATCATGCAGGAGGAAGGGCTCGCACCGCGGGAGGCGACCCGCAAATCCATGGAGCAGATCACCGGGGCACTGCTCGGCATCGCCCTGGTGCTGGCCGCGGTGTTCGTGCCGATGGCGTTCATCGGCGGCTCGACCGGGGTCATCTACCGGCAATTCTCGATCACGATCGTATCGGCAATGGCCTTGTCGGTGCTGGTGGCGTTGATACTGACCCCGGCGCTCTGCGCCACGCTGTTGCAGCCGATCCATCCGGCCGAATACGCGGCGCGGCGCGGCTTCTTCGGCTGGTTCAATCGCACCTTCTACCGTAACGCCGATCGCTATCGAAACGTCGTCGGTCGTATCACTGCGCGTCTCGGCCGCTCGTTTGCAGTCTATGCCCTGATTCTCGCGCTCGCCGCGCTGCTGTACTGGCGACTGCCGACCTCATTCCTTCCCGAGGAGGATCAGGGCTCTCTGATGGTGCAGGTGCAGTTGCCGCCCGGAGCGACGCAGCAGCGCACGCTCGCCACGCTCGACCAAATCGACCGCTACTTACTTGGCCAGGCGGACGTCGTCAGAGCGGTGCAGACGGTCGCCGGCTTCAGCTTCGGCGGCAACGGCCAGAACAACGGATTGTCGTTCGTGCGGCTGCGCGACTGGGACGAGCGCCGCGGCGCCGGCCAATCCGCTGCCGCCTTTGCGCAGCGCGCCAATCGTACTTTCTCGTCCCTACGCGATGCCAGTGTGTTCGCGATGATTCCGGCGCTGATTCGCGGCCTCGGCATCTCCTCCGGTTTCGACGTGCAGCTGCAGGACAACGCTGGATTGGGACACGCGGCGCTGCTGCGTGCGCGCGATCAGTTCATCGCCCTCGCCGCGCAAGAGACCGCGTTGGCGCAGGTGCGCGCCAACGGCCAGCCGGATGAGACGCAATACGGTATCGAAATCGATGAGCGCGCCGCGGCGTCGCTCGGCCTCGCTTCCGCAGACGTTAACGACACACTCTCGAGCGCGCTCGGTGGCACTTACGTCAATGATTTCATCAACAAATCGCGCGTAAAAAAGGTCTACATGCAGGGTGACGCGCCCTATCGCATGCTGCCGAGCGATCTGCAGAACTGGTTCGTGCGCAACGCTTCCGGCGATATGGTGCCGTTGTCGGCATTTTCCACGACAAAGTGGAACTCGGGATCGCCACGCTTGGAACGCTACAACGGCATGTCGTCAGTCGAACTGATCGGCGAACCCAGCGCCGGCCACAGCTCGGGCGAGGCCATGAACGCCGTCGAACGCATCATGAAGCAGCTGCCGAACGGCATCGGCTACGAGTGGACCGGGTTGTCGTATCAGGAGCGCATCGCCGGGTCGCAGGCGCCGGCGCTGTATGCGATTTCGGTGTTGTTCGTCTTCCTCTGCCTGGCGGCGCTGTACGAGAGCTGGTCGGTGCCGTTCTCGGTGATGCTGGCGGTCCCGGTCGGCGTGGTCGGCGCTCTGGCGGCGGCCAGCCTGCGCGGCCTGAACAACGATGTCTATTTTCAGGTGGGCCTGTTGACCACGGTGGGTCTGGCCGCCAAGAACGCGATCTTGATCGTTGAATTCGCCAAGGAGCTGCAAGAAAAGGAAGGGCTGAGCCTGCGCGAGGCCACGCTGCGCGCCGTGCGCATCCGCCTGCGGCCGATCCTGATGACCTCCTACGCCTTCATGCTCGGCGTGCTGCCCCTGGTGTTGAGCAGCGGCGCGGGCGCCGGCGGGCGCGTCGCCATCGGCACCGGCGTATTCGGCGGCATGCTGACCTCGACCGTGTTAGGCGTATTTTTTGTGCCGGTATTTTTTATCGCGATTCGCCGCACTTTCTCACGCACGACGCCCGAGCAGACACCAGCGCACTGAGGACGCCGTGCCAAAATTGGCTGGGGGACTAGGATTCGAACCTAGGTTAGCGGAGTCAGAGTCCGCGGTCCTACCACTAGACGATCCCCCAATGACTGCAAGCTTAGCGCTTGGAGTACTGCGGACCGCGGCGCGCTTTGCGGCGGCCGACCTTCTTGCGTTCGACTTCGCGCGCGTCGCGCGTGACGAAGCCTGCCTGCCGCAATGGTTTGCGCAGCGTCTCGTCGTACTCGATCAATGCCCGCGCGACTCCCAGCCGAATCGCTCCGGCCTGTCCGGTAATGCCGCCGCCGTCGACCAGCACGCGGATATCGAAGGTATTGGCCATTTGCACCAGTTCGAGCGGCTGGCGCACGATCATGCGTCCGGTTTCGCGGCCGAAGAACTCGTCCAACGGGCGCTCGTTCACCGTGATCTTGCCGTTACCGGCCTGCAAATAAACCCGCGCGGTCGCCGTCTTGCGTCGGCCGGTGCCGTAATTCGGATGAGCTGCTGCCATGGAAATTCCTTCAAAGTTCGAGCGGCTTGGGCTGCTGGGCCGTGTGCGGATGCTTGTCGCCGGCAAAAACGTGGAGCTTGCGGAACATCTGCCGGCCGAGGGTATTTTTCGGCAGCATCCCCTTCACCGCAAATTCGAGCGCGCGCTCCGGATGCTCCTGGAGCAGCTTGCCGAGCGCGATGGACTTGAGATTACCGAGATAGCCGGTGTGGTGGTGGTACATCTTGTCGGCGAGCTTGTTGCCCGTCACGTGAATCTTGTCGGCATGGACGATGACGATGTGGTCGCCCATGTTCACATGCGGGCTGTACGCCGCCTTGTGCTTGCCCTTGAGGCGCAGCGCAACTTTCGAGGCCAGGCGGCCCAAGGTTTTGCCGCTTGCATCAATGACATACCAGTCGCCGCGCACATCTGCGGGCTTGACAAATTCCGTCTTCATTTGATTCTCCGCCTGCCGGTTCACAGTCAAGGGGGCCCCTGAGCCGCAGGCTATCTAAAATGGCGCGGAAGTGTACTCAAGCGCTCTGTCGTTTGCAAAAACTCGTGGCCGCGAGGCGGCAGCCGTCACCAGTCGCGCGCCGTAAATATAAAAATCATTCTATAATCAACACTATGTCAACTGGCCTGACGCTGGATGGATTGCTCGAGGCGGCGGATGGTGCGCTGCGGACGCTGTTCGCACCCGCGCATGCCGAGCGCAACCCGCCGCTGCCCGCCGCGGAGCCGCTGTCCGAGGGGGACAGACGCCGCGCCGCCGGGCTGATGCGCGTCAACCACGCCGGCGAAGTTGCGGCCCAGGGCCTGTACCGCGGCCAGGCCATGCTGTCCCGCTCACCGGCAACGCGCGCCTTACTGCAACGGGCCGCAGCCGAGGAAGGCGATCATCTGGCCTGGTGTGAGGCGCGCCTGCGCGAACTCGATGCTCGCCCCAGCCGTCTCAATCCCTTTTGGTACCTGGGCTCGTTGGCGCTCGGCGCGGTCGCCGCCGCGCTCGATGATCGAATCAGCTTAGGTTTCGTGGCCGAAACCGAACGCCAGGTCGAGGGCCATCTGTCGGCGCATCTGCGGCGCCTGCCGGCCGCCGACGCGCGCAGCCGCAAGATCGTGGAGCTGATGCGCGACGATGAGATTCGTCATGGCCAGACCGCGAGCCAGGCCGGCGCCGCAGCGCTCCCAGCCGTGGTTTCGGCGCTGATGCGCGCGGCGTCGAAGGTGATGACGGGCACTGCTTACTGGATTTGAGCAAGTCTCTTGCCGCCGACACAATTTATGTAATACAAGGGGGACCCGATGCAAGCTTCGCCACAAGAACAGGGACGACGACACATGGAAGAGAATGTCAGACCCTTGAGCGACATTCCCGCGATCAATCGATTCTTGAGCTACTGCCGCATCCGCACGGTGCCCTCGAAAACCGTGCTGATCCATGCCGGCGACCTGCCCGACGTGTTGTATTACATCATTGGTGGCTCGGTCGAGGTCATGATTGAGGATGAGGAGGGCAACGAGATGGTGCTTGCCTACCTCAACAAGGGCCAGTTTTTCGGTGAAATGGGGCTGTTCTACGAACAGCCCACCCGCAGCGCCTGGGTACGTACCCGCAACGCCTGCGAGCTTGCCGAGATGACTTACCCGCGCTTCCGCCAAGTGGCAACCGAGAGTCCGGGCTTGATTTTCGAACTCGCCACGCAGCTCGCCACGCGCCTGGATCGCACCAACCGTAAACTCGGCGACCTGGCCTTCGTTGATGTTACCGGCCGCGTCGCCCACGCCATCATGGACCTGTGCGGCGAGCCGGATGCGATGACGCACCCGGATGGCATGCAGATCAAGGTGTCGCGCCAGGAACTCTCCCGCCTGGTCGGTTGCTCGCGCGAAATGGCTGGCCGCGTACTGAAGGTCTTGGAAGACCAAGGCCTGCTACGCGCGACCGGCAAGACCATCGTCGTCTTCAATGCGCGGCCGAAGATGAAGACCCGGCCGGTCATCGTGCCGGCAAAGCCGACACGCGACAAGATCGCCGCGCGGCCGGACGAGGACGACGACGACTGAGCACGCTCGCGGTCGCCAGCGCTGGCGCAGGCCGCCTCGTCACCGCCGTCCGGTGCAAGGCCGCTGCATCAGCTGCTCGCATTCGCAGCCACGCCGGCAGCAATTGCCGCGCGCAGGGCACGGATGGTGCCCGCATAGTCCTTGCTGCCGAAAATCGCCGAACCTGCCACGAAGGTGTCGGCGCCTGCACGGGCCGCAGCACCGATATTCTCGACCTTGATGCCGCCGTCGACCTCGACGCGTACGGCACGGCCCATGGCCTCGACGCGGCGCCGCACTTCACGCACCTTCGGCAACACACCTGGAATGAACTGCTGCCCGGCAAAGCCGGGATTCACCGACATCAGCAGCACGAGATCGAGCTTCTCGAGCGTGTAGTCGAGGTGATCGAGCGGCGTCGCCGGATTGAGCACCAGACCCGGTTTGCAGCCGTGATTGCGAATCAAATCGATGGTGCGATCGACGTGATCGCTTGCCTCCGGATGGAAACTGATGAACGTCGCGCCGGCGGCGGCAAAATCGGGAATGATGCGGTCGACCGGCCGCACCATCAGGTGAACGTCGATCGGTGCCTTGATGCCGTGGCGGCGTAGCGCCTCGCACACGAGTGGTCCAATCGTGAGGTTCGGCACATAGTGGTTGTCCATCACGTCGAAATGAATCAGGTCGGCGCCCGCTGCCAGCACGGCTTCGGTCTCGGCACCCAGACGGGCGAAGTCCGCGGACAATATCGACGGCGCAATCCAAGTGGCGTTCACGGTCACGTTTGTTCCTGCCCTATGCCATACCGCGGGTCGCGCAGATCAGCTCGTAAGCCGCACGGATCTGTTGCGTGCGTTCCTTCGCCCGCTCGAGCATCGAGTCGGGCAGGCCATTGGCCTTGAGCTTGTCGGGATGGTGGCGGCTCATCTGCCGCCGGTAGGCCTTGGTAATCTCCGTATCGGACATCGACGGCGCCGCCTCCAGTACGCCGTAAGCGTGCGCGAGGCGCTCATCGCCGCTCGCGTTGGCGGCCCCCGCCGACTGCTCGTTCCAGCGCAGCACGCTTTCCAGCCGCGCAAAATCGGCAGCGCTGAGGCCC
>JBIODE010000017.1:0-20034 GCA_044440325.1 Steroidobacterales bacterium
GATTGAACTTGGCCTTGTAGCGCCGCAACCCATCGAAGTTATAGAAATGCTCGCCGTGCCGAAACACGAAATTGCCGACGCGGTGCCATGCGGGCGCGAGCGGATGGTGCTCCAGCCCGGCGAGCGGCGCCATGCCGAGATTGAGCCAGCGGAAGCCCTCAGCACGGCCCCACAGCATCAGCTCGATGAACAGGAAGTCCATGGCGCCGCGCGGCGCATCGGGCCCAAAGCGCATCAGATCGATCGCGATCTCCTCGCGCGCGCCGGCCAGCCACAGGCTCGCAAACGCCACCGGCTCGCCTTCGACGCGCACCACCGCGACCGGAAAATTGCTCACGTATTCGGGCGAGAACGCACCGACGGAAAAGCCCTTCTCTGCCACCGCCTTCTCTTCGATCCAGGCATCCGAGACGGCTTGCAGGCGCGGCAGGATCGCCGGCAGCTGCGCGGGCTGCAGAACCTCGAAAGTCGCGCCGTCGCGCTCGGCGCGGCGCCGCTGCGTGCGCAGCTCGGCACGGGCACTGCCCTCGAGCGAGAAACCGGGTAGATCGACGCGCGCCTCCTCCCCGAGCTTGAGCGCCGCCAGTCCAAGGTCGATGTACAGCGGCAACCGCTCGCCGCTGACCTGGTAAAACACGGCCCAGCCGCCATGTCGATCCGACAGCTCGCGATAGCGCCACACCAGCTCTTCCTGGGTCTCGCGCGCGCCGATGGGATCGCCGAGCGCGACCCAGCTGCGGCCGCTGACCTGATACATTACGAATGCATCGCCGGCGCTGCTGAACAACAGGCGCTTGTCGCCGCTCAAGGCCGCATTCACCATCGCCTGATTCGAGGCCGCGACCAGCACGCGGGCGCGCTCGAGATCTTGCGGCGATGCCACGCCGGGCTCCGGCCGCGCCGGTTGCAACAGGTTCATCCCCAGGAACGCCGCCGCCAGCAGCACAACCGCCAGCGACGCACGCAACATCCGCGGCGCATCCCCGTTGAGCGCAAAGGTCCACCACAGTGAATGCGAATAGTCGACGTGCCGGTAGGCGAAAAATCCAATCCACACCGCAGTGAAGATCACGATCGCGAGGCTCACGATCCATGCCGGCGTAAAGCGCTCGGCCATGATCGCCGAAGGCCGGTAGAACGCGCGCCGGCCCAGCCAAAGGATGGCGAGCACCAGGCCGAGCACCAGGGCCTGTTCGATCTCGAGTCCCTTGAGCAGTGAGGCAAGCATGCCGCCTGCCAGCAGCCACACCGTCAGCTGATACGCCGCGGCCACGCGCCGGAACAGCGCGCGCGCCAGGATCAGCAGCGCCAGTCCAATCACGCTCGCGGCCAGGTGCGAGATTTCCAGTACGGCCAGCGGCAGCACGCCGCGCAGCAGCGCCAGGCGCTGATCCATCGCCGGCGTCGCGCCCGACACGAGCAGCAGGAACCCCGCGACGAAAACGAGCGCGCCGGTCACCTGCGGGACGATCGGTGCGATATAGGCGGCCGCGAGCTGTTCGATGCGCGACAGCCTCGAACGCTGCGCCCGCAGCTCCTGGCCGCCGAACAGCAAAGCCGAGACCAACAGGGGCAGCAGGTAGTACACCGCGCGCCACGCGAGCAGCGAGCCGACGAGCTGATCGGCATGCACGCCCGGCAGCGCGAGCACGATCACCGACTCGAAAACCCCCAATCCGCCGGGAACGTGACTGACCACCCCGGCGGTGATTGCGGTCGCGTACGCGCCCGCAAATGCAAAAAACGTCAGGTTCGCGCTCGCCGGCAGCAGCAGCCACAGCACCGCGGCCGAGAGGCCCAAATCCACCACGGCGACCAGGATCTGCGGCAGCGCCACCCCGGGTCGCGGCGCGCGCAGGGCCCAGCCGCGCAGCTCGATCTCGCGCGGCCCGAACACTGACCACAGCGCATACAGCACGATGGCGCACAACAGCGCTGCGCCGAGGCCAACCACCCAGACTGCATTCATATGCAGCGCCAGTGCGGCTTGCTGCGGCTCGAGCACGAACGAGGTCCCCGCCAGCGCGCCGAGCCCGATGGCCGTGGTCACACTGCAGAACGCCGCGACGGTGGCGACGTCTGCGGCGTTCAGGCCCGCGCTGTAATACAGACGATACCGTACCGCGGCGCCGGTGAACGCGGCGATCCCAAAATTGTGGCCAAACGCGTAGGCGATGAACGAGGTGAACATGGTGCGCGCATAGGACACGGTCTTCGCCAAATAGCGCAGCGCCAGCACATCGTAGAAACCCAGTAACCAGTAGCTGACCGCAGTGCACGCCATTGCAGCGAGAATGCTGCGGTACGAAATCGCGCGCAGCGCGGCCAGCACGCTGCCGAAGCGAAACTCTGCCAGCTGTCGATGGATGATCCAGGCGACGCCGACGAATACCAGCAGCGATATCGTGGGCACCAGCCAGCGTCGCCCGGCCTCCGTGAGTTCCTGTTCCGCGGCCGCACGGCTGGGGAAATTCATGCCGCCCTAGACGCTTAAGTTATGGCAGCGGCGGGCGTGGTGCACGCAGGCCCCAGGCGACCGTAATCCAGCCGGCAATCAGCAGCACGCCACCGACGGGCGTGACGAAGCCGACGACGCTCGGCGCGCTGGCCACCAACAGGTACAAACTGCCGCAGAACAACACCACGCCCCACAGCAGCATCGCGCCGCCTCGCAGCACCAAGCGCGATCGCTCGCGCTCGAGCAGCAGTCCGACGCCGAGCAGCCCAAGCGCGTTGAAGAATTGATAGTGCACCGCGGTTTGCAACACCTCATAGCGATCGACCGCAAGCCGCGCCTTGAGCGCATGCGCACCGAGCGCACCGATGGCAGTGGCGAGCGCCAGCAGCGCCGCACCGAGCATGCAAAAGCGTCTCGCGGCAGGATCCATGGGCGCATAGCTTAAAGGACGCGGCGCACGGCCGGATCCGGTTTTCACGCTCTACGGCCTGCTCGCCCGCGCGCCGTGGCCGGCGGCAGGCCCGTATGCTGCGTGCGAAAGCGCTGCGCACGCTGGCCCTCCGGCCTCGAGCCGGTGCCGGGCGGCTGGTAGGCGGGTACCAGCTGATGCTTTCCGCTGCCTATCAACTCCGCTCGCCCCATGCGCCGCAATGCCTCGCGCAGCAGCGGCCAGTTGTTGGCATCGTGGTAGCGCAGAAACGCCTTGTGCAGACGGCGCACGCGCAAGCCTTTGGGAACAGAGACCGTCTCGCTCGTCCGCGTCACGCGCTTGAGCGGATTCTTGCCGCTGTAGTACATCGCGGTCGCGCTCGCCATCGGCGACGGCAGAAACGCCTGCACCTGGTCGGCGCGGTAGCCGTTGCGCTTGAGCCAGAGCGCCAGCTCGAGCATATCAGCATCGCTCGTGCCCGGATGCGCGGCGATGAAATACGGGATCAGGTACTGCTCCTTGCCGGCTTCCTTGGAATAGCGGTCGAACAGCTCCTTGAAGCGGTAGTAGGTACCGACGCCGGGTTTCATCATCTTCGCCAGCGGCCCTTCGCGCACATGTTCCGGCGCGATCTTCAGATATCCGCCGACATGATGCTGCGCCAGTTCGCGCACATACTCGGGCGACTCGATCGCGAGGTCGTAGCGCACGCCGGAGGCGATCAATATTTTTTTGACGCCCGGCAGCGCCCGCGCCTTCTGGTACAGCTGGATCAGCGGCGCATGATTGGTGTCGAGATTCGGGCATATGCCCGGATACACGCATGACGGACGGCGGCAGGCGCTTTCGATCTCGCGGCTCTTGCAGGCGAGCCGATACATGTTCGCGGTCGGCCCGCCGAGATCGGAGATCACGCCGGTGAAGCCGGGCACGCTGTCGCGAATCTTTTCGACTTCACGCAGCACCGACTCTTCCGAGCGGCTCTGAATGATACGGCCTTCGTGCTCCGTGATCGAACAGAACGTGCAGCCGCCGAAGCAGCCGCGCTGAATCGACACCGAAAAGCGAATCATCTTGTAAGCGGGAATGTTGTCATTGCCGTAGAGGGGATGGGGCCGGCGTTGATACGGCAGATCGTAGATCCAGTCCATCTCCACGCTCGTCAGCGGAATCGGCGGCGCATTGAGCCACACGTCCTGGTCGCCGTGCCGCTGCACCAGCGCGCGCGCATTACCGGGATTGGATTCCAGATGCAGGATGCGCGAGGCGTGTGCATACAGCACCGGGTCGCGGACAACCTGCTCGTAAGCCGGTAGCCGGATGACGCTGCGCTCGCGGTCCGCATTGCGCACGCGCCGCACAAAGCGCACGACCTGCGCGCCGCCAGGGGCCGCGGCCGCAGTGGCCGCCGCGCGCGCGTCCTCAGTTGCGTAAGGATCCACGGCCGGATTGAGCGGCCCCGGCGCGTCCAGATGGGTTGAGTCGATCTCAATCCACCCGCCCGCAGGCGCGCGGCGCACGAAGGCGGTGCCGCGGACGTCGTCGACCCGCTCGATGCGTTCGCCCTGATCGAGCCGGCGTGCGATCTCGCAGATCTGTCGTTCGGCGTTGCCGAATACCAGGAGGTCCGCCTTGGCATCGAGCAGCACGGAGCGGCGCACCTTCTCCGACCAATAATCGAAATGAGCGATGCGCCGCAGCGACGCTTCGATGCCGCCGATGACGATCGGCACGTCGCGATAGGCCTCGCGCACCCGCTGCGAGTAGACGATCACCGAGCGGTCCGGCCGTTTGCCGCCCGCGCCGCCCGGCGTGTAGGCATCGTCGCTGCGCACGCGCTTGTCGGCGGTGTAGCGATTGACCATCGAGTCCATGTTGCCGGCCGTGATGCCAAAGAACAGTCGCGGCTTTCCGAGCGCGCGAAAGGGCTCGACGCCGTGCCAATCGGGCTGCGCGATGATGCCGACGCGGAAGCCCTGTGCCTCGAGTACGCGGCCCACGAGGGCCATGCCGAAACTCGGATGATCCACATAGGCGTCGCCGGTGACGAGGACGATGTCGCACTGGGGCCAGCCTAGCGCGGCCATCTCGGCGCGCGACATCGGCAGAAACGGCGCCGCTGGCGCCGAGGCGGCCGGGGCGTGCGGTGCGGCATCGGCTGCCTGAGCGGCATCCGCTGGCCGCGCGAAGCGGCGTAAGTCCGGGGCGGTCAACATGCGGCGCATTATAGGCGCCCGGTAGCGGTGTACCGTCCGTCAACGGTAAAATTGCCCATCATGGGCCGCAACGCGCATGACGCGATCGTCGTGCGCGGCGCGCGTCAGAACAATCTCAAGAATCTCGACCTCGATATCCCTCTGAACGAGCTGGTGGTCGTCACCGGCGTCTCGGGCTCGGGCAAATCCTCGCTCGTGTTCGACACCCTGTACGCCGAGGGGCAGCGGCGCTATGTCGAGACCTTCTCTCCGTATGCGCGCCAGTTCCTCGACCGCATGGACAAGCCCCAGGTCGATCGCATCGAGCGCATACCGCCGGCAATCGCGATCGATCAGGTGAATCCGGTCCGCACCTCGCGCTCGACCGTCGGCACGATGACGGAGATCAACGATCATTTGAAGCTCCTGTATGCGCGCGCCGCGCACCTGCATTGCCGGCGCTGCGGTCGGCTCGTGCGACGCGACCATGCACAGAGCATCGCAGACGCGTTGCCGGCGGCTGCCGCCGCATTCGGCGATCCGCGGCTTCTGATCTGCTTCGTGGTGCCCGTGCCCGCGAAGATGGGCGCAGCGCAGCTCCGCGCCGAGCTCCAGAAGCTCGGTTACACGCGCATTGCGCGTGAAAACGGGGACGGGCTGATGGTGGTCCAGGATCGCTTGCGGCTCGATCCGGCCGATCGCAGCCGCCTCGTCGAAGCGCTCGAAGCGGCGCTGCGGTCGGGTCACGGCCGTCTCACCGTGTTGGCGCTCGACGATGCCGGCCAGACTCAGGCCGAGTGGCGTTACTCGAGCGATCTGCATTGCGCCGAATGCGATTTGCACTATCAGGATGCGCAACCCGGGTTGTTTTCCTTCAATTCGCCCGTCGGCGCCTGCGAGACCTGTCGCGGCTTCGGCCGCGTGATCGGCATCGACTACGGCCTCGTGATTCCCGACGACACCCGATCCCTCGCCGGCGGGGCCGTCCGGCCGTGGCAGACGCCAGCGTACGAGGAATGTCAGGCCGATCTGCTGCGCTACGCGCGCAAGCGCGGCATCGGTGTCGATGTACCGTGGCGCGAGCTGGCGCCGGAAGCCCGGCAATGGGTCATCGAAGGCGAAGGCCCGTGGGAGAAGAAAGTCTGGCACGGCGCGCGGCGCTTCTTCGACTGGCTCGAGACCAAAGCCTACAAAATGCACATTCGCGTGTTGCTGTCGAAATACCGCAGCTACACCCTCTGTCCGAGTTGCCAGGGCGCCCGCCTCAAGCCCGACGCGCTGCTGTGGCGCCTCGGGTCGATGCCGATCCACGAATTGATGCTGCTGCCGCTCGAGCGCTGCCGCGAATTCTTTCACGGGCTGCAGCTGCCGCGGCCGCTCGATGAAGCGGCCGATCTGCTGCTGGCCGAGCTGCGTGCGCGGCTAGGCTTCCTCTGCGATGTGGGCCTGGGCTATCTCTCGCTCGATCGCCAGTCGCGAACGCTCTCGGGCGGCGAGGTCCAGCGCATCAATCTGACCACGGCGCTCGGCACGTCGCTGGTCAACACGCTATTCGTGCTCGATGAGCCCTCGATCGGTCTGCACCCGCGCGACATGCAGCGCGTAATCCGAGTGATGCGGCGGCTGCGCGATGCCGGCAACTCGTTGCTGGTCGTCGAGCACGATCCGCAGATCATGGCCGCGGCCGATCACATTCTCGATCTGGGTCCCGGCGCCGGCGAGCACGGCGGCGAAATCGTCTGCTATGGCACGCCGGCCGAGCTCATGGGCAATGCCAAGTCGCTCACCGGAGCGTGGCTCAGCGGCCGGCGCACCCTGCCGCCGCTGCGCGCCGCGACAGCGCCGCCGACTGAGCGGCATACGGCGCTGCGGCTGGAGGGCGCGGCCGAACACAATCTCAAGCACATCGATGTCGAGCTACCGCTGCACCGTCTCGTCTGTCTGACCGGAGTTTCGGGCTCGGGCAAGTCGACGCTGGTTCAGGACGTGCTGTTCCCGGCGCTGCAGAAGGCGCACGGCCGGCCGACGGAGGCGCCGGGGAAATTTCGCCGCCTCATCGGTGCCGAGCTCATCGAGGCCGCGGTGCTGATTGATCAAACCCCAATCGGCCGCACGACGCGCTCGAACCCGGCCAGTTACGTCGGTGCATTCGACGCGATCCGGGTCCGCTTCGCCGCCAACCCGGATGCGCGCCTGCGCAAGTACACCGCCGGCACCTTCAGCTTCAACTCCGGCACCGGCCGCTGCCCGGTGTGCAGCGGCAACGGCTTCGAGCACATCGAGATGCAGTTTCTCTCGGATGTCTATCTGCGCTGCGGCGAGTGCAACGGCCAGCGCTATCGCAGCGAGACCCTCGAGATCCGCATCGTCGGGGCGAATCAGCGCCGCGCCAACATCGCCGAGGTGCTGCAGATGACGGCGACCGAGGCACTCGCGTTCTTTGCCGATGCGCCGGCGGTGCTCGCACGCTTGCAGCCGCTCGTCGATGTCGGACTCGACTATGTGCGTCTGGGCCAGCCGGTGCCGACGCTCTCGGGCGGCGAAGCGCAACGCCTCAAGCTCGCGGGCCACCTCGCCGAGGCCGCGCAGCCGGGGCGGGCGCGCAGCAGTCTCAAGCACCGCACCGCCGCGCCGGAGCCCGGTGGCACATCCACACCGGTGCGCGGCAAACTGTTGTTGTTCGATGAGCCCACCACCGGGCTGCACTTCGAGGATATCGCGCGCCTGGTGCGCGCGTTCGGGCTGCTGCTCGAAGCCGGTCATTCGTTGCTGGTGATCGAACACAATCTCGACGTGATCCAGGCCGCCGATTGGGTGATCGACCTGGGGCCTGAAGGCGGCGACGGTGGCGGCGAGATCATCGCGGTCGGCACGCCTGCGACCTTGATGCGTGCGGCGCGTTCGCACACCGGCCGCGCGTTGTCGCTGTACCAGCAGAACCTCACGCACGCCGCAGTCGCGCCGGCGCTCGCCGCGGCGGAACCGGCGCCGCAGGCCTACGCGGCGGCCCAAAACATCTGCGTACGCGGCGCGCGCGACCACAACCTCAAGAATGTCGAGGTCGACATTCCGCGCGACCGCTTCACGGTCTTCACCGGGGTGTCGGGTTCCGGTAAGTCGACGCTCGCGTTCGATATCCTGTTCAACGAGGGCCAGCGCCGGTATCTCGAATCGCTCAACGCCTACGCGCGCCAGTTCGTGCAGCCGGCGGCGCGGCCCGATCTCGACGCGATCTACGGCATCCCGCCGACGGTGGCGATCGAGCAACGTGCGAGCCGCGGCGGCTTGAAGAGCACGGTCGCGACGCTGACCGAGATCTATCACTTTCTGCGCTTGATCTATGCGCGTTTGGGCGTGCAATACTGCCCGGACTGCGCGGTTGCGATCGCACCGCAAGGCGCGCAGTCCATCGCCGCCCAGCTGCTGCAGCGCCATCGCGGCGAAACCGTGCGGCTGCTCGCGCCATTGGTCGCGAGCCGCAAGGGCTACTATCGCGAGCTCGCGCGCTGGGCCGCCGCGCGCGGGGCCACGTCGCTGCGTGTCGATGGCGCATTCGTGCCGACCGACCCGTTTCCAAGCCTCAAGCGCTTCGTCGAGCATACGATCGAGCTGCCCGTCGCAGAGCTTGCGCTCAACGCGCGCAGCCTGCCGGCCCTGCGCGCGGCGCTCGACACCGCGCTCGAGATCGGCAAGGGCGTCGTGCACGTGCTCACGGCGGCATCCGACACCGCGGTGTTCTCGAACCGCAATGCCTGCCCGTCCTGCGGCCGTGGATTTCCGGAGCCCGATCCGCGCCTGTTGTCGTTCAATTCGCGCCAGGGATGGTGTCAGAGCTGCTACGGCACCGGCCTGCGGCTGCAGCAGTTCGAGGCCGAGCAAACCGGCGAGGAGGCGCAGTGGACCGAAGTCTCCGTCGGCGCCGATGCGGATGCGGATGCGGATCTACCGTGCCCGAGCTGTGACGGCAGGCGCCTGAATCCGGTGGCACTGAATCTGCGCTTTCGCGGCCAGTCGATTGCCGAGCTTACGTCGCGTCCGGTCGCGCAACTGCAGCAGTTTTTCGACGCGCTGAAGTTGCCCGCGCGCGCGGCCGAGATTGCACGCGACGCATTGGCGGAAATCCGCGGGCGCCTGCAATTTCTCGCGCGAGTCGGCTTAGGCTACCTGGCGCTCGATCGGGCTGCGCCGACGCTCTCCGGTGGCGAGGCGCAGCGCATCCGGCTCGCCGCGCAACTAGGCTCGAACCTTCAGGGTGTCTGCTACGTGCTCGACGAACCCACGATCGGCTTGCACCCGCGCGACAACGAGGTCTTGCTCGAGGCGCTGCAGTTGCTCTCCGTCGCGGGCAATACGCTCATCGTGGTCGAGCACGACGAGGACACGATTCGCCGCGCCGATCACATCATCGACTTGGGACCGGGGGCCGGCGTGCGCGGCGGCCAGGTAGTGGCGGCCGGCAGCGCGCTGCAGCTGCAGGGCAATCCACAATCGGTCACGGGCCGCTTCCTCGCCAAGCCGCTCAAACACGCCGCTACGCCGCGCCGCGCCACCGCCGTGGACAGCGCATCGCTCTGGATCGAGGGTGCACATCTGCACAACCTGCGCGACATCGACGTGCGCATTCCGCTGGCGCGGCTGGTGGTCGTCACCGGCGTCTCCGGCTCGGGTAAGTCCTCGCTCGCGCGCGACGTTCTGTATGCGAACCTGAGGCGGCTGGTGCAGCCCAGGCCGGCGCGGATCGCGGCCGCCGCGACCGGCAGAGCTGTGAATGGCGCACGGCGGCTGCGCGGCGTGGAGCAGATCCAGCGTGTTCTCGAGGTCGATCAGACTCCGATCGGCCGTACCCCGCGCTCCTGTCCGGCAACCTATGTCGGTTTTTGGGACGACATCCGCCGCGTTTTTGCCGCTACCAGCGAGGCGCGCGTGCGCGGCTACGAAGGCGGTCGCTTCTCTTTCAATACCAGTGGCGGTCGCTGCCCCGAATGCGAGGGCCAGGGCCAGCGCACGATCGAGATGAGCTTTTTGCCGGATGTCAAAGTACGGTGCGAACTCTGCGGTGGGGCGCGCTTTGATCGCGAAACGCTGGAGGTCAAATGGCGCGAGCGCTCAGTGGCCGATGTGCTGGCGATGAACATCGAGGATGCCGTGGGCTTTTTCGCGGCGCATCCGCGCATCTGCAGGCCGCTGACGCTGCTGCGTGATGTCGGCCTCGGCTATCTGACCCTGGGTCAACCCAGTCCGACCCTCTCCGGTGGCGAAGCCCAGCGCATCAAGCTCGTCACCGAGCTGGCGCGCTTGCATGAGAGCGGACGCAACCGTCCCGCGCATACACTCTACGTGCTCGATGAGCCGACGGTCGGGCTGCACATGGCCGACGTCGAAAAACTCATCGGCGTGCTGCACCGCCTCGTCGATGCCGGACATTCGGTGATCGTGATCGAACACAACCTAGACATCATCGCCGAAGCCGACTGGATCATTGATCTGGGGCCCGAAGCCGGCGACGGCGGCGGCCGTGTCGTCGCGGCGGGAACCCCCGCTGCGATTGCCGCTCGGCACGCGCGCTCGCATACTGGCGCGGCGCTGGCGCGCTTCCTCGAGGCTCGCGCAGCCTAAGGGATTGTCCGAGCATTGCGTATGGCACACGATCTGGTCTGCTGGAAATGCGGCGCCCCCCTATCGGCGCTGTCGCTGCCGTTATTGCGCCGCGACGAGTGTCCACGCTGCCGCGCGGAGCTGCACGTCTGCCGCATGTGCAAGGACTACGACGAGCAGGTCGCCAAGAAATGTCGCGAACCCACGGCCGAAGAAGTCAGCGACAAAACCCGTGCCAATTTCTGCGGTCATTTCGCGCCGCGTGCGCAAGCCTATATTGCGCAGGACACGAGCGCGTCCGAGCGAGCGCGCCTCGCGTTGGAGCAACTCTTCGGCGGAAAATGAGACGCCCTGGAAAATCAGACGCCCTGGTGCCGGCGTTTTCAGCCTTGGCCGAGGCGCTCCGACAGGCGCTCGATCAGCCGACCGAACTTCGACGCCCGCTGCTTGACCGGCTCGAGCTGCAGGTGATGTACACCAGAATCGTTGATCGTCGCCTCGCGGCCGTCATCCATCTGCAGTTGGCCGGCGCCGAGGATCTCGAGCGTTTCTTCCAAAGTCATCGGCTTGGCTTTGGCGCGCGCTGGCGCAATGCCGCCTTTTTGCGCGGGCGTGCGCAGCTTGGCGCGCTTGCCAGGTGCACCGCGCATCATCCTGGCCGCCGCCATCGGCTGCGGCGCAACGGCCGCGTTGTCCTCGATCAGCTTGAACTCACCGCTCCGGCCCGCCGCGGCGGCGCCAGCCGTGGCGGCTTCCGCGACCACTGGTGGTGTCGCACCCGGTCGCGTCGTGGCCAGTTTGGCGCGCTCGCGCTCACGCTGGGTCACCGGAACGATCGATACGGTCTCGAACTCCGAACGCACGTATGCGGCAACCTGCTTGGCGGACACCGCGTCGGTGAAGAAGCCCAGACGCAGCCCATACCAACGTCGGCCGCCGCGGTTGCCCTCCGCGCCGTACAGCGTGTAGGCGGCGAAAATCGCGAGCTGCGGCACACGCGCATGATCGATCGGCTGTACCGACCAGAGCAGCTGCACGGCATATCCGGCGGCATCCGTGCCCGGCGGCGTCGACTTTGCTGCCGACACCTTTGCCGCCGGCACTTTCGCCGCGTGCTTCGATGCCCGCGCAGTCGCTCCTTGTTCCAGCACCCGCAGCGCTTCCTTTTCGGTGAGCACAGCGGATTTGTTCATGGTCCGCGCGGCCGGCGGCGGCGCAGCGGTGGACGCGGCCTTGAGTTCGGGTATCGGATGCAATACCGGCGCAGCGACCGGAACCGGCCGCTGTCGATCGATCGACGCTGCCGCGGCGGGTCCACCATCGTCCTCGAGCGCGGCGATTGCCGCCCGCACATTGGTCAGCGCGCTCGTGGCACTGTCCTTCTCGGTGGAGCTGCCGCGTCCGTCATCCGGCATCAAGCTCAGCGCCGACACGTGGCGCAGCGCGGATGCGTCGGCGGCGGGAGCCTCGGGCGTGATCGCTGCGACGGTTGCCGCGGGCTCAGGCATTTGGAGTACCGGCGCCGGTATCTCGAATACCGGTGTCGGCGCAGCCATTTCGAGCACGACGGGAGCCGGCGCGACCACCGGCGTCGACGTCGCCGCTGCTACGCGCAGGCGCTGGCCCGGCGCGACACCCGCCCACGCCGCCGGATAGATCTCGCGCACGACCTCGAGCAGCTGTTCGGCTTCCTCCTGTGTCCGAAAATAGCCCATGTGCAGGCGGAAGCGTTCGCGGCCTTCCTCGCGGCGGCGCGAGACAAAAAAGGTAAAACGTCTGAGCTCCGGCGGCCTCGGCTGGCTCAGAGCAACCGGCGTGGTCGACGCGCACAGGTTGATGACGAACGGAGTTTGTACCGCGTTCGGCGGCAATAAATTGCCGCTCTCGGGCGTAGCGACGGTATCTGCGATGATAGCTTGCTGCATGCGCTGTTCCCCAATCCACTGTGAGCGGAAACAGGCCTCGGAACAGCACTATGCGAAGCAGACATCGAGCCGAATACCCCCGCATTCAACTCCATGGCAACCCCGCTATCCCTGGAAATCCCGAGGACCGGTGGCTTTGCGTCCCTGCCTTGCGACAGGTTTGCCCTAAAGACACGCGATCGAGTGTGTCACCTGCAGAGCTGACGTCAAGTTCAAGTTAAGAGAAGCGCTTCACAGTGCGTGAGTAATCGCAGTGCGGAAGAAACTGTTAAATCGCCGCGAGAAGTGTTAAGTGGCCGCGGCAGCGCACCCGGCATCCGTGTGATTTCAGTGGGCTGGCGTCGATACCTTCGGTTATGTTCATAATAATTTTTCGTCGCGGCGTTGCCGCCTCAGGAGATGCAGGATGAAGATGGCACAGAGTGCTGGGCTCGGAGCGGTGATTGCGATCGTAGCGCTGGCGGGCGCGCGGCTGGCAGTGGCGGCCAGTCCACGAACCGAGGATGAAAAGACGCTGTACGCATTGGGCGTCATCATCAGCCGCAATCTGGACAACTTTCAGCTCTCGCCCGCCGAGTTCAGTCTGGTGAAAGCGGGACTGATCGACGGATTCAACCAACGCGCGGGCCAGGTCGACCTGACCGCTGCCAACGCCAAGGTGCAGACGCTGCAACGCGAGCGCTACGCGCTGCTCGTCAAGAAGCAGCAAGCGGCCGGCCAGGCCTATCTCGACAAGGCCGCTGCCTTGCCCGGCGCACAAAAGACTGCCAGTGGGCTGGTCCTGATTCCAATCCATGCCGGCGGCGGCACCAGTCCCGGACATGATGATCGGGTAACGGTGAACTACGAAGGCAGGTTGATCGACGGCACGGTGTTCGATAGCTCGATCAAGCGCGGCCAGTCGGCATCCTTCAGTTTATCGGGCGTGATTCCTTGCTGGTCGGAAGCCCTGCAACTCATGAAGGTCGGTGACAAAAGCCGCGTGGTCTGCCCGCCGAACCTCGCCTATGGAGAGCGGGGCGCACCGCCGATGATTCGACCCCAGTCGACGCTCGACTTTGAAGTCGAATTACTGGAGACCGCCGCCCCGTCGGTGGGCCAGGCACCCTAGCGTTGCTTGACCTTGCTCAGGTACCTGAGGATTTCCAAGTACAGCCACACCAGCGTAACGATCAGACCGAAGGCGCTGTACCACTCCATGTAACGCGGGGCGCCCTGGGCAACGCCGGATTCAATGAAGTTGAAGTCCAGTACCAGATTGAGTGCAGCGACGACGATGATCGCCAGCGATACCAGCAGGCCCATGGGGCTGGCATCGTTCAGAAACGGCATATTGATGTGGAAAAATCCCAATGCGAAGGACAGCAGGTAGACAAGTGCAATCGCCCCAGTCGCCGCCACCACGATCGATTTGAATCGCTCCGTCACGCGGATGAGTCGTGAGGTGTAGGCCAGCAGCAGCACTGCCAGAACGCCGAACGTGAGCGCCACGGCCTGAATGGCGATCCCCGGATAGCGCTTCTCGAACAGCGCCGAGATGCCGCCGATGGCCAGACCCTCGAGTGCCGCGTAAGGCAACGCCAGATATGGCGCGAATGTTTGCTTGAAGCTGATGATCAGCGCCAGGACGAAGCCACCTATCACGCCAATCCACATCGGTCCGGCGACCGCGGCGGAGTCCCCGCCGCTGCTGAAGAAGCGCGCCCAGGTCCACAGGGCCGTCGCCAGCAGCAGCACCAGCAACATGAAGGATTTATTGACGGTGCCCTGGAGGGTCATCCGCTCCGCGGCGGCCACGGGTCCGGCGAGCCTGCCAAAGGTCTTCTCGCCCAATGCTGGATTGCCGGTCTTGTAGTCCATACCGTGTTTCCTATCGTGGCTGTCGGCCGAGGCGAGCCATGATACAGAGCCGACGGCAGCGCCTCACGGATTTTCTCGAGGTCGCCGCACGGTGGCTGCTATCGCCGCGCGGCGCATGCCGCGCAACGATTGCGCGATCACATCACCCGGCAAGTCGTTGCAGCAGCGCGGTCGGCTGCACGCGCCGCGCTCGCAGCAGTTCCGTAACCTCGACCACGCCGGCCGGCCGCGCGAGCGCAAAGCCTTGTGCCGCGTCGCAGCCGCGCTCGCGCAGAAACTCCAACTGGTCGATGGTTTCAACGCCCTCGGCGATGACCTCCTTATTCAGCGCATGCGCCATCTTGATGATCGTCTCGGCCAAGGCCGCCGCCTGCACATTCTCCGCCACCTCCTGCACGAAGCTGCGATCGATCTTGATCGCGTGTACCGGATGACGGCGCAGATAGCTCAGCGAGGAATAGCCGGTGCCGAAGTCGTCGAGGGCGAGGCGCACGCCCAGCGCCGCCAGATTGTTGAGCGTCTGGCGTGCCTCCTCGTCCGCCAGCACGCTCTCGGTGAGCTCGAGCTCCAGCATGTGCGGCGGAATGTCAGTGCGTTCGAGCACGCGCTGCACCAGACGCGTGAACTCCGGTCCGCGCAGTTGCTGCGCCGAGACGTTCAACGCCAGGCGCTGTGGCGCGATGTTCTGCTGCCGCCATTCGGCGAGCTGCGTGCACGCCGCTTCGAGCACCCAGATTCCGATATCGACGATCAGGCCGCTCTCTTCGGCCGCCGGCACGAATTCGCCCGGCAGCCGCATGCTCTCGCGCGGCGGCTGCCAGCGCAGCAGTGCCTCGAGACCGATGAGCGCGCCGCTGCTGAGCGAATATTGAGGCTGGTAGTACAGGGAAAATTCGCGCCGGCGCAGCGCGCGATACAGGCCGCTTGCGGCCACGGCCGGCGATTGCGGGCGCGCGATCTTGCCATCGAAGAAGGTCGCCCGCGAACGGCCGTTGTCCTTGGCCTGGTACATGGCCAGATCGGCGTTGCGCATCAGCTGCTCGATGGTATTGCCGTCGTCCGGGAACAATGTAATGCCGATGCTGGCGCAAATACGATGGTCGCGACCGCCGACGTTCACCGGTCGCCGCAACGACTCGATGATGCGCGCCGCCACGTCGCGCGCCGCCTCCGGAGAATCGATGTTGCGCAGGATGACGCTGAACTCGTCGCCGCCGAGCCGCGCCACGGTGTCTCCATCCTTGACGCAGGAGCGCAGGCGCTGCGCCACGATCGTCAGCAGCTGATCGCCCGCAATGTGCCCCATCGAGTCATTGACCTTTTTAAAGTGGTCGAGGTCGACGTAGAGCAAGGCACCGCGTTGCGAGCCGTCCACGGTGCTGGCGATCTCCTGCGACAGTCGATCGCGGAATAGCAGCCGATTCGGCAATGCGGTCAGCGAGTCGTAATGGGCCTGGCGGTACAGGCGCTCGTCATTGAGGCGCCGCGAGAGCGCAATGGCGAGCCGCGCGGCACATTCGGTGCCGTAGGCCGACAGTTGCGGCAATGCCGCCGGTTCCTTGTCGTAGCCGACCGCGAGCACCGCGGCGACTTGCTGCTGCGCGGCCACCGGCCAGACCCAAAAGAACTCCGCCCCCACCACGCGCAACGGTTCGAGAAAACTATGTCGTTCGGGCTCGCAGCGAGCAATCGTGAGGCCCTGCGGCGACTCGGCCAAGGTCTCGAGCATCTGCTCATCGATGCCGATGCGGCAGACCGGACGATCGGCGCTACCGTTGATGACGACGAACGAACGACCGTGGCCCGGCGCGTCCGGATCGATGAGTGTAATGGCCGCGCCGCGGCAGCCCGTGACCGCACAGATGTGCGCCAGAATCGCATCGAGCGACTGCTCGAACTCAGTCGACTCGAGCAGCAGCCGATCGATCTGCGCCAGCGCCTGCAGCGTGCGCGTGCGCGCTTCGAGAGTCGCGATGGTACGGTTGAAGGACTCCGCCAACAGCCGGGGCGTGTCGGCCGCACGATCGAGCGGAACCGGCGTGAACTGGCCTTCACGCAGCTGCGCCAGCGCGACCGCGAGCTTGCCGAGGATCGGCTCCCACCGGCCGCGCAGGTACAGGCTGCCGATCAGCACCAATACCACCGACAACAGCAGCGCCGGCAGCGCCGCTGCGCCAGCGTCGCTCAACAAGCCCCACGGAATGCTCCAGTCCGTGCAGGCGATCACGGTCCACGCGCCGTCACCATTGATGCGCGCTTGCGCCCAATCCACGCGCAGGCCGCGGCTGATAATCTGCCGTCCCTCGCTGGACCATTCCGCGATGGGCGTCGCGCGGTCGCGACCGACGGGTCCAGCGGCGAGCTGACGCATTTGCGGGGCCACCGGGCGTTCCGCATGGAGGCTGTGCCCCGCATCGTCGAGCACCGCCACGCTGATGCGCATGCCGTCGAGTTCCGGCAGAGCATCCCAGAGCCAGCTCGGCGACAACTCGAAAAAGGCCAGTGCCGGTGTATCGCCTCCGCGCGCCAAGTGGATCAGGTAGGGCGTCTGTACGCCGGTTTCGCGCGGCGCAAAACGCACCAGCGTCTGCCCGGCGAGCAGCGCGAGCCCGTCGGCGGGATTCAACGGCGGCAAGGCCGTTTGCGTGTTAGCCGCATTCGGTCGCCCGACCGTGGGCGGCACCCAGTCGGTGAGCACAACTCCGACGAACAGGTCGGATCGCAGAATTCGTTGCCGCAGGCCGACGCCATGCTGGCCGATATCGCCGCCGGTCAGCGACTGGATCAGCGCCTCAGCGGTCGCGAGCCGCTCGGTCAATTCACGCGTAAAGCCGCGAGCAGCGAACATCAGCCGCCGGTCCCTGATCTCTTCAGCCTGCTGCTTGAGAAGAAATGCTGTACCGCCGATCGCCGCCAACACCAGCAGCAGTGCCATGAGCGCCAACGCCACGGCGATGCGCCGCGTCATCATCTGCTTGAGCTCGAGCCCATTTGCGTCCATTGCTTTGAGGTCACCGGCCATAACAAGTGGTGAGCCCGCACCCACTGCAGGCATTTAACGGCACTGCCGGCGCAGATAATGAGCAGCGCATCACCAAATCCGCCGTCACGAGACGAGGACTGCTTCACACTGCGGTGATTTGACCGCAACCGACGCGCCGCGGGCGCGGCCTGACTATCGCGCCAGCGCGCGCATGCCGCGATAGGTGTAGCGATAGACGCCGCGGCGCCCGCTGCGCGCCGCTCCGCGCATCGCCGCCGCCACGGTACCGACTTCGATGGCGCGTAGCGCGGCCCAACGGCCGTGCAACAGCGGGTTGATCAGCGGCATGCAAAGCTGGCCGAGCGTCTCCAGCGGCCGCCATTCGCGCCGTCTGCCGAGCAGCAGCGACGGCTGCATGATATCGATCGAACGGAATTTCAGCGCTTCGAGTGCGCTCTCGGTTTCACCTTTGACACGCAGGTAGTAGTTCCTTGCCGTCGCGTGGGCGCCGACCGAGGAGACATAGATGAATCGTTCCGCGCCCGCCGCCAGCGCGACGCGCGCACAGCGCAGCACGAGATCGTGATCGATCTTGCGGAACGCCTCCTCGGAACCGGCCTGCCGCCTGGTGGTGCCGAGACAGCAGTAGGCGTGCTCGCAGCGCAGACCCTTGAGCTGCTCTTCCAGCGTGTCGAAATTCACGATGCGGTTGGCGAGGCGCGCATGCTCGAGCGGCAGGGGCCGCCGCGAGACGGCCAGAGTGCGCGCATACTCGGGTGAATCGAGCAATAATTCGAGCAAGCTCGCGCCGATGAGCCCGCTGGCGCCGAACAGCAGCGCCACTTTCCCTGCCGATTCAGCCATTCGCCGGGATATTAGCAGGATACTAAAGCCGCGAGCCGCGCAGCCGGAGGTCGAAACTGCGGTTACAGCTCCAGGCGCAGCTGTCCGTCCAGGCGCGGCGCGCGGAAGCGCGCGGTCTCGAGCGGTGCCATCGGGCGATTGAGGCCCCGCTGACGACAGGCGAGCGCAAAGCGGTCCCGCAACAGCTCCGCCCAATGACCCGTGCCGCGCATGCGCGTGCCGAAACGCGGATCGTTATCGCGGCCACCGCGCGTGCCGCGGATCAAGGACATCACATGTTCGGCGCGCTCCGGGTAGTGCTCGTCCAGCCATTGCCGAAACAGGTCCTTGATTTCATGCGGTAGCCGCAGCAGCACGTAGCCGGCGCGCAGCGCGCCGGCTGCGGCCACCGCCCCGAGAATTGTCTCGATCTCGCTGTCGTTCACGGCGGGTATGATCGGCGCGACAAGCACCCCGGTCGGCACGCCCGCCGCGGTCAGCTCCGCGATGACGCGCAGGCGTGCCTGGGGCGAGGCAGCGCGCGGCTCGAGGCGACGCTTGAGCTCGGGGTCAAGAGAGGTGACGCTGACGTGCACATGCACGAGCCGATCCGCCGCCAGGCTTCGCAACAGGGCGAGGTCCCGCAGAATCAGCGTGCCCTTGGTGACGATGCTCACCGGATGGCGTGTGTGCTCGAGCACTTCGAGGATCGAGCGCGTCACGGCCAGCTGCTTTTCAATCGGCTGATACGGATCGGTATTCGCCCCGAGCGTGATCGACTTGCAGACATAGCCCGGGCGGGCCAGCTCTTGCGTCAACAACCTCGCGGCATCGGCCTTGTAGAAGAGCTTCGTTTCGAAATCGAGCCCCGGGGAAAGATCCAGGTACGCGTGGCTGGGGCGCGCATAGCAGTAGATGCAGCCGTGTTCGCAGCCGCGATAGGGGTTGACCGACTGTTCAAAGCCAATATCCGGCGAATCGTTGCGGCTGATGACCGTCCGGGCCGGCTCGGCGATGACCTGTGTCGCAATGGAATCGGGCGCTTCCTCCCGATACCAGCCATCGTTCACCGACTCGCTATGGCTGCGTAGAAAACGCGCGGCAGGATTCGTGAGCGCGCCACGACCCTTGAATCGGCCTTCCATATCGGAACTGTACATGCATACAGTATCTCAGCGCAATCGATCGAGGCGGCGCAGCTCGGGAAATAACGTCGCCCAGCTCGCCACGACCAGCAGCGATGCGGCACCGCCGAGAACCACCGCGCGCACGGCGCCAAACCAGCGCGCGGTCAGGCCGGATTCGAATTCACCGAGCTCGTTGGAGGCGCCGATAAACATGGAATTGATGGCGCCGACGCGCCCGCGGATGGCATCCGGAGTATTAAGCTGCATCGAGATATTGCGCACGTAGACGCCGAACATATCGCCACCACCCATCGCGAACAGCGCCAGCAACGACGCTCCCAGGCTGCGCGAGAGACCGAAGGCTATGGTGGCGGCGCCAAATAGCGCAACGCCGCCGAACATCCACAAACCCGCCCGGCGCTCGATCGGCCGCAGCGCGAGCACCCCGGCGGTGACCGCGGCGCCCAGGCCGGGAGCCGCACGCAGCAACCCCAAGCCCACCGGTCCGCTGCGCAACACATCGGCTGCGAAGACCGGCAGCAGCGCCGTGGCACCGCCGAAAAGTACCGCGAACAGATCGAGCGATATCAACCCGAGCAGCACCCGCTGCCGCAGCAC
>JBIODE010000018.1:0-17034 GCA_044440325.1 Steroidobacterales bacterium
AGCCCAGCAGCAGCGCGACGATGAAGGCCACGACCGCCGCGCCAATCGCCAGACCGATGACCTGGCTCAGGAGAAATACCAGCAGGCCCGCGCCGGCGCCGCTGAAGGCCGCGCCCGCCGTGCGGCCGAACAGCGCGCGCAGCGCAGCGGAGCCGACCAGGAACGCGACCAGCAGGAACGGCAACGCATTGACGATGCGCCCACCGCCTCGCTGCCAGCGCCGATCCGGCGGCGGCAAGGGCTCCCCGTCGATCACACGGATGATCCGATCCACGCCGGCGCTGATGCCGGCGAAATATTGCCCCTGTTGCAGCAGCGGCACGATGGTCTCATCGATGATTCGCCTCGATGTGGCGTCGGTCAACACGCCTTCCAGGCCGTAACCGACTTCGATGCGCAGATCCCGGTCGTCCTTGGCCAGCAACAGCAACACGCCATCGTCGGTCTTCTTGCGACCGAGCTTCCACGCCTCCACCACGCGGATCGAATACTGTTCAATTTCTTCCGGCTTGGTCGTTGCAACCAGCAGCACCGCGATCTGCGCACCTTTGCGGGCCTCGTAGTCGGCCAGCTTCTGCTCTAGCTGCGTCTGCTCGCCGGCAGTCAGTGTCCCGGTCAGATCGGTAACGCGCGCCTCGAGTTTGGGAACCGGCTGCAGGCCCTGCGCCGGTGTCTGCGCCCGTGCGCCGGTCATGCCACCGAGCCACAGCACGGCGCATCCCAGGGCCAGACCCAGCGCGAAGCAGCCTCGAGCGGCGCGCATGTCTGAAATCGCGCCGCTACTGGGCAGGCGGGGCCGCGGCGCCGGACGGGGTAGCGGCGCCGTTACCTGCGCCGGCGCCAAAATCCACCGTCGGCGGCCGCGAGATGGCCGCCTCATTCTCGACGGTGAAGTTCTGCTTCACGGGGTAGCTGAACATCTTCGCAGTCAGGTTGGTCGGGAACGAGCGGATCAGCACGTTGTATTCGCGCACGGCGTCGATGTAGCGATTGCGCGCGACCGCGATCCTGTTCTCGGTGCCCTCGAGCTGCGCCTGCAGATCGCGGAAATTCGCGTCGGACTTCAGCTCAGGGTAGCGCTCGCTGACGACCAGCAGGCTCTTGAGCGCCTGCGACAGCTGGCCCTGCGCCTGCTGGAATTTGGCGAAGGCTTGCGGATCGTTCACGAGCTCCGGCGTCGCCTGAATCGAGCCAACGCGCGCGCGTGCCTCGGTCACACCGAGTAGCACTTTCTGCTCCTGGCTCGCAAAGCCCTTGACGGTATTGACGAGATTCGGCACCAGATCGGCGCGCCGCTGATACTGGTTGACGACTTCAGACCAGGCTGCCTTCACCGCCTCGTCCTGGCTTTGAATGCGGTTGTAGCCGCAGCCGGTGAGCAGCAGGACGACGACCCCGATAACACTGTATTTGAGCGAACGCATGCGCCTCTCCCAGAAGGTTTCGCCCGGTCGACATGGCGGCGACGGCGAGTCAATTCAAGACCTTCCGGTGCAGAACAAAAAAAAACCCCGACCAGGGGGTCGGGGGAGTTAGCAGGCGGATCGGCGCGTATCAGCGCCCGTCCGCCCCAGGGGATGCCTTCAAGGTGGCCCTATCAGTGCAGACGCGACCAGTCGAGGACGAGTATGCGCTCGGGCTCGACATCGAAACTTCGAGCCAGCAGCAGCGACAACTCCCGCAACTCGGCCGTTGCGCGCAGCGGCCGCGTCACTTCCAGCACGCCGCTCCACTCGGCCCCGTCGCTGACCGTGTCCGCCGCCGCGATAAAATGAGCAAAATATTTGCTACTCATGGTATCAGCCTAGGCGCTTACGGCGATGCCCGGCTGTGAACGGCTGCACAGATCATCGAGCATATTCTCGGGTCGCAATGCAGCGTAAGGAGAAAAATGGGACGTTATCGACCACCGGCACCGCAGGCCTCGAAATACATCACACCCCAAGGCGCACAGCGGCTGCGGGCCGAGCTCGAGCAGCTGTGGCGCACCGAGCGCCCGCAGGTCACGCAAGCCGTGGCGGCCGCCGCTGCGCAGGGCGACCGCTCCGAAAATGCCGAGTACACCTACGGCAAGAAGCGGCTGCGCGAGATTGACCGCCGCGTCCGCTACCTGCGCGGACGTCTCGACGGCATGGTCGTCGTGGAGCAATCGCCGGCCGATCACGGCTGCGTTTATTTCGGTGCGCGCGTCACCCTGGAGGACGACGGCGGCAAGCGCGTGACCTATCGGATCGTCGGTCCCGACGAATTCGATATGGCGCCGGATTACGTCAGCATGGATGCGCCGCTGGCGCGAGCGCTACTGGGTAAGCGGCTCGACGCCGAGATCACTGTGCCGATCGGTCCACAGACGCAGCGCTACAGCATCGTCGCGATCGAATACCGCTAGACATCAGCTCACGCGCACGTTCTTGAACTGCCACGGGTCGCTGGTGTCGAGGTCCTCGGGGAAGAGTCGTTCCCGGTCGGTCAGCGGCGTCCAGTCACTGTAGTGGCCCGCAACCGGCCCCAGATACGGCAGGCAGATATCCAGACTGCGGCGAAAATCCATCTCATCGGGCTCGGTGATACCGTTATTCGGATTTTCCATGGCCCAGATCAGCCCGGCCAGCACAGCGACTGTCACCTGCAGGCTGGTGGCGTTGTTGTAGGGGACCAGCTTGCGCGCCTCCTCGACCGACAGCTGCGAGCCTATCCAGTAGGCGTTCTTCTTGTGGCCGGCGAGCAGCACCCCGAGCTCATCGATCCCCTTGGTGATGTCGTCCATCAGGATGCGCTTGCGGTCCTGGATGTGGTAGTTGCGGCCGCAGAACTCGTGCACCGACAACACGGCAGCATCGGCGGGGTGGTAGGCATAGTGCACTGTCGGACGGTAGAGCACCTGTGAGTCCTTGCGCGCGGTGTAGTAGTCGGAGATCGAGATCGACTCGCCATGCGTGATCAGAAAGCCATGAAACGGACCGGCGAGCGGGGTCCAGGTGCGCACCCGCGTCGCGACACCCGGCTGCTGCAGGTAGATCGCGCAACCGCTGCCGAAGTCGTAGCGGCGGCCGTCGCGCGGAAACATGCGCTCGTGCGTGCCCCAGCCGAGTTCGGCGGGCTGCGATCCCTCGGACACGAAGCCGTCGACCGACCAGGTGTTCACGAACTCATTCGGCTCCTTTGGAATCGCTGAAACCTGCGTGTCACGTTCGGCAATGTGAATGACCTTCACGCCGAGCCGCTGCGCCAGGTCGGCCCAGTCGGCGCGACTCCTGGGCCCCTCGGCCGCGACGCCGGTGTCGGCGGCGATATTGAGCAGCGCCTGCTTGACCAGGTGCGACACCAGACCCGGATTGGCGCCGTGCGTGAGCACTGCCGTGGGTGCGCGCGTGCTGCCGCTGCGCAATCCGAGCGCCTCCTCGCGCAGCGCGTAGTTGGTGCGGCGCGCCGCCGGAATCGTCGGATCGGTATAGCCGCCGGGCCAGGGTTCGATGCAGGTATCCAGATACATCGCGCCGCGTTCCCAGCAGTAGCGGATCAGCGCCAGGCTCGAGACGTCCACCGACACGTTCAACAAGAAATCGCCGCGGCCGAGCAGCGGCTCGAGCGTGCGGCGGAAGTTCTCGCGCGTGAGCGTCTGCTTGACGAACTTGATGCCGTAGCGCGTTGCCTCTTCGCGGCCGAGTTCGTCGGCCGTGACGATGCTGATGCGCTCGGCCGGGATGCCGATGTGGCGCAGAATCAGCGGCAGCACACCCTGGCCGATGCTGCCAAAGCCGACAAATACGATGCGCCCTGAAAACTCGACGTATACCTTGTGATTGCTCATGATGCTTCCGCTATCGACCGGGTGCGAAGGTTAACAACCGCTCTGCGCAGCTGCCAGCGGTCTGACGCGCGCGTCAGCCGGTGTGCCAGTGCGGCGGCCACGTGCGTGCGTGCCCCGGCGTCGCCGCGACACGCTCGAGCCAGCGACCGATCGCCGGGTAATTGACCTCTACGGGCAAAAAGCGTGCAGCGAGCTCGTGTGCCTCGGGACGGGTGAGCGCGCGCAGCAGCAGGCGTATGTCGGGGTAGATCACCATATCCGCTGCAGAGAAACTCTCGCCCACGACCCAATCGGACTGGGCCAGCCGGCGCTCAATGGTACGTGCTTCGCCGGCCACATGGTGCATGGCATCGTGAATCGTCTCGCCGAAGCTGTGCTCACGCCGAATCAGCACCGCCTCGACGATTTTCTGCACGTACGGCTCCGCGTATGCCTGATATTCGCAGATCACGCGCATGATCACGCCGGCCTCTTCAGGACTGCGGCCAAAAATCGGCTTCTGCGGATACTTCTGATCAAGGTAATAGAGAATCGCCAGCGACTCGAACACCACGTAATCGCCGTCGCGCAGCACCGGCAGCTTGCCGCGAAAGTTCATCGCCAGAATCTGGGGCGCCTTATGCTCCTGACGATCGAATTGCAACAAGTGGCTGTTGTAGGCGAGCCCTTTATATTCGAGCGCCAGCGCCACGCGCCAGCAGTAGGGGCTTGCGCTTCCCCAGTAGAAATCTATGGCCATGCTCGCCCGCCGGAGAGTTTCCGATCCCCGAATTGTAGCGGCAAGCGCCGGCGGCGGGAGCTTCCGGGCGAAAAAAGCAGCCCGCACCGCCCGAAGAAACTGCGCCCGCGCGATTTACTTGTCACGGTGTTTTGTTATCGTGCCGTGGAGCAACAGCTCTACAACTAGCGGGGCCGAATACGGTGGGACCACAGCAGACGGCACGGCGCGATCTGGTCGGACAGGGCTGGAGCATCGAAGACGCGCTCGAACTCTATAACGTGCCGGCGTGGGGTTCCGGTTACTTCTCGATCAACGACGCCGGCCATGTGGTGGTGCGCCCTGACACGACCTCGGCGCATGCCATCGATCTGTACGATGTGGTGCAGGGGCTGCAGGAGCGCGATCTGACGGCTCCGGTCGTCATTCGCTTCTCGGACATCCTTGCGCACCGCCTGCGCCACCTGCATGGGGCCTTCGCGCAGGCGATCGCGGAAAACGACTACCGCAACCGCTACACCGCGGTGTTCCCGATCAAGGTCAATCAGCAGCGCCTCGTGGTCGAGGAGGTGTTCCGTTACGGCCGCGAATTCGGCTTCGGCCTCGAGGTCGGCTCCAAGCCCGAGCTGCTCGCGGTGATGGCGATGACCGAAGCCTCCCCCGAGCGCATCATCATCTGCAATGGCTTCAAGGACTCGAGCTACATCGAGGCGGTGATTCTCGCGACCAAGCTCGGGCGCTCGATCGTGCCGGTGATCGAAAACTTCGCCGAGCTCGAGCTGGTGCTGCGCCACGCGCAGACCTACGGCGTGCGGCCGAAGCTCGGCGTGCGCGTGAAGCTTGCCAGCGAGGGGTCCGGCCGCTGGCGTGAATCCGCGGGCGAAAAATCGAAGTTCGGCCTGTTTATTACCGAAATCCTGGAAATGGTCGCGACGCTGCGCGCACTCGATATGCTCGACTGCCTCAAGCTCGTGCACTGCCACCCCGGCAGCCAGCTGCAGGATATCCGCCGCATCAAGGAGGCGATCAATGAGCTCGCGCACGTGTATGCTGAGCTCAAGATCATGGGTGCCGGGCTGGAGTACATCGACGTCGGCGGCGGCTTGGGGATCGACTACGACGGCAGCGGAACGAACTTCTCTTCCTCGACCAACTACACTCTCAACGAATATGCGAGCGATGTGGTGTATCGCATCGGCAGCGTCTGCAATGCGCGCAGCATCCCGCACCCACTGATCATCAGCGAGTCCGGCCGTGCCATCGCCGCCCACCACAGCGTGCTTGTGTTCAACGTGCTCGGGCGCTCGGCGCTCGACCGCTTTAACATCAGCAGCCAGGAAGCCGATCGCAACGGCGGCCACCCGCCGCTTCCGCAGCCGGTCCGCGACCTGCTGGATGCCTATCGCGCCGTCGACGAGCGCCGCCTGGTCGAGTGCTACCATGATGCGCTGACGGCGCGCGACCAGGCGTTGCAGATGTTCAACCTGGGGCTCCTGTCGCTGGAATTCCGCGGTCTGACCGAGAGGCTCTACTGGGCGACCTGTGCGCGTGTCCGCGATGTCTGTCGCCGGCTTGACCAGTTTCCCGAGGAGCTCGAAGACCTCGAGAACGTGCTATCGGACACCTACTTCTGCAATTTCTCCATTTTCCAGTCCCTGCCCGACAGCTGGGCGATCGACCAGCTGTTTCCGATCCTGCCGATCCACCGGCTCGAGCAGCGCCCCATGCGCAAGGCGGTGCTCGCGGATATCACCTGCGACTCAGACGGAAAGATCGACCGCTTCGTCGGTCCGCGCGACGTCAAGCGCACCCTGGAGGTGCATGAGCTGATTGAGGGTCAGGAGTACTACCTCGGCGCATTCCTGGTCGGGGCGTACCAGGAAACTCTCGGCGATCTGCACAATCTATTCGGCGACACCCACGTCGTGCACATCCGCCTGCACGATGAAGGTGGCTGGTGGATCGAGGAGATCGTCAAGGGCGATACCGCGAATCGGGTGCTCGAGTACATGGAATACGATGTCGCCGAGCTCGCGCCGGCACTGGCCCGCGACTGCGAGCGCGCGGTGCGCGAAGGGCGCCTGACGGTGGCCGAATCCCAGGGCCTCAAGCGCTTCTATGAGAATGAGCTCAACGGCTACGCCTACCTCGAACCCTAAAGAAGGGCCGCCGCTGCCCCGAACTTGCAGCGGTGCCAGCGCCGTTTACTTCGACGCGAAGCGCGCGGTAGCATTGCTCGGTGACGATCATCTACGTCGGCAATCTTCCCTTCAACGCGACCGAGCAGGACGTGCGCGCGCTGTTTGAGCGTCATGGCAGGGTCGATTCGGTGAAACTGATCAACGACCGCGAGAGCGGCAAGCCGCGCGGATTCGGCTTCGTGGACATGACCGGCAGCGAAGCGCAAGCGGCGATTGCAGCCCTCAACGGCTTCGCGATGGGGGGCCGGCCGCTGCGCGTCAACGAGGCCCAGGAGCGGCCGCAGCGGCCGCGCACCAACGGCGGCCCCTATCGCCGTTAGTGGACGATGGTGGACGATGGTGGACGATGGCCTCACCACATGTCCTTGAGCCGCGCACCGATGTCGAGGGTCGCGGCGCGTGCATCGTCCAGCGCGACGGCTTCGGTCAAGCTGGCGCCGTGAAATGCAGCCTGCTCCATGCACTTGAGAACCTTGTCGGTGATGAAACGGCTGCGGCCGCCGTAGACGTGACCGTCGCCGGAACGCGGCTGCTGCGCCAGCGGAAACTTCAGCGGCACGCATAATTGCAGCTCGTTGCGCGCGCGCGTCATCGCGACGTACAGCAGTCGGCGCTCCTCCTCGATCAGCTCGCTGCGGCCGGTCGCGAACTCCGAGGGAAAGCTGCCGTCGACGACATTGAGCAGGTAGACCGTGTCCCACTCCATGCCCTTGGCCGAATGTACGGTCGAGAGCACGAGATAGTCCTCGTCCAGCAATGGTGCACCCGACAGATCGCTGGTGGCATGGGGCGGATCGAGCGTGAGCTCGGTGATGAAGCGCTCGCGCGAGGGGTAGCCGCCCGCCAGTTGCTCGAGCTGGTCAAGATCGCCGATGCGCGTGTGCACGTGCTCGTAGCTGCGCTCCAGGTGCGGCCGGTACCAGTCGCGTACCAGCCGGACCTGGCCGGGCCAAGGCCGCTGCGGATCGGCCAGAGTGCGCATCAGCGTCTGCAGCCGCGCGTAGTCGGGCGCCAGCGCCTGCGGGGCCGGCCACTGCGCGAGCGCCGCGACGGCGCCGCGGTGCTGTTCGAGCAGCTCGACGCACTTGCGCGCATTGGCCGGACCCATGCCCGGCAGCAACTGCAGCACGCGGAAGGCCGCCACGGTATTGCGCAGATTGTCGGCCCACCGCAGCACCGCGAGCATATCCTTGACGTGTGCCGCCTCGAGAAACTTCAACCCCCCATATTTCACGAACGGGATTTTGCGGCGCGCGAGCTCGACTTCGAGCACATCGCTGGCGCTGGCATTGCGAAACAACACCGCCTGCGACTTGAGCGGCACGGCGGCCTCGCGCCGTTTGAGAATTTGCCCGCACACGTATTCGGCCTGCGATTGCAGGTCATCCGTCGTGACGTACGCGGGTCGCTGTCCCTGACCGCGGATCGACAGCAGATGCTTGCGGTGCGCGCGCGTGGCTTCGGCCATCAGCGCATTGGCGGCATCCAGCACCTGCTGCGTCGAGCGGTAGTTCTGCGCCAGCGTGACAATCTCGGCCTTCGGCTCGAAGCGATCGGGAAACTGCAGAATGTTTTCGACCGCCGCGGCCCGGAACGAATAGATCGACTGTGCGTCGTCGCCGACCACGGTGACGCCGGCGCCGTCGGGCTTGAGCGCATGCACGATATCGCCCTGCAGGCGATTGGTGTCCTGGTATTCGTCGACCAGCAGATGATCGAAATTGCCGCTCACGTGCGCGGCGAGCCGCGGCTCGCCCATCATGGCATGCCAATACAATAATAGATCGTCGTAGTCGAGCATGGCGTAGCGTTGCTTGCGCTCGACATAGCCGCGGAACAGTTTCTTCAACTCCTCTTCCCAGCTCTTGCACCAGGGAAACTGCAGCTCCAGGGTCTCGGTGAGGCTCTTTTGCGTATTCACACGCCACGAATAGATCGCGAGGCAGGTGTCCTTGCGCGGAAAGCGCTGATCCTTCGCGGCCAGGCCCTGTTGCTGGCGGATGTCGTCGAGCAGATCGGCTGAATCGCCGCGATCGAGCACGCTGAAACTCGGTTCGAGGCGCAGATGGCTGGCGTAGTGGCGCAGCAGCCGATTGCCGATCGAATGAAAAGTGCCGGCCCAAATCAGCCGCTGCAGCACCGCCTGCGCCTTGTTGCCGAGCTGATCGTCGAGCGCCTGGCGCACGATGTCGTGCGCGCGCCGCCGCATCTCCTGGGCGGCGCGACGCGTGAACGTCAGGAGCAGAATGCGTGCCGGATCGACGCCGTGAAGCACCAGCTGCGCGACGCGGTGCGCGATCGTGGTGGTCTTGCCGGTGCCGGCGCCGGCGATGACCAATAGCGGCCCGGCGCGCCAGCCCTTCTCGCCCGCGCCCTTGCTCTCGCCATAGGTGGCCGCTCGGCGCTGCGCGGTGTTGAGAGTATCCAGAGGGGAGACGGCAGGCATCGGCTCGGGAATATACTGGCAGCGTTACGCCGACGTCGAGCCGCTCGACAGCCAGTGCTCCAGTTGCCGCCGCAATTGCGCATAGGCGCCGTCGAAGCCGGTACCACCGTCAAACTGCAGCCGCGCCCCGGGCAGCGCCAGGTAGCCCGACGCAGCCGGGTTGTCGCCGGCCGACGGCGCGTCGAGAAAGTGATCGCCATGGCCGCTATGGCGCGAGGGATCGGAAGCGCGTGCGCGCAGGCGCGCCTGGCGCAGCGCCGGATCGGCCACGCACAGCAGCTGCAGGCTGACGCAGCGCCCGGCGGCACACAGCTGCTGCAGCGGCGCCTCGTGCTCGCCGGGGCGGAAATTCCCTTCGAGCAGCAGTGTCGGCAGCGCCCGCAACAGGCGGTCCGCGAACATGAACATCAGCGCGAAACTGGCATCGCTCAGGCGCCGCGAGCCGTGCGCATCGGCGGGCGCACCGAGGTTGTCCAGCAGCAGCTCCTTGATCTCGTCCTTGCAGCAGCAGCACCAGCCGTAGTCGGCCGCGAGGCGGGCGACGAGTGTGCTCTTGCCGCTGGCGGGCGCGCCGGTGACGAGAATCAATTGTCGGGGTGCGGGGCAACCGTTACGCTTGGCCGGCATGGGTGTTGAAAATATCAAAAACGTCTTTCGCGGACGGATCATCACTGTAAACGTTGAGACCGTACGGCTGCCGAACGACCACGTCGTCGATCTCGAGATTATCCGGCTCGCCGATGGTGCCGCGACGATCGCCGTCGATGCCCAGCGCCGCGTGTGCCTGATCCGCCAATTCCGTCACGCTGCCAACGGCTGGATCTGGGAACTGCCCGCCGGAAAGGTCGAGCCGGGAGAGACCCCGCTGCAGACCGCGCAGCGGGAGCTGATCGAGGAAGCCGGCACGCGCGGCGCAAAATGGCGATCCCTGGGAAATTATGTTGCATCGCCCGGGGTTTTCACCGAAATAGTGCATTTGTTCATGGTACAGGGCCTGGATTCGGTCAAAATGGCGCATGAGGCGGCTGAACTGATCGAGGTTCACTGGGTCGATCTCGACGAGGCTTGCAATCGTGCGCTCGGCGGTGACATCAGCGATGGCAAGAGCGCTCTCGGCCTGCTGCGCGCCCGAGCCGCGCTTGGACTTGAGTAGATGCAATGGTGAGCAAGACCAAAACCCCAGCGGGACAATCTGATGCGAAGGAAGCCGGCGAGAGCGTCGAACTCTCGCTCGAGCGGACGGTATCGCAGAAGCTGCGCGGCCTCACGGTGCGCGCGAAGAAGGTCGGCGTGTTGGGGTACAACCCCTATGACGCCGGACCGTCCGCGGCGCCGCGCGAGGCCAAGAAGCCCACCGATTTGCGCAAGCTGTCGGAATGGATTCGCCTGCAACGGCAGGTCGAGGCCGCGAAAAAGCAGAAGCCGGAAGACGAGTAGCAGCGCTCAGGCGCTACGCCGTGCCCTTATGCGCAGCGCCAAGCCGTCACGCGCAGCGCTGAATGTGCGAGACCTTGCGCTCGCGGCTCAAACGATAGAAACGCCTCAGCTCGACCAGCGCCTTGGCGCGCGAACGCGCCGCCAGCGGCCGCAGCTCCCGTTCCAGTCGCCGGCAGAACCGCGCGGCATAGTGGTTGGCCTCCAGATACAGGCAGCGGCGAGCGCCGGCCAGGCGATCGTCGACGTGCGCGCGCTCGAACAGCAACCGATGCAGCTCGGCGGGGAAGCGCTCCGGATCCTGCGCCTGCAGCAGCCAGAAGCTGGCGATGTACTTGTCGACTTCCGCCTGCATTTCCAGCTCGAGCAGCGACACCGGGCGATCGTGGCCGGCGTTCCATGCCAGATACAGGAAATGACTGACGCCCTCCAACGCGGTCCAATAATCGGCCAGATTGGCGGTATTGAGCGCATCGAGGGGATTGGCGGCGTCCAGTCGCTGCAGCAGTTGTGCATCGAGATAGAGGCCGACCGAGGCGGCGTCGCCCTCATCGACCACCAGCAGCTGCTCATCGGTGTCCGATGCCCGCGCCGCGGGCGGCAGCTGTCGGCGGTCGGTAAACAGAAAATCGGACACGTCGTAGATCATCGGCAGATCGTAAATGCCCGTCAGCAGATCCTGCAGCTGCCGCAGCACCATGGCTACTGCGGCACCAATGCGACCGGCGTAGCGTCGATGCCGAGCTGAAGCAGCAGCGCGCGCGCGCGCGCGCTCCCGGTCTTGAGCCAGATCTCGTACAGGCGCAGCACGTCGCATTCCGAGTAGCGATGCCCGGAGTCGGCGATTTCGCCAAGGGCATCAACCAGTGGCAAAAACTTCTCGGCCAGTTCGGAGAACACGCGCCCGAGCACACGCTGGCGGCTGCGTTCGAGCGCGCAGGCCAGCGCCCCGTAGGCGCGTCCGCCCATGGCGATGTGGTAGTCGATGTCGATGAGCTTGCGCGCGAAGCTGTGCGCGAAGCAACCGGCGATGAACAGCGACACATCGCCCAGGCGCTGCAGCCCGCGCTCGCGCTGCTGCGGATTGGGCGCCTCGAGCGCTTCAGCGAGCATTTGCACCAGCGGCTTCAGGCGCAAGCCGTCCGGGCCCTGCTCGTAGAGCTGCTCCGAGCGCGCAAACAGCGTCAGAAGATTGACGACATAGTGCTCAGTCTGATCGGCGACGTCGATGTGCTGGTGCGCCAGCGCGTCCTGCAATGCGTCGCGAAAATACTCGCGCAGGCTCGCGACCGTCACCACACCGGTACTGCTGTCGGATTGCTGCATAACTGGCTTCCTGCAGTTGATCGGCAATGCCACGAATTCAATTGAGTCCGTGGCCCAAAAATTATAGATACTCTCGTCACTATTTCAGATGCAGCGAGAACCGTGCAAGAACTCTGCCGCTCTGGCAGCAAAGGGCGGGGAGTGCTACTAGGGCGCGCTCACGCGCCGCGCGGCCTGCGTGTGAAGCCAAAGCGCAGCGCGCGGGTGGCGAGGAAGATCTCGCGCAAGAACAACAGCAGGCCGGCGATGAAGCTCAGCATCGCCACGATGAACAGCGTCGCGACCGCCAACGAGATGTCAAATTTGAAAAATGCACCGAGAAACAGCGTCACGACGACCAGCGATACCAAAAGCGCGCATATGGTCGATAGCGTGATGGCGTAGCTGAGCAGGCTTGCGCGACGCGCGATCACCGCGAGAGTAGCGCGCATTTCCGCCAGCTCATTCTCCGGCGCGGAGTGCTCGCGCGCCTCGATCAGCCTGGCACGATCGACCGCGCGTGCCAGGCGGTTGGTCAGTACCGTCAGCATCACGCCGACGCCGGACAGCAGGAATACCGGCGCCACCGCCAGACGCACCACATCGCCGACGATCAGGACCTGCGCGCTGCCTATCAATGCCTGTGAACTGCCCAAGGGATCGATCATCGCTGCAAACTCCTATCCGCGGTGCATTCAAGCGCCCGAGTCGCGCCAAGCCACGCGATAGCTGCGGCCGAGCGTAAGGATGCGCTCGAGCAGATCGCTGTAGCCGATCCCCGCGGCGCGCGCTGACTCGGCGAAGTCCTCATCGCGGGTGAGGTTGGGATTCGCGTTCGCCTCGAGCACGAATACGCCGCCGTCCGCGCGCACGCGAAAGTCGATGCGCGCGTACCCGGACAGGTGCAGCGAGCGATAGATGCGGCGCGAGAGGCGATCGAGCTGCTGCAGCACCGCCGGCGGCAGCTCCTTGGCCTCGCGGGTCGTGATGCCGTACTTGTGCTGATAGTTGCGGTCCCATTTGACTTTACGCGTGGCGATCGCGGGCAATGATCCCGGCAAGGAGCCAAATTGCATCTCCCACACCGGCAGGCGCTTCAGACGTTCATTGCCGAGCACCCCGACATACAGCTCGCGCCCCTCGATGTATTCCTCAACCAGCGCGTCCGAGCCGATCTGCTCGTGCATGAATTGCACGCGCTCGTGCAGACGCTGCAGGTCTTCGACCACCGAGGCCTGCGCAATACCGAGCGAAGCGTCTTCGGTTGCCGACTTGACGAACAGCGGCGGCTTCAGCCGCCGCGGCAGCCGGAACTTCTGTCCGCGCGGAAACACGGCAAATTGCGGCGTCGGTATGCGATGAAACGAAAACAACTGCTTGCACAGCACCTTGTCGCGCGAGAGCAGCAGCCCACGCGGATTGCAGCCGGTATAGGGTTGGCGCATCAGCTCGAGAAATGCCACGACGTGCTGATCGTAGGTGACGATGCCGTTGAATTCCTCCAGCAGATTGAAGACGACATCCGGCTTCCAATCCAGCAGCGCGCTGCGCAGCTCGGTCAACGAGTCGAGTACACCGAGCGCCCGGACCTCGTGCCCGGCCTTGCGCAGGCAGGTGATGACGTCGTACTCCGTCCGCCACTCATCGATCTGCTTGTCGCTGTAGCCCTCGAGACTCTCCGGTGGCAGCAAGCTCGTGTGCACGACCACAAGGATGCGCAGTTTCTTCATACGCGCAGCCGCAAGCTCTGACTGCGCAGATACAGGCGCGCCAGCCGCACCAGCATCACACGCGCCGCGCGCAATGCCGCGCGCCGCTCGCCTCGCACCGACAGGCGCAGGCGGTCGCACCGCTCGATGGCCATGCGCAGGAGCTGATGCGCGACATAGCGGTCAACGCCGGCGCCGCTCATCAGCGTCGCGAGCAGCGCGCGCTTGTGCGCGCGCAGCAAGGTGCCGGCGCCAGCGGCGCGGGCGCTGCTCTGGCGGCTGAAGACACCGAGCAGCAATCGATCGGCCAACCCGCGCCGCTGCCGACGCACGCGCGCCGTCCTGCTGCGATAGTGCTGCGCCAAGGTGCGCGTGTTGGCCGCGAGTGGCTCGATGCGATCGCGGCTGCGCACCGGTGGCCGCCGGCTGCCCAGCTCGGCGGCGAGCTGCTGCACGAACTGCAGCTTGCGCAGGGCCGGCCAGTTGGCGTAGCGGCGACGCCAGCCGGAGCGCGGGGCCAGCCAGACGGCGAAGGTCTCGGCAAAGTCCTCGGTCGGGTGGCTCTGGGCGTACCAGTCGCCGAGGTGTTGGACGTGGTGGCGGCTGCTTGGACGGGCGCGATAGCGGCTGCGGTAGGGCCGCGAAGCCGGGCCGAAGATTGCGCGCCACTGCGCACGCCGGCGCCACCGGTAGGCGGTGTCGATCGCGTGCCCCGCTTCGTGGCGCAGAATGCGCATGAGCCAATTGACGTTGCCGCCCTCGACCTCGCGCGTCATCTTGCGCTCCAGGCGCATCAAGCGCGGGTGCGCCAGATAAAACGGTATCGCAATGCCGGGCACTCCGTCGGGCGAAAACCATTCTTCCGCCAGCCACACGTGCGGCCGAAAGCGGATGCCGCGCCGGCCGAGCTCGTCGTAGAGCCGATCGACATGAGGTAGAAGCGGCGAGCGCCGCAGGGTCAATTGCAAATCGCACATGCGCATTTGCAGCAGCTGCTCATCGTCCGCCTGCGCCCAGGCATAGTCGCGCCGCGGGCGCCGGCGCGCCCCGCGAGGTGTCGAGGCAGGGTCGCTGGTTCGCATCAGCACATTTTAGCGTCCGTGCCTGTCCGTCGTCCCGGTCTGAAACAGGCGATCGGCCAAGGCCTCGACGTGCGCGCGTTCCTTCGAGGACCCGAGCCATTCGGTAGGAATGGCAGCAGGGCCATGGTACGCGCCGGCGAGCGGGCCATAGATTGCAGCGAGCACCATGCCATCGCCGCCGAGGCGGCGCGCGCGCAGCGCCCCATCGCGGAAATCCGCGCCGCTCGCGACTGCCCAGCGCGCGGCAGCGAGCAGGCGCATGGCATCCGCCTCAATTTTCAAGGGCGCGGGCTCGAGTGGCCGCGACCGTGCCAGCGCCACGACGCGCCGTTGCAGGGGATGGCTGCCGAAGGCGCTCGGCGAGAGCACCTGCGACTTGCTCGCGCCGCCCAGCGCCGCATGCAGCATCGCGGCGAGCAGCCGGCAGCAATCGAGCAGCAGCGGCGAGGCACCGGCGATCCGCGCGGCGTCGACGGCTCGTTCGATCGCCGCCACCGCCGGCGCATGAAAGTACAGCACCGCGGGCGCCATTCGCAGCAGCATTGCCGCATCGCTCCTCATGCCCTGCGGCGCGGCCTCGAAGGCGCCGGCGGCAAGCAGACTATCCGCCGGCGCGAGTGCCAGGGCGATGGTGTGCTCGCGGTCCTGAGGTGCCGCCGCCTGCGCCGCGGCTGCCGCCAGCCCCAGGAGTACGGCGCGCGCGCGCGCCGGCGGATCGCTCGGGTTGGCGAATGCGACCGGCGCCGGCGCGCGCTTATCGTGGCGGCGCCAGCGCAGAATGTATTGCTCCTGCTCAGGGGTTTGTGGAACCTGCGGCCAGGTGCTCGAGCGCGCGCTCTGGCGCCACAACTCGTTGAGCTGCGCCAGCGCCGCCGGACCGTCGAGGCCTTGCTCGGCCAGATAGCAGCCGACGACCGTCCCGGTTCGGCCGATGCCGGCGCGACAATGCAGATAGATGCGCCGTCCGCCCTCGAGCGCATGCCGGATGTCGGCCAGGATCGTGCGCATCTGCGCCGTGCCCCGCGGCACTGCGCAATCGACGATCGCGCTACGCCGGTACTCGACGTGCCCCGGCAGCAATGCGTAGTAGTCCGGCCACTCGCCGGGCTCGGTCAGGTCAAAGAAGCAGTCGATGCCGGCCGTCAGCAATCGATTCAGTCGTGCCGGCAATTGCGACTCATGCAGACCGGCGGGGTGCTCGCCCGCGAGCAAGCTCCCCGGCAAGACCCAGTAGCTATTCGGCAGTGGCCGCTGTGTCATGCCGGCATCGGCACGCGCGCTTGCAGCTCGGCAAAGTCGAATTGGCGTGTATCGGCCAGGTGCGCCGGCTCGACGTGACGCAGTGCCGAGAAGATCGACTCGACGCGGCCGGGATGCTCGCGCTCCCACGCGGCCAGCATTGCCTTGACGGCATTGCGCTGCAGCTTGGGCTGCGAGCCGCAGAGATTGCACGGAATCAGCGGAAATCGGCGCGCGCGCGCGTAGCGTGCGATATCGCGCTCGGCTACGTAGGCCAGCGGCCGGATCACGATGTGGCGCCCGTCCTCGGAGCGCAGCTTCGGCGCCATCGCCTTGAGCCGCCCGCCATGAAACAGATTCAGGAACAGCGTCTCGACGATATCATCGCGATGATGGCCGAGCGCGATCTTACTGATGGCGTTTTCGGCGGCGAAACGATAGAGCGCGCCGCGCCGCAACCGCGAGCACAGCGAACACATGGTGCGCCCTTCCGGAATCACGCGCTTGACGACCCGATAGGTATCCTGCTCGATGACCCGATATGGCACGCCGATCGATTCGAGGTATTGCGGCAGCACGTGCATTGGAAATCCGGGCTGCTTCTGATCGAGGTTGACCGCGAGCAGCTCGAAGCGCGCCGGCGCGCTACGCTGCAGCGACAGCAACAAATCGAGCAATGTGTAGGAGTCCTTGCCACCCGACAGGCATACCATGACACGATCGCCGTCTTCGATCATTCGATAGTCGTCGATCGCGCGTCCGACCAGGCCGCGCAGCCGCGCGCCCAGACGCCGCGCCGTTGCCGACTCGAGCGGCATCACACATCCTCCAGGTACTTGCCGTCGACATAGCGCAGGAAAGCGGCCGCGGTCGGCGGCTGGCCCGTGGCCGCCTTGAGCAGCTCGTTGACCGTGACCTTCGCGCCAACGGCATATACGTGCTCGCGCAGCCACTCGAACAAGCCGCCAAACTCGCCGGGCGTTATCTGTGCATCGTGATCGGCGATGTGGCCGCGCCGGCTCTCCCACTGCTGCGCGGCAACGACGGCGCCCAAGGCATACGAAGGGAAATAGCCGAACGAGCCCAGCG
>JBIODE010000019.1:0-16634 GCA_044440325.1 Steroidobacterales bacterium
CACCATTGGCGCGCGCCGGTGCGAGCGAAAGTGTCCTATCTTGCTCGCACGGCTGTCGCCGCTGGCGAGCGCGCGCGAGACGCTGTGTCTGCGTTATGGCAGCACGCGCTGACGTTTTTGGTCGAGCGCGTGCTGCCATCACGCAGACACAGCGTCTCGCGCGCGCTCGCCTGCGGCGACAGCCGTGCGAGCATGATCGGACAGTTGCGCTCGCACGGGCGCTCGCCATTGGTGAGCTTGGGCTGCAGCACATCGCCGCAGAATTGTCCGATGATCTCGCGTTCGGGGAGGTTGAGGAGCTTCGCCACCTGGGGGTTCGCGTAACGAATGCGCCGCTCGGCATCGACGGCGTAAACGCCCTCGACCACACCGCTCAGGAGCGCCTGCGCTTCGGCCTCGCGCCGCCGCAGGGTCTCGGTCAAGTCGACCAGATTGCGGCGCATTTCATCCATCGAGCGCGCGAGCGCACCGACCTCCTTCGGCGCCACCGGCGGAATCGCGGTGGAGAAATCGCCGCGACCGATCCGCAGCGCAATGTCCCGCAGCGTGACCACCGGACCCGCGAGCCAGCGACCGTAGAGCACGCCGCCGAGCCCGGCGATCGCCGCCACGATGGCCGCGGCAATGATCAGCACGTGGTTGAAATTGCGCACGGCGGCCGAGAACTCCGCGCCGCTCAGGCGCGCATCGAGCAACCCGATCACCTCCCCGGTCGAGGCCGCGAGCACCACGGTCGCGGCGAAGTCATCCAGTTGCGGCAGCTTGCCCGCGGCGGTGCGGCCGCTGGCGAGCGTCTGCGAGTGCAGCGGAGTGAGCAGGTCGGTCGGCGGAGCGGTATAGGTGGCGAAATTGATCAGCTGCAATTGCGCGCCGACCTCGCGGCCGACGCCATTCAATAGCGCAGGGGTCGCCAGCTTCAGCACGACGGCATGCAGATCCTCTGCGCCGGGGATGCTGGCCACCCCGCCCCAGATGGGCGAGCTGCCGTTCTTGGGCGAGAGCAGAAAGCGCTCGCCCTGTTCCTGCGCTGCGGTAGCGATTTCATTCCAGTCAACGTCGGGACCGGCCTTGGCGATCGCCGTCCAGCCGCGCGTGATGGCGCAGACGTCGGCGGCGGAAGTCTCGCAAAAGCGGCGCAGGAACGCTTCGAGGCCGCCCTCCGGCGCGGCTCCAATCAGCCGTTGCAGCGTCGGACGCTCGCCGAGCGCGCGCGCGTCGCTCAAAGCGTCTTCGCCGGTGCGCTGCAGGAGTTCACGCGCCGAGGTGACCGCGAGCTGTGCGCGCACCAGCGCCTGCTGCTGGACCAGGCGGTTGAGTAATACCGTGCAGGCCACGGCCATGGCTGCGACCGCCACGAGCACGATGAACACACTGCCGCCGCCGAGCCACGATGCCAGGCCGATCTGGGTTGATTCCGATGATTTAGGTGTGTCCAAGAGGCGAGCAGCGTACCGTTCCCGGCTGACCGCTGCCAGCGCGGACGGCGCCGGGCCGGGCTTCACCGATGGCGCGCAATGCCGGATCGCAGCTCCGGATGGCGCCGTTCGAGCACCGCCTTGGCAATCAGCGTCACGAGCGCGAGCAGCGCCAGGAGCGAGGCGGTCGCGAATGCCCCCACGGGGTTGTACTGGTCGTACAGCACCTGGATGTGCAGCGGCATCGTATTGGTATATCCGGTCACGTGACCGGAGACGACGGAAACAGCGCCGAATTCTCCCATGGCGCGGGCGTTGCAGAGCAGTACGCCATAGAGCAGGCCCCAGCGAATGTTCGGCAGCGTGACCAATCTGAAGGTCTGCCAGCCGCTCGCGCCGAGCGATAGCGCGGTTTGCTCTTCATCGGTGCCCTGCGTCTGCATCAACGGGATTAGCTCGCGTGCGACAAACGGGAAGGTCACGAAGATCGTCGCCAGCACGATGCCGGGAACGGCGAAGATGATGTGGATGTTGTGGTCGGCAAGCCAAGGCCCCAGCAGTCCCTGCAAACCGAAGATCAGCACGTAGATCAGGCCGGATATCACCGGGGAGATGGCGAACGGCAGGTCGATCAGCGTGATCAGCGCGTTCTTGCCGCGGAAGTCGAACTTGGTGATGGCCCACGCGGCAGCGATCCCGAAAATGAGGTTCAGCGGTACCGTGATGCCGGCGGTCAGCAGTGTCAGCCAAATGGCTGAATGCGTGTCGGGATCCGCGAGCGCCGTGAAATAGGCCCCCAGGCCCCGGCGCAGGGCTTCCATGAACACCACCGCCAGCGGCAACACCACCAGCACCGCCAGAAAAAGCAGCGCAATCGCGACCAGTAAGTGACTGCCGATGCCGGCCGGTACACGCGCGAGTCTCATGCGCGCACCCGCTGGCGCCTTTGCGCCCAGAGCTGCAAGCCATTGATGATCAGCATCATGGCGAACGACAGCAGCAGCATGGTGACCGCAATCGCAGTAGCCTCCCCATATTGATACTGCTCGAGCTTCGTCACGATGAGCAGGGGCGCGATTTCCGACACCATCGGCCGATTGCCGGCGATGAAGATCACGGACCCGTATTCGCCGACCGAGCGCGAGAAGGCCAGTGCGCAGCCGGTCAGCAGCGCGGGCCAGATTGTCGGCAGCACCACCCAGCGGAAGGTCTGCAGCCGCGATGCGCCCAGCGTCTCCGCGGCGCGCTCGAGTTCGCGGTCCAGATCCGCCAGCACCGGCTGCAACGTGCGCACGATGAACGGCAAGCCGACAAACATCAGCGCCACGATGATGCCCAGCGGGGTATAGGCAACCTTGATGCCAAGCGGCTCGAGCAGCCGTCCGATCCAGCCGTGGCTGCTGTAGAGCGTCGTGAGCGCGATACCGGCGACGGCAGTCGGCAATGCGAACGGCAGATCGACGATGGCGTCGAAGAACCGGCGGCCGGGGAAGCGCTGCCGCGTCAGCGCCCAGGCGATGATGAAGCCGAATACGGCGTCCACGGACGCCGCAATCAACGCCGCACCGAAGCTCAGACGCAGCGACGCCAGCACGCGCGGGGCCGTCACCGCATGCCAGAAGCGTTCGGGCCCTAAGCTGGCGGAACGCCAGAAGACGCCCGCCAGCGGGATCAGCACGATCAACGACAGATAGGTCAGCGTATAGCCCATCGTCAGGCCGAATCCCGGCAGCACGCGGAATTGCCGCGTGCGGCGCTTGGCGGGCGCCAGGGCCGGTACACCAGCTTCAGGCGCGAGGGTACTCATGCGCGCCGTCTGCTCACGCTTCAATGCACATAGATGCGATCGAACACACCGCCATCGGCAAAGTGCGTGGTCTGTGCCTTGACCCAGCCGCCGAAGGTGTCGTCGATCGTCACCAGAGGAACCTTAGGAAACTGCGCGGCATACTTGGCGGCGATTTCCTTATCGCGCGGGCGATAGAAATTCTGCGCAATGATTTCCTGGCCCTGCTTGGTGTACAGGAAGTTCAGATAGGCCTCGGCAACCTTGCGCGTGCCGCGCCGATCGACCACCTTGTCTACGACCGTCACCGGCGGCTCGGCCAGAATGCTGATTGATGGCACGACGATGTCAAGGTCGGCGCCGAGCTGCTTCTTCGCGAGCAGCGCCTCATTTTCCCACGCCAGCAGCACATCGCCGATACCGCGCTCGACAAACGTCGTGGTGGCACCGCGGGCGCCCGAATCGAGCACCGGAACATTGGCGTACAGCTTCTTGATGAACGCTTCGGCCGTCGCGGCGCTGCCACCCGGTTGCTTGAGGGCCCAGGCCCAGGCAGCGAGGTAGTTCCAGCGCGCACCGCCGGAGGTCTTGGGATTCGGCGTGATGACCTGCACGCCGGGGCGCACCAGGTCGCCCCAGTCGCGCAGGTTCTTCGGGTTGCCCTTGCGGACCAGGAAGACGATCGTCGAGGTGTAGGGCGCGCTGTTGTCGGGCAGGCGTGCGGCCCAGTTTTCCGGGATCAACTTGCCCTGGGTGTTGAGGGCGATAACGTCCCAGCCCAGCGCCAAGGTCGTGACATCGGCTTCCAGGCCGTCGATGACCGAGCGTGCCTGGGCGCCGGAACCGCCGTGACTCTGGCGGATCCTGACGGTCTGGCCGGTCTTGGCGAGCCAGTCGGCCGCGAAGGCCTTGTTGATGGCCAGGTACAGCTCGCGCGTCGGGTCGTAGGACACATTCAGAATGGTCACCGGCTCCGGTGCGGCGGCCCGCACTGCCGGTGCGCCGAGGCCGAACGTAACGAGCGCCGCGAGCAGCATCGAGGCGAATCTGTGGATCGTGTGATTGCTCATCGAGTCAGTATTCCTTTGAGTTTCTTGTGCCAACGCAGCCGGCGCTGCGACTCAAGCCAGCGGTTCGCCAATCGAGCGCGCGGCCGCGGCCGGCTCGAGTACCGTCTCCGCGGCCGCAGCCGCAATGCCGGTACAGGAGATCAGTACCGGACAGCGTCCGGCGCTGGAGAACAGCGGCTGAAATTGCAGCGACAGGATGCGCTGCAGTTCATCGGGGGTGCCGTCCAGGCCCAGAACGATCATGACGGGCTCGGGAGCGCCGGCAATATTCGCGACCCAGCTGTGCAGGTCGCCGATCTGCACGTCAGTACGGATATCCAGGCCGTGCGCCTCCTGCAGCTCGGCGCGCGCATCGAGCAGGCGGCGAAAAGAAGTGGTGACCTCCGAGCGCGGCGCCGACGGACTCTGCACGCTGACGAAGGTGGCCTCGGCATGCAGATGGCGCATGACGCTCGCCAGCAGCCCCAGGGTTGCCGAGCGCGCCGCATCGCTGTTGCAATGGATCAGGATGCGCCGCGGCAGGCTCGCGAGCGGCGGAATGCACAGCAGGCGGCGCACACCGCTCGCCGCTGCGCTGGCGATCTGTGCAATCGAGTCGTCGCCGCCGGGGATCACGCTGACGCCGGTGTAGGATGCATCGCGATCCTGGCCGTCGGCCGCCTCGATGACGCGTGCTTGCATGCTCTGCACCAGCTGGATCAGCAAGGGCGAGCGCCGCAAGGCGGCGATCACCGCCGCTTCGCTGCTGAGGATGCGGAAGCTTGATATCGGCGTCGGCAGTAGATGAAAGCGCCGAATTCCGAGCGTGATGCGCTTGCCCGGGGTCAGCGGCAGCTGCGACTGCTCGCTGTTCGTTCGGGTCACGTCGACCAGCACCAGCGGCGCGTTTGCCGCATCGCCCAGCGCGGCCTCCTCCCGGCCGACGGCCGACAGGACTTCCGACTCGCGCGGCAGCTGCACGCGCACGCGCTCGAGGCTGCCGGCAAAATCGACCGATTGTACGTAAGCGATTCCCAGCGGCGCGCTGCGCAGCCGCTCGTCGCTGTCGCTGATTTCAATGTCTTCCGGCCGCACCACCGTGACCACTTCGTTGCCTGAGGCATTGGATTTGAGGCTCTCGCGGCTCGCGAGGAAGCGGTTGCCGAGGCGCAGCCCCTGCGGCGAGAGCTCGCCCAGGAAGAGATTGGCGGCGCCGAGAAAAGTGGCGACAAAGCGCGTCGCGGGACGTCGATACAGCGTCTCGGCGCGTCCGGTCTCTAGCAGCCGCCCGTTGTGCATGATGCCGATGCGATCGGCGAGGGCGAAGGCTTCCTCCTGGTCGTGCGTGACCAGAATCGTTGTCATTCCCAGGCGCCGCTGCACCTGCCGGATCGTTTCGCGCAGCTCCACGCGGATCTTCGCATCGAGCGCGCCGAAGGGCTCATCGAGCAGCAATACGGCCGGCTCGTGCGCGAGCGCGCGCGCCACGGCGATGCGCTGCTGCTGGCCGCCGGACAGCTGTCCCGGCAGGCGGGTTTCGTAGCCGTCGAGTGCGACCAGCTGCAGCAACTCGTCGCGGCGACGGGCGCGCTCGCGGCGCTTCACGCCGCGCACGCGCAGCGCGAATTCGACATTCTCGCCGACGCTCATGTGGCGGAAGAGGGCATAGTGCTGGAATACGAGGCCGACGCCGCGGTCGCGCGCGCGTACATGCGTGACATCGCGGCCATGGAAGGAGATGCGCCCGTGATCGATGTCGCTGAGTCCGGCGGCAACGCGCAACAGTGTGCTCTTGCCGCTGCCGCTGGGGCCGAGCAGGACAAAAAACTCGCCGGCCTCGATCTGCAGCGAGACGTCGTTCACGACTGGAGCGCCGTGGTAGCGCTTCGTTATCTGCTCGAAATTAATGGACATGAGGCTCCCTCAGTGTCGAGCATGCTACGTAATGCCGGTGACCCGGTCGGTCGCGCCGCGGTGACAATTCGGTGATACGAGTCTTTGCCTTCCGCTGGAGCTTCCGCTAGGCTGACGCTTCTCTAAATTTTTCAATCCCTTACCAATGAAAGTGACGATTTTCGGGTCCGGTTACGTCGGGCTCGTTTCCGGTGCCTGCCTGGCCGAAGCCGGCAATCATGTGGTTTGCGTCGATGTCGATGCCGCGAAGGTCGAGCGACTCAATCAAGGCGAGGTGCCGATCCACGAACCCGGCCTCGACGCCTTGATCCGCCGCAATCGCGATGCGGGCCGCATGGAGTTCACCACGGATAGTGCGCGCGGCGTCGAGCACGGGCTGTTTCAGCTGATCGCGGTTGGTACGCCGCCCGACGAGGATGGCTCCGCCGATCTGCGGCATGTGCTGGCGGTGGCGCGCGTGATCGGCGAGAAGCTCGGGCGCTACGCGATCGTGATCACCAAGTCGACGGTGCCCGTCGGCACCGCCGACAAGGTTCGCGCCCAAGTCAGCCAGTCGCTCGCGGCGCGAGGCGCGGAGGTCGAATTCGATGTGGTGTCGAACCCCGAATTCCTGAAGGAAGGCGCGGCCATCGCCGACTTCATGAAGCCCGACCGTGTCGTTGTCGGCACCGACAATGCCCGCACCACCGAGTTGATGCGGGCGCTCTATGAGCCCTTCACGCGCAACCACGACCGGCTGGTGGTCATGGACATCCGTTCGGCAGAACTCACCAAGTATGCCGCCAACGCGATGCTCGCGACCAAGATCAGCTTCATGAATGAGCTTGCCGCGGTGGCCGAGCGCGTCGGCGCCGATATTGAAAAGGTGCGCGTCGGCATCGGCTCGGATCCGCGCATCGGCTACAGTTTCATTTATCCCGGCACCGGCTACGGAGGGTCCTGCTTTCCGAAGGACGTCAAGGCGCTGATTCGCTCCGCACAGGAAGTCGGGCACGAAGCCACCCTGCTGCGTGCGGTCGAGGCGGTCAATCAGCGCCAGAAGAGCGTTCTGGTGCGCAAGCTGCGGCGTCATTTCAAGGGCGAGCTGCGTGGCCGCACGATCGCGCTCTGGGGCCTGGCGTTCAAACCCAATACCGACGACATGCGCGAGGCGCCGAGCCGCGTCATCATCGACGCGCTGCTGGCCGACGGTGCCGCGGTGCGTGCCTACGATCCGGTCGCGATGCCGGAGGCCCGTAACATCTACGCTCGGCAGGCCGGCGCGACCTTCTGCAAGGACGCCTATGAGGCCGCGAGCGGGGCGGATGCGCTGCTGATCGCGACCGAGTGGCAGGAGTTTCGCAGCCCCGATTTCGAGCGCCTGAAGACCCTGCTGCGCGAGCCGATCATTTTCGACGGCCGCAACCTGTACGATCCACCACTGCTCGCGCGCATGGGCGTCGACTACATCGCGATCGGTCGCGGCCGTACACTCGTCGCAGAATAGCCCTTCATCGCCGATCGGTGTTTCTGGCAGGATTCAAGCATGTTAGTTCCCGTCATCCTCTCCGGCGGCGCCGGTACCCGGCTTTGGCCGCTGTCGCGCGAGCTCTATCCCAAGCAGCTCCTGGCGCTCACTGGGCGCTACACGATGCTGCAGGAGACCGTACGCCGCCTGGTCGGTATCGAGGCGGCTGCACCGCTGGTGGTGTGCAACGACGCGCATCGCTTCCTGGTGGCGGAGCAACTGCGCTCGATCGGCTGCACTCCGAGCGCAATCGTGCTCGAACCGGCCGCGCGCAATACTGCTCCGGCCATCGCGCTCGCGGCGCACGCTGCGCTGGCAGCCGATACCGGCGACTCGCTGCTGCTGGTGCTGCCCGCCGATCACGTGATACGCGATTTGACTGCGTTCCAGCAGGCGGTCGCCATCGCTGCGGCCGCGGCCGTGCACGGTCAGCTGGTCACCTTCGGCGTCGTGCCGAGCGCGCCGGAGACCGGCTACGGCTATATCCGTCGCGGCAAGCTTACCGGTGGCGCCTACCACATCGCCGAGTTCGTCGAGAAGCCTGAGTTCGCGCGTGCGCAGCAGTATGTGAGCTCCGGCGAGTACTATTGGAATAGCGGCATGTTCCTGTTCCGTGCGCGCCGCTACCTCGAGGAGCTCGAGAAGTTTGCGCCGGAGATCGCCTCGGTGTGCCGCGCAAGCTTCGCCGGCGCGGTGCGTGATCTTGATTTCACACGGGTCGATGCGGGTGCGTTTGCCGCCTGCCGCAGCGAGTCGATCGACTACGCGGTCATGGAGAAGACCACCGATGCCGTGGTAGTGCCGCTCGATGCGGGCTGGAGCGATGTGGGCTCCTGGGCCGCGTTGCATGCCGCGAGCGACTCCGACGCGCAGGGTAACGTGCTGCGCGGCGACGTGTTGGCGCAAGACACCAGCGATTGCTACATCTACGCGGAGAGCCGCCTGGTCGCGGCCGTCGGACTCACCGAGCATGTCGTGATCGAGACCAAGGATGCGGTTCTGGTCGCGCCCAAGAATCGCGTGCAGGACGTCAAGAAGCTGGTCGCGCGGCTCAAGACCGAGGGACGTTACGAGCATTCACTGCATCGTGAGGTGTTCCGCCCCTGGGGCAGCTACGACAGCATCGACAAGGGCGAGCGCTTCCAGGTCAAACGGCTGTGCGTGCGGCCCGGCGGCGTGTTGTCGCTGCAGATGCATCACCACCGCGCCGAGCATTGGGTGGTGGTGTCGGGAACGGCGCGCATTACGCGCGGGGAGGAGGTCTTCCTGCTCGAGGAAAATCAGTCCACCTACATTCCGGTAGGCGTGCGCCACCGTATCGAGAATCCGGGGCGCATTCCGCTGCACATCATTGAAGTGCAATCCGGCGGCTATCTCGGCGAAGACGACATCGTGCGTTTCGAAGATCGCTACGGCCGCGAGGGAACCACCAAATAAGCCCAGGACATGTAGCCCAGGGCGGGTAGTGCAGGGGAATCGATGACAAAGTTGAGCTGCTTCAAGGCCTATGACATCCGTGGACGCATCCCGGATGAGCTGAACGATGCACTGGCCTATCAGATCGGTCAGGCGTACGCGGCCTTCGTGCAACCCCGCCGCATTGCGGTCGGGCGCGATATCCGCGGTTCGAGCGCTGAGCTGTCACGCTCGCTGATGCGCGGCCTCAACGACTCAGGCGTCGACGTTGCCGACATCGGCCTGTGCGGCACCGAAGGCGTGTACTTCGCGACCTTCGCCGAAAAGCTCGACGGCGGCATCATGGTCACGGCGAGCCACAATCCGCCGGACTACAACGGCATGAAATTCGTGCGCGAACAGAGCCGTCCGATCAGCGCCGATACCGGGCTCAAGGACATGCAGTCGCTGATCGAGAGCGGGCGGCTGCCGCCGCGCGCGCCGCGCGCCGGGACCACCAGTCCGCTCGACACCGGTGCGAAATACCTGCAGCACCTGCGCGGCTACGTGAAGGACGCGGACCTCAAGCCGCTAAAGGTGGTCGTCAATGCCGGCAACGGCGGCGCGGGCCTGATCATCGATCAGCTCGAACCGTATCTGCCGTTCGAATTCGTCAAGATCAATCATCAGCCGGATGGTTCGTTTCCGAACGGCGTGCCCAATCCGATGCTCGAGGAGAACCGAGCCGGCACCATCGAGGCGATCCACCGCTCGGGCGCCGATCTGGGATTGGCCTGGGACGGCGACTATGACCGCTGTTTTTTCTTCGATGAGAGCGGCGCCTTCATCGAAGGCTACTACCTGGTCGGCCTCCTGGCCGAGAGCTTCCTGCGGCGCAATCGCGGCGCGCGCATCGTGCACGATCCGCGTCTGACCTGGAACACGATCGACATCGTGCGCCAGTGCGGCGGCGAGCCGGTAATGTGCAAGTCCGGCCACGCGTTCATCAAGCAGAAGATGCGCGAGGTGGATGCCGTCTACGGCGGCGAGATGAGCGCGCATCACTATTTTCGCGATTTCGCCTACTGCGACAGCGGCATGATCCCATGGCTGCTGGTGCTCGCGGTGATGTGCGAGTTCGGCAAGCCGCTGTCGGCGCTGGTCGGGGAGCGCCAGAGGCTGTTTCCGGCCAGCGGCGAGATCAATCGTCCGATCAGCGATCCGCGCGCGGTTCTCGAGCGCGCGCAGCAAAACTACCAGGCGCGTGCGCGCTCGATCGATTTCACCGACGGGCTGTCGATGGAGTTCGACCAATGGCGCTTCAATCTGCGCGGGTCCAACACGGAACCGCTGGTGCGCTTGAACGTCGAGTCGCGCGGCAATGAGGCGCTGATGCGCGAGAAGACGCGGGAAGTATTGGCATTGGTCGATCGCGCATGAATTCTCTGGAGTGCCTGCTGTCGCGCCGTTCGGTGCCGGTGCCGTTCCTGCGCGCACCGGGGCCGTCGCAGCCGGAGATCGATATGGCCCTGGACGCGGCGCTGCGCGCGCCCGATCACAATCAACTGCGGCCCTGGCGTTTCAAGCTCATCCGCGGGGCGGCGCGCGCACACTTGTCGGAGCTGTTCGTGCGGCAGATGCGCACGCGGGTGCCGCCGCCGCCGGCGGGCAAGATCGACAAGGCGCGCACCATGCCGCTGACCGCGCCGCTGGTGATCGCAGTGGGCGCGCACTTGCAGGCGGCCAAGGTACCGGAGATCGAGCAGCTGCTGTCCGCCGGTGCGGCGGTCATGAATCTACTCAATGCGTTTTATTCGCAGGGCTATGGCGCCATCTGGCTGACTGGCGACAATGCCTATGATCCGGCGATCGCGCGAGTCTTGGGTTTCGGGGCAGATGAGCGCTGTCTCGGCTTCCTCTACGTCGGGTCACTGGCCGACGGTGCGCCGGCGGCGGTGCGCCGTCCCGAGCGCGACAGCTTCGTCAGCGAGTGGACGGGCTGACGGGCCGGTGCCGTTCACGGTCTCGCACGTCGCGGCCGTATTGCCGCTGTATCGCTCGCTGGCGCGGTGGCATCTGTTCTCGGCCGCGGTCATCGGCAGCATGGTGCCGGACTTCGGCATGCTGCTGCCCGGCTTCTGGCCGCGTGTGGAAACGCACGGACTCGGCGCGCTGCTGCGCTTCTGCCTGCCGGTTGGACTCCTCACGTACTGGCTCACGCAGCTGCTGGTCAAACCGGCAGTCGTCGAAGTGCTGCCGGATCGGCAGTACCTGGAGCTGCAGACAACGCACCCGCCGGTGCGGCCGAGCGACGGGCGCGCCTGGATCTACGCCGGTGTCACCATCGTGCTCGGCGCCGTCACACATTTGCTCTGGGATGCCTTCACGCATGAGGATTCGCGCGGTGTGCGCATGTTTCCGGTACTGCAGGACTATGGACCGGAGATGGGCGGGCACGCAGTGCGCCTGTACCGATGGCTGCAGCATGGCAGCAGCGTACTCGGGCTGCTCGCGGTGCTGATCGCGATCATCGTGTGGGCGCGGCGCGCACCGCAGCCCCCGACGGCGCCGGCGCGGCGACTGCGGTCGCTGGAACGCAAGTTATGGGGCGCGATGTACCTGACGATTCCTGCGGGCGCGGTCTTGGCGGCTGTCGCGGCGGTGATGATGCGCGGCCAGCCACTGTTCGCGGCGAGCGGCGCGCTCGAGATCATCGCGATCTCGGGGATGCGCGCCACGATTCTCACGCTGCTCGCAACCAGTCTGTTGCTGCGCGTGCGCCTGCTCCATTGAGCGCTTATCCTTCCCCGATGGGTTTTTTTGGTCTCACGCGCTATCAATGGACCGTGCTGTTCGCGGCCTGGCTCGGCTGGGGTTTTGATGTTTTCGATAGTCTGCTTTTCAACTATGTGGCGCCGAACTGTGTGCCGGCGCTGCTGCATCTGGCGCCAGGCTCCGGTGCGGCGCGCGCGGCCACGCTCTATTGGACCGGGCTGCTCACCTCGCTGCTGCTGATCGGCTGGGCTGCCGGTGGGCTGCTGTTCGGCCGCATCTGCGATCGCGTTGGACGGCTGCGCACGCTGATGTTCACGATGCTGCTGTATGCCGTCGGTACCGCCGCCTGTGCCGCGGCGCCGAACATCTGGGTGCTGATGGCCTTCCGCCTGGTCGCGAGCATCGGGATCGGCGGTGAATGGGCCGCCGGCGCGGCCATGGTGGCCGAGGTCGTGCCGGAGCGGCGCCGCGTCGAGGCCGGTGCGCTGCTGTACACGGCGGCACCGATGGGTCTGTTCCTCGCCACCTTCGTCAACTACGAGATCGCCGGTGTCTGGTTCACCGCGGCGCCGGAGGTGTCATGGCGCTACGTGTTCCTATTCGGACTCGCGCCGGCGCTGGTGGCCTTCATTGCACGGCTGTTCGTGCGCGAGCCGGAGCGCTGGCAGCGGGCGGGCAAGCCCGCACAGGCCAAGCTCACCGAGCTGTTCGGGCCCAAGTTTCGCCGCGTCACCATCGGGGGCACTTTTGTCACGGTGATCGCGCTGATCAGCTGGTGGAGCTGCAACGCGTTCATCCCGACGATTACAACAGTGCTCGCTCGCACCGCCGGTCAGGCGCGGAACTTGAGCGAGTCGGCAACGCAGGGGCTGATCGAGAGCTGGAAGCTGCGTGCGACCTTTGCCTTCAACCTCGGCGGCCTGATCGGCACGCTGCTGACCATCCCGGTGGCAAAAATCTTTGGCCGCCGGCCGATGTTCATCATTTACTTTGCCGCCTCGGCGGCGGCAATTCTCCTGACCTTCGGGCTCGATCTGACCGCCGAGACGCGCATGGCCATGTTCTTCCCTCTCGGGCTCGCGGTCTTCGGTGTTTTCGGCGCTTTCACGTATTACCTGCCGGAGCTGTACCCGACCCGGCTGCGCGCCACCGGTGCAGGCTTTTGCTACAACATCGGCCGCGTGCTCGCGGCGGCTGGGCCGTTCCTGGTCGGCGCCGCCGCGGCCCGCGGCGTCGCGATCCAGGCGGTGTTCTACGTCGGCTTCGTGCCGTTGATCGGCCTGCTGCTGGCCCCGTTCTACATCGAGACGCGCGGCACGACGCTCAGCGATTAGTGCGCTGCGGCGGCGGTGAGCGCCTCGAAGCTGATCTGCTCGGCGCCGGAGCCGGGATTATGCGGTGTGCAGCCGCCGGCCGCGTGCAGGTTTCGAACCGCAAACGCCGTCAGCACCTTGGATCTGAAATCCTCGAGCAACTCGCAATCGCCGGAGTCTATGGTGTAGGGCCGGTTATATCCGATCACGATATTACGCCATTGCGCCGGCAAGGTATCTGTCGGCGCTGCTGCGGGCGGCGCGGGCGCGAGCGCTGAGAAGCGCAGGCGCACCCGGGCGAACCGGTCCGGTTTACCGAAGGCCTTGCAACCGTAAGGATCGGCCCGGACGTCGGCCTTGGCGCCGGCGGTCAGCAGCAGGGCGCGCAGCTTCTCACCCAAGCCGTCGCAGGAATACGTGCTCGTGAAGCCCGTATACACGAAATCGATCTCATGGACCTGCCATACGGCGGGCTCGGCCCCCGCCGCGGCGCTGCCCTGCGTTTGAGCGACCGCCGCGCCGGACAACAATAGGGGAGCTATCAATACCGCCAGGACTTTCATGGGGCCCTCCTTGGAGGTCGCTACGGTCGGGAGCATACTCCTGTGAAACTTTCGTGTGAGGCTGGAGTCTCCTCGATGGGATTCCAGAACTTTGGGTTTTCGGGAGGACAAGTGATGCATCGTCTTTCGCCGAAGGAAAAGATCAAGAATGTCCATGTCAGCCTGCCTTCATGCGTGGTCGAGGAACTGGACGGCTATGCGCGCACCCAGGGTATATCACGTGCCGAAGCCGCACGATTTGCGCTGTGCTGCGGCTCCCCCGTCCGTGAGCTGCAGTACGAACGCGGCGTACGCTCGGCCGACGTCCTCGGTCCGTAATTGACGACTCGATCATTTAGTCGGTCCCGGCCGGAGAATAGTTCAATGCGAGCAGCCGACTACGCGCCCATAAGCCGGCGCTCCATTGCCGCGTAGGCAATTGACATATCGAGGCGGTAGATTCAGGGAAACGGGGGGTTGCCGGTACGGGCGAGGTCATGAAAAAGGCAAAGAAAGCGTTGAAGAAAGTGCCGCAGAAACAGCCGTCTGCGATGGCAACCTTAGCCTCTACGCGAGCTTTCTTGAAGGCCGCGAGGCACGCGCAAGTTCGCGCGGTCGCGGCCAAGCGGGCGGCGCGTGCCGCCAAACTGCAGTGGAAGGCGACGAAGAGGGCATTTCGTGAGGCCAAGGAGGCCGCCAAGGTTGCCAAGAAGGCCGTCCGTGCGGCGCAAGCGGCCCTCCCGGCGGCGATGCGCGCCAGGGCCCGAGCCTGACCCGGATCGCAATTAGACCGGCGGGATGCTCAGGTCTTGCCGTCCCAAAACTCCTCCATCCTCTTTCGCTGCGCTGCGTTCGGCAGGCGGCCGCGCCCGGCCAGCTGATTGTCCTCTAGGTGCTGAACTTTCGTGGACCCCGGTATGGCGCAGGTCACGGCCGGATGCGAAATCACATACTTCAGGAAGAACTGGCTCCAGCTGCCCGCATCGAAATCAGCGGCCCAGCGCGGTAGCTCGCGGCCCTTGGTCTGATCGAGCAGCGAGCCGAAGCGTCCCCCCAGCGGCACCGCCACCATGACCGCGATCTTGCGTTCGCGCGCAACCGGGAAGACGCTCATCGCCGCCTCACGATTGGCCAGTGAATAGTCGACCTGTACGAAATCGATCGGATACTTGCGCAGGAGCTCGATCAGTTGTGGATGCAACGACACCCCCACCGCGGTGATGCCGATGTAGCGCGTCTTGCCGGCTTTCTTCAAATCCAGCATCAGCGGCATCAATGGCTCGACGCTGCCGAGGAAATGCGCCTGCAAGAGATCGACGTGGTCGGTCTTAAGGCGCATCAGCGAGCGATCAAAGCTTGCCTGCCCGTAGACATTGTCGCGGGGCGGCGGACCGCCGGGCGGGGGACCGCCGGGACCGCCTGGTCCGCCTGGCCCGCCGGGCCCGCCGGGCCCGCCCGGTCCACCGGGACCGGCCCCGCCCCGGGGCCCCAAGCCGGGTGGTGGCCTCGGCAGCGGGGCCCCCTCGGCGTTGAATTTCGTCGCAAGAAAGACGTTGCTGCGCTGGCCCAGCTCTGCGAGCGCCTGGCCGATAACCCCTTCACTTTCGCCGTAGCTGGCGGCCGTGTCGATCACCGATCCGCCGAGCTCTTGCATCCGCTTGAGCACATCGCGCAACTCGGCGTAGTTCGCATTACGGAACGAATTGGTGCCGATGCCCATCACAGGAATAGCTTCTCCTGTGGACGGAATCTTTTTGGTAATCAGCGGCGAGTCGGCTGCAAACAGCGGATGCGCGAGCATGGTGCCCGCGCCGGCGAGCAGACTGCTGCGCAAGACCTCGCGACGCGAGAAACGCGAACCGGTGTAATTAGACACGTCACACCCCCTACGCCCGACGGGATAATTTGGTGCCAAACGCAAGCGCGTCCATTCTAAACCGATACGAAAATAGTCGCCGCTATCTCTGCGGCCGCACGGCGCTCGTCGTGCTGGTGGCCGCTTGCGGGCGTGCGTTCGCGGCGGGTGCGGCGCATGAGGTGGCCGCCGCGCCGGTCGCGGCCATCGAAGAGATCGAGGTTGTCGGTGAGCGGGCCGGTCCGCAACTGTGGAAGGTGTCCAAGGGCGATCACGTACTGTGGCTGTTCGGCACGCTCGACCCCCTACCGAAGAAAATGACCTGGCGTTCCGGCGCCGTGGAGTCCGCGCTGGCGCAGTCGCAGCAGGTACTGCTGGCGGCGCCGGCGGTGTCCGCCGGAATTGGACCGATTACGGCCATCCGACTGTATCTGCAGTGGCGGCGTACGCAGAAAAATCCTGAGCATTCGCATCTTAGAGACTGGTTGCCGCCGCCGCTGTATGCCCGGTTCAGCGTGCTGAAGGTCAAGTTCGACCCGCGTGATGGCGGCATCGAAGAACTGCGCCCGACCTTTGCGGCATTGCGCCTGTATCAGCACGCCATCGATGCTTCGGGCCTGACCTCGCGCAACGATATCCAGGATCTGGTGGTTGGGCTTGCCCGGCGGCGGCGAATTCCGGTGCAAAAGGTGTCACTGAAGATTGAAGATCCCGTGGGGCTACTGAAGGAGGTGGGGCAACTGCCCCCGAGCGCGGAAGTGAGCTGCCTCGAGACCACGATTGCACGCCTGGAGAGTGATCTTCCGAGCATGCAGGCGCGCGCGCGTGCCTGGGCGGTCGGCGACGTCGAGCGTTTGCGCCAGCTGCCGTATCCGAATCAGCGTGAAGCATGTCTCGGCGCGCTGTCGGCATCACCGCGCATCAAGGCCATCATCGCCCGCGCAGCTGAGGGCTGGCAGGCAGCCGCGGAGGAAGCACTGGCGAAGAATCGCGCCACCCTGGCAATGCGCCCGATCTATGAATTGCTGGGCCCAGAAGGCGCGCTCGCAGCATTTCGCGCGGCGGGCTACAGCATCGAGGGAC
>JBIODE010000020.1:0-16371 GCA_044440325.1 Steroidobacterales bacterium
CCAGCACGTGGACCGCGTCCGGCACGATGTGATCGAGCAGCCGCTGGTAGTGCGTGACCAATATGATCGCGCGCTCGGCGGCGCGCAGCGAGTTCACGCCGTTCGCGACGATCTTCATGGCGTCGATGTCGAGGCCGGAGTCGGTCTCATCGAGCAGCGCCAGCCGCGGCTCGAGCACCAACATCTGCAGGATTTCGTTGCGCTTCTTCTCGCCGCCGGAAAATCCCTCGTTGACCCCGCGGCCGAGAAAGCTCTCATCGATCTGCATCAGGTTCATCTTCGAGCGCACCAGCGCGAGGAACTCGAACGCGTCGAGCTCGGTTTGCCCGCGCTCGCGGCGCGCGGCATTGAGCGCGGCCTTGAGCAAGTAGGCGTTGTTCACGCCGGGAATCTCCACCGGGTACTGAAAGCCCAAGAATAATCCGGCGCGAGCCCGTTGCTCCGGCGCGAGCGCCAGGAGGTCGCGGCCGTCGTACAGCACGGTCCCCTGGATGATCTCGTAGCCCGGCCGGCCGGCCAGTACGTGTGCCAGCGTGCTCTTGCCCGAGCCGTTCGGGCCCATGATGGCGTGCACTTCGCCGGCCCGTACCGTCAGCGCTACACCGCGCAGCACCAGCTGGCCGGCGACCTTGACGTGCAAGTCGCGAATCTCGAGCAGCGCGGGCGTGCCCTGCGTAACGCTCTGCGGCGTATTCGCGCTGCTCATCCGACCGCTCCTTCCAGGCTCACGGCCAGCAGGTTCTGCGCTTCCACGGCAAACTCCATCGGCAGCTCCTTGAACACGGAGCGGCAGAAGCCGCTGACGATCATGCTGATTGCATCCTCGGAATCAATGCCCCGCTGCAGGCAGTAGAACAGCTGCTCCTCGCTGATTCGCGAGGTGCTTGCCTCATGCTCGACCGTGCCGGACGGATTGCGCACCTCTATGTACGGAAAGGTGTGCGCGCCGCAGTTCGGACCCAGCAGCAGCGAATCGCATTGGGTGAAATTACGCGCGCCGCTCGCCGAGGGCAGGATCTTAACCAGGCCGCGATAGGCGTTTTGGCCGTGACCCGCGGAGATACCTTTCGAGACGATCGTGCTGCGTGTGTTGGCGCCGATGTGGATCATCTTGGTGCCAGTATCGGCCTGCTGATAGTTGTTGGTGGTGGCTACCGAGTAGAACTCGCCGATCGAGTTCTCGCCGCGCAGAATGCAGCTCGGGTATTTCCAGGTAATGGCCGAGCCGGTCTCGACCTGGGTCCATGAAATCCGAGCATTACGGCCGCGGCATTCGCCACGCTTGGTCACGAAGTTATAGATGCCACCGCGGCCTTGCGCATCGCCCGGATACCAATTTTGCACGGTGGAGTATTTGATCTGTGCGTCATCGAGCGCGATCAGCTCGACCACGGCGGCGTGCAGCTGATTCTCATCCCGTATCGGGGCGGTGCAGCCTTCAAGATAGCTCACGTAGGCGCCGGCGTCGGCAATGATCAGCGTGCGCTCGAACTGACCGGTCTTGGCGGCATTGATGCGAAAGTAGGTCGACAGTTCCATCGGGCAGCGCACGCCCGGCGGCACGTAGACGAAGGAGCCGTCGGAGAACACCGCGGAATTCAGCGTGGCGTAGAAATTGTCGGTGTACGGCACCACGGAGCCGAGATATTTCTCGATCAATTCCGGATGTTTCTGCACCGCCTCGGAGAATGGGCAGAAGATCACGCCGGCGGTGGCGAGTCGCTCCTTGAATGTTGTCGCGACCGAAACGCTGTCGAACACCGCATCCACGGCGACGCCGGCGAGGCGTGCACGCTCGTGCAATGGCACCCCGAGTTTCTCATACGTCGCGAGCAGCTTCGGATCGACGTCAGCGAGACTCTTGGGGCCGTCTTTATTGTCCTTCGGCGCGGAGTAGTACGAGATCGCATCATAGTCGATCGGCTGGTAACGCAGATGCGCCCAGTGCGGCTCGTGCATCTTGCGCCAATGCCGCAGCGCCTTGAGCCGCCAGTCCAGCAAAAACTGCGGTTCTTGCTTCCTGCTCGAGATCGCCCGCACGACATCCTCATCCAGGCCCGGGGGCACGGTGTCGGATTCAATGTCGGTCACGAAGCCGTGGCGGTAGCTGCGGGCGACGAGGGCGTTGATGTCTGGATTGGGAATGCTCATGGAGTGCTCATGCGCGAGGGCCGAGCGGTACGGGCGTCTTCCAGGGGACGCGCGCGCTCGGAATCGCCCAGGCTCGTGGCGGGAGTGAGCGCGGCCGGCGACAGTCCCGCAAGCTCCGCCAGGCTCACTTCCTGCAGCGAGCGGCGGATCGCCAGGTTGACCCGCTGCCAGCCGCGGCCGACCAGGCAGGTCTGTTCGATGCAGCAGTGATTTTCGCTGCTGGCGCACTCGGTCAGCGCCACCGGGCCCTCGAGCGCTTCGAGGATCTGTGCCGCCGAGATCTGGCTGGGGGGTCGTGCGAGGCGGTAGCCGCCGTGCAGGCCCCGGGTCGATTCGACCAGGGCCTGGCGGTGCATCTGCTTGAGAAGTTTGGAAACGGTCGGGACTTGCAGATGCGTCTGCGCCGCCAGCCGCGCCGCCGTGAGCCGCTGGGCGGGATTGGCCGCCAATTGCGCCAGAATGAGGGTCGCGTAGTCGGTCAATTTGCTGATCCGCAACATATGGGGCTCCGAATGTAGGACCATTTTAGTTCTATATGGGGTCGATGAGAAGGCCTTTTGAAGGCCGACCGGCCGCGGAAGCGGCGAGCCCTTTGGTATGCTTGCGCCCCTTTTGGGAGGTTAACCAATGAATTGCAGCGAATTGGAGCGCATCGCCGCCGCCATGGTGGCAAAGGACAAGGGTTTGCTGGCCGCAGACGAAAGCACCGGCACGATCAAGAAGCGCTTCGACAAGATCAAGCTCGAGTCCACGGAAGAGAACCGGCGTGCCTATCGCGAGTTGCTATTCACGACGCCGGGGATCGGGCAGTGGATCAGCGGCGTGATCCTCTATGACGAGACGCTGCGCCAGAAGACGCGCGAGGGCGCGCCGTTTGCCGACTGCCTGTCGAAGCAGGGCATCCTGCCCGGCATCAAGGTCGACGCCGGCGCCAAGCCGTTGGCAGTGTTCCCCGGCGAAACCATTACCGAGGGCCTCGACGGACTGCGCGAGCGGCTGCTCGAGTACCACAAGCTCGGCGCCCGCTTTGCCAAGTGGCGCGCGGTGATCGACATTGGCGAGGGTATCCCGACCTACTATGCGATCGAGGTGAACGCGCAGGCGCTCGCGCGCTATGCGGCGCTCTGCCAGGAACAGAATATCGTTCCAATTGTCGAACCCGAGGTCCTGATGGACGGCGGACACGCGCTCGATCGCTGCGAAGAAGTTACAGACGTCGTTCTCGCCGAGGTCTTCCGCCAGCTCAAGGCGCATCGCATCTATCTCGAAGGCATGATTTTGAAGCCGAACATGGTGATTTCCGGCAAGCAGGCCGCGCATCGTGCCTCCCCGGAACAGGTGGCGGCGGCGACCGTGCGCTGCCTCAAGCGACACGTGCCTGCGGCGGTGCCGGGCGTCATGTTCCTCTCGGGCGGGCAAACGCCGGCCGAAGCGACCTTGCATTTGTCCTTGATGAATAGCTTGGGTCCGCTGCCGTGGCAACTGTCGTTCAGCTATGGCCGTGCGCTCCAGGATGCCGCGCTCGCTGCCTGGGGCGGCAAAGCCGCCAACGTGGCCGCCGGCCAGAAGGAGTTTCACAAGTGGGCACGGCTCAACGGGCTGGCGCGCAGCGGCGACTACCGGGCCGGCATGGATCAGCAGGCCGCATGAGCGCGGCGGCATGAATGATCCGGTCGTCGACGTCGCGGACGTGCATTACCGCGTTGCGGACCGGCAGATCTTCGACGGGCTGACGCTGCAGGCGCGCCGCGGCGCGATCACGGCGATCATGGGACCCTCCGGCACGGGCAAGACCACGCTGCTGCGCCTGATCATGGGCGCGATCACCGCACAGCGCGGCAGCGTGCGCGTGTTTGGGGAGGAGGTGGCGCGGCTGCGGCGCACGCAGCTGTATGCCTTGCGCCAGCGCGTTGGTCTGCTGTTCCAGAACGGCGCACTGCTGACCGATCTGTCGGTGTTCGAAAATGTGGCGTTCCCGGTGCGCGAGCACGCGCAGCTGCCGGAATCGGTGCTGCGCGAATTGGTGCTGATGAAACTGCACGCTGTCGGTCTGCGCGGTGCCGCCGAGCTCGAGCCCGCCGAGCTCTCCGGCGGCATGACGCGCCGCGTGGCGCTCGCGCGCGCCATCGTCATGGACCCGGAAATGTTGATCTATGACGAGCCCTTCGTCGGTCTGGATCCGATTTCGATGGGGGTGATCGTGCGGCTGATCCAGTCGCTCAATCAGACGCTCGGCATCACCAGCATCGTGGTGTCGCACGACGTGCACGAAATTACCGCGATCGCCGACCACTGCTACCTGCTCTCCGGCGGTCGCGTCGTGGCGGCCGGCACACCCCAGGAGCTGGCCGCCTCGCAGTCGCAGGTGGTGCAGCAATTCGTCAGTGGCGCGGCCGACGGCCCCGTCCCGTTTCATTATCCGGCGCCGGACTATTATTCACAGCTGCTCGAACGGGACAGCGCATGAGCGCCGCGCCGCGCGCGGTATTCGTCACCCGAGGGCTGGAAAAGATCGGCGCGGTCACGCTGTTTTTGCTGCGCATGCTGCCGCAGTGCGGGCCGGCACTGCTGCGACCGCGCCTGCTGTTGGCGCAAATCTACAACGCCGGGGCGCGCTCGCTGATCATCATCATGTTATGCGGGCTGTTCGTCGGCATGGTGCTGGGCCTGCAGGGTTACAACTTGCTGCAGCGCTTCGGCTCGGAATCCGCGGTCGGTGTGGCGGCAGCGCTCGGGTTGATCAGGGAGCTCGGCCCGGTGGTAACCGCGCTGTTGTTCGCCGGCCGCGCAGGCACCGCCTTGGCGTCCGAAATCGGATTGATGGGTGCCACCGACCAACTGGCAGCGATGGAGATGATGGCCGTCGATCCGCTGCGGTACGTGGTCATGCCGCGGTTTCTCGGCGGGGTCATTGCGATGCCGTTCCTGGTCGCGATTTTCAACTGCGTCGGCCTCTATGGCGCACAGCTCGTCGGTGTCGGCATGATGGGCGTCGAAGCCGGCTCGTTCTGGTCGCAGATGCAAGCGGCCGTGGATCTCAAGGACATCAACGAGGGCGTGGTCAAGAGCCTGGTGTTCGGGGTGGCCTGCAGCCTCATGGCGGTCTATGAAGGCTACCATGCCGAACCGACGGCCGAAGGCGTCGGGCTCGCGACCACGCGCACCGTCGTCAGCTCCGCCGTGCTGACGCTGGTGCTCGACTACATGCTCACCGCGGCATTTCTCTAGCGAGGTCTTCTCATGGCACGAGCGAATCGTACGATCGAGATCGGCACCGGCCTGTTCGTGTTGCTCGGTTTCGCCGCCCTGGCATTTCTGACGACGCAGCTGCCCAGCAGCGGCCTGCAGTGGCGCAGTGCTGCCGCCAGCTATCCCGTGAAAGCGGAATTCGACAATATCGGTGGCCTGAAAATCGGCGCGCCGGTGACGATGGCAGGCGTGAACATTGGCCGTGTGAATGCGGTCGGGTTTGATGCGGGAAATTACCGCGCCGTGGTGACACTCGGCATTGATCGCCACTACGACCGTATCCCGGATGACAGCGATGCGGGAATTCAGACCTCCGGATTGCTTGGCGCCAACTATATCGGCATCACTGCGGGCGGTTCCAGTACCTTTTTGAAATCTGGCGGCGAGATTCAGTTCACGCAGTCGGCCATCGTGCTCGAAAATCTGATCAACAGATTTTTCGCTAACGTCGCCGGCGGCAAGAGCAACTCGGATGGGGGGCGAAGGTCCAATGACGAGCAGAGATCTGATGACGCGCAGAAGCCCGGCAACCCACAGAAATGAGGTGCCTATGATGCGGTCAACATTGATCACACTTGCCGCCTACGCGTTGGTGTGGAGCGCGGGGACGATGGCGGCTGCGAGCAGCGCCGCACCCTCCGACAGTTCTCCCCCGGTCGACGCGAGCGGACCGAGTCAGCTGATCGAGACGGCGGCCACGGCCATGCTCAAGGAACTCGACGCGAATCGCAGCGACTTCCGCAAGGATCCGAGCAAGATCCATGCGCTCGTCGACAGGATTTTGCTGCCGCATTTCGATACCGACTACTCTGCGCGACTCGTGCTGGGGCGGCATTGGAGTATGGCGAGCGAGGACCAGCGCAAGCGCTTCGTTCAATCGTTTTACAAATCGTTGCTGAATAATTACGGCGACGCACTGCTCGATTTCACCGGCGATCGTCTCAAGGTGTTTCCTTACACCGGCGATGCCAACGCCACGAATGCCACCGTACGCACCCAGGTACGCAAAGACGATGGCTCGCGGGTGGCGGTGAATTACAGCGTGCACCACACTGATCAGGGCTGGAAGGCCTGGGATGTGGTCGTCGAAGGCATCAGTTACGTGAAGAGCTTCCGCGACGACTTCGGCGCCGAGATCGATCAACAGGGGCTCGATGCCGTGATCCAACGGCTCGAGCGCGGCGAGAAGCCTGCTGCGATCAAGCCCACGACGAGCACGCACTGAGATGACTGGCGACGTTACCGTGGCCGCCAACGACGATGCGTCGCTGTCCGCACACTTGACGGCCGCGAGCTTCGTGCAGCTGTCGCCGTCGAATTTCAGGCTCGATGCGCCGCTGCTGTTCTCGAGCGTCGTGCCGCTACGAGGGTATGGGCTGGCGCTGCTGCACTCGGCTCCGGTCGGAGAGCTGCAGTTCGATCTGCAAAATGTCGCTCGCGTGGACAGCGCGGGCCTCGCGCTGTTGGTCGATTGGCTGGCCAGCGCGCGCGCGCGGGGGCGCAAGCTGCGCTACACCCAACTTCCGCAGCCGCTGCTGGCATTGGCCAAGCTCAGCGAGGTCGATCGACTTTTGCAGGGGTTTGATTGACGCGCGCGCAAGAACTCGTACTGCATCCGCGCTGGCGGCGACCCTCCGTTCGCGCCTGAGGGACTCACCGCTCATGCCTTCGTTCGATATCGTCTCCAAGGTTGATACCCACGAGCTCACCAACGCGGTCGACCAGGCCAAGCGTGAGCTCGACAAGCGTTACGACCTGCGTGGTACCAGCGCACGCTTTGAGCTGGAGGGTTTCGTGGTCACGCAATTTGCGCCGAGCGAGTATCAATTGAATCAGTTGCTCGACATATTGCGCTTGCGGCTGGCCGCGCGCGGAATCGACGCGCGCTGCCTGGAGCTCGGTGTGGTTGAGGTCAACCTGGCCGAGGCCCGGCGCAAGATCACCATCAAGCAGGGGATTGAGCAGGCACAGGCCAAGAAGCTGTTGGCCAAACTCAAGGAGGCCAAGCTCAAGGTCGACGCCCAGATCAGTGGCGACAAGCTGCGGGTTACCGGCAAGAAACGGGACGATCTGCAGCTGGCCATCGCGCTGCTGCGCGCAGCCGAATTTGAGCTGCCGCTGCAATTCGAGAATTTTCGCGGCTAGCCGCCGGCCGCGCGCAACTCCCGCAACGCCTGCGACGCATTAGAGGCCGTGGCCGCTGAATTCATTGTGATGAATATGAAACGCCGGCCTGGGTAAAATGGCGCCGTCACGGTCACTTCAGGGCGAGAGCGATTCATGAGCATGTCTCTGCGCGATCAGTTGATTGCGGCCGGTCTGGTCAGCGAGAAGCAGGCCAGGCAGGCCAGTCAGCAGCCACGCCCGCAACAGCGGTCCAAGAACAAACCGGCGCCGATTCCCGAGCACAAGCTTGCGGTGCAGCAGGCACAGGCGGAGAAGGCGGTGCGGGATCAGGCGCTCAATCGCAAGCAGCAGGACAAAGCCGAACGCAAGGCCCGTCTGGCGCAAGTCAGGCAATTGATCGAGCAGAGCCGAGTGCCGAAGATCGAAAGCGATGATTACTACAACTTTGTCGATGGCCGGAAGATCAAACGCCTGGCGGTGAACGCTTCGATGCGTGAGCAGCTCAATCGCGGCGATCTGGTCATCGTTCGCTGCGACGGCCGCTACGATCTGGTGCCGGCGGCGGCGGCCGAGCGTATTGGTGAACGTGAGGCCTCCGCCGTCATTCAACGCGGTGTTGCTGCGGCGGGTGTCGGTGAGGACCAGGCCTACGACGCCTATGCCGTTCCCGACGATCTGACGTGGTAAAGCGGTGGCGAGGCCGTCACAGCGCAGCACGTAGTTCCAGGATGAGCCGAGCGTGCTCGTCCGCGGCGAGCCGTGTGTCCGGCATGTCCGTCGCGACCACGGGCCAGATCGGTGCCCCCCAGCGCGGATCATTGCGGTAACGCGGCACGATGTGCCAATGCAAGTGCGGCACCACATTGCCGAGCGCGGCGATGTTGATGTGATCCGGACGCACGGTCCGCACCACCGCATTCTCGGCCAGGTAGAGGTCGGCGCAGAAGCTGGCCCATTCATGCATGGAGAGCTCATCGGGGCGGGTTGCGTGCCGCAGATCGAGAATGAGCAGGCAGTGACCGCGGTAGGTCTGATTCTTTGCCAGGTAGAGCGACGAGGCGGCCAACGGCGCGATCAGGTCCCATTCGTCGTTGCAGTCGGCGCGCGGCGTATCAAACGGGCAAATCACCCGACGGTCCTCAGTGCTTGGTTGCGGGCGCCGGCGAGCTGCCGGGTGTCGGCGCGCCGCCGGGCGCCGGTGTCGTGTCAGCGCCGCTGTCATCCAGGAGTTCGTCCTCGGGCGGAACGTCACCGTCGCGCACTTTGTATTCGCGCCGCTGCAGCCACGCATTGCGAACGAAGGCATAGGGGTCATACGCCTGCTCGATGACATTGTCGGTGTCGAGAAGCAGGGCACGCTCATTAACCTTGCCGACCGCGTACAGGCTCCAGCGCACATACGGGTCGTTGATATAGGCGCGGGCCGTGGTGTACTCATCCGGTAACAGCGCGAACGTGTCGCGCACGGTGGACGGCCCGAGAAAGGGCAGCATCAGATAGGGACCGCTGGGCATGCCCCATCTGCCCAAGGTTTGGCCGAAATCCTCGTCGTGCCGCTCGAGGCCCATGCGCGTGGCCGGATCGAACAGGCCGCCGATGCCGACAGTCGTATTGACGAGCAGGCGCAGGGTATCGGCGGCGCTGTCGCTAAATTTCGCCTGCAGGAAATTATTGATGATCGTCTGCGGATATTCGAGATTCGCAGTGAAGTTACCGACGCTGCGGCGCACGGGCGCCGGCGTGGCGTTGCGATAAGTACGCGCCACCGGCCGGAATACGGCGTGATCCAGCGCCGTGTTGAATTTATAAACGGCGCGATTGAAGCGCTCGAAGCGATCGCGGGGGTCGGCCTCGCCGTTGGGTAGGGCGGCGCAGCCGCCCAGGGCGCAGGCGCCAAGCGCGATGGCCAAGGCGAGCATTGCCGCCCGTTTCTTCTGCTGCATGGAGCGTAAGTGTAGCCTGCCGGCTGCCCGATCTGCTGCTGTTTACCGCCCGCCCTGTCGTTGTTGCATCTGTTCGCGCAGCCAGCCGCGCACTTGTTCCAGCCTGGCGCGAAAGCGCTGGCGCTGCACATTGGTCAGATTCGGCGACGCGAGGGCGAGCTCGAGCTGTTGACTCGCGAGCGCCAGGTTGCCGCCGGAGAGGTCGTATTCACACATGTAGTAATAGGCGTCACCGACGTCACCGGCGGCGCTCGCGGCGAGCGCGGTCAGCCGGATTTGCGCCGGATTCGGATCGATATTGTTGAATAGATCCAGCAGCAGCTCGTGTGCCTGGCGCGGCTTGTCGACCTGCATCAGCGTCTCGGCGTAGCGCACCGTAAGCGGTACATTGCGCGGGAACAGCTTCATCGAATGCTCGAAATACGCCAGTGCCGCATCCGGTTGCCCCGCAGCCGCAAGCGCTTGCCCGAGGGTACCGTAGATCATCGTCAAGTGCGGATAGTCGGCCTGCAGCTCGCGCAGTGTGCGCACCGCGGTGCGCGCATTGCCCGCGCGCGTCTGCGCAAGGGCCTCGCCGTATCGTTCTGACGGCGTAAGCGAGCGGCGCTCGCGCAGGTTGGCGTAGTACTGCAGGATCGACGCCTCCGGCGGGGCCGTCAGCACGCGCACGCGCTCGCGCATGAAATCGAAACTCTGCGAACCGGGGATCTCCAGGGGTCCTGCAGTCCGTAATTCGCCGCTGACATTGACGTAAGCGGCGGCGCGCGCGCGTGAAGTGGCAATGCGTTCGCTGGTGACCGGATGATCTTGCAGCAGTGCCGGAATCTCGCCCTCGGCCAGGCCCTCGCTGCGCGAGAGTGATTCAAAGAACGCCGGCATTGCCATCGGATCGAAGCCCGCCCGCGCCAAGAGGTTGATGCCGACCGCATCGGCTTCCACTTCCTGGCTGCGCGTGAAATTGATGCTCTGCTGCAACGCCACGGCCTGGCTCATCGCCATGGCGCCTTCCATCGCCTGGCCGCCGGCGCCGCTGGCCGCGGCAATCAGGATGCCGGCGAGCATCGCGGCGGTCGATGCCAGCGACATGCGTGATTCCGCTTGCACCGCGCGCGCCATATGGCGCTGGAGCACGTGACCGGTCTCGTGCGCCATGACACTGGCGAGCTGGGCCTCGCTGCTGGTCAGCAGAATCAGACCGGAGTGGACGTAGACGAAACCACCGAAGGTCGCGAATGCGTTGATGCTGGGCTCGTTCAGCGCGAGGTATTGAAAGTTCTGTCCGTCAGCCCCGGCCTGGGAGGCGAGGCGCAACCCGAGCTGCTGCAGGTAATCGGTGACCTCCGCGTCATCCAGGATCAGATTTTGATCGCGGATCTCGCGCTGTTCCATGCGTCCGATCTGATACTCGTCGGCCTTGGTCAACCCGACGTACGCGGGGCCGCCCATATCGGGCAGCTCCGCGGCGGTCGGGGTATTTTCGGCCGCGCTCGCTGCGCCTAGGGTCAGGACGCAGCCGAGCAGCGCTGCAGGCAAGCGGGACATAGGAAACCTTTTACCACGGGATAGCATTTGACTTGAACTCACGGGCGAAGGTTCCGCGGCAGCGCATCAGGCTCCGCACCGGTCTGGTGCCGCGACTGGTCGTGCCGCGACTGGTCGTGCGACGACTGGTTCTACCGCACGTGGTCGGTGTCGCCCCGGCTTACAGCGCTTCCGACGCGAAATCCGCCAGCCGCGAGCGTTCCCCGCGCATGAGTGTGATATGGCCCGAATGCGCCCAGCCGCGGAAGCGGTTGACCACGTACGTGAGTCCGCAGGTGGTTTCGGTCAAATAGGGGGTGTCGATCTGCGCGATGTTGCCGAGGCAGATGCATTTGCTGCCGGGACCGGCACGTGTGACCAGCGCCTTCATCTGCTTTGGCGTGAGATTCTGCGCCTCATCGAGAATGATGAAGCGATTCAGGAAGGTGCGCCCGCGCATGAAGTTCAACGAGCGAATCTTGATGCGGTTGCGCAGCAGGTCATTGGTCGCTGCGCGTCCCCAATTGCCGCCTTCCTCGCTGCGTGTGAGCACTTCGAGGTTGTCCATCAGTGCGCCCATCCAGGGCTCCATTTTCTCCTCCTCGGTGCCCGGCAGAAAGCCGATGTCCTCGCCGAGCGGCACCGTCACGCGCGTCATGATGATTTCGGCGTAGCGGTTGCGCTCGAGCGTCTGCGTGAGCCCCGCGGCGAGCGCGAGCAGCGTTTTGCCGGTGCCGGCGGGTCCCAGGACCGTGACGACATCGATATCCGGGTCCATCAGCAGGTTCAAGGCGAAGTTCTGCTCGCGATTGCGAGCGGTCACCCCCCAGACGCTGTGGCGTTCGCTGCGGAAGTCGCGCGCCAGCTCGAGGGTCGCCGAGTCGCCGTCGATCCGGCGCACGATCGCTTCGATGCCCTGCGGACTGTCTTCGTAGACAAACAGGTTCGGCCGCCAATTCGCCACCGTCGGTCCCGTCACCTGATACCAGGTGCGATCGACCTCCTTCCAGGAGCGCATGTCTTCGCCGTGCCGCTCCCAAAAATCGGCTGGCAGCGCCTCGAGGCCCGTGTAAAGCACGTCGGCATCTTCGATGGTCTTGTCGCTGGAATAGTCCTCGGCATGCACGCCGATGATCGCGGCCTTGATGCGCAGGTTGATGTCTTTCGACACCAGAATGACGCGCGCTTCGGGACGCTGCTGCTGCAGCGCCAGGGTCTGCGCCAGAATCAGATTGTCCGCGCCGACGCCCGGCAGGCTCGCGGGCAGCCCCCCGCCGGCGAGCTGGCTCGTCTGGAAGAACAGCCGTCCGGACGAGGGTTTCTTGCCGTGATTGCCCGACAGACCGGAGGGAATCACCAGTCCCTTGTCGATCTGCTCCTTGGTGACGCCGGTCATCATGTCATCGAGGAATCGGCTCGTCTGGCGTGCGTTGCGCGACGGCTCGGACATCCCTTTTTTGTTGGCGTCGAGCTCCTCGATCACGACCATCGGCAGGTAGATGTCGTGTTCCTCGAAGCGAAAAATCGCGGTCGGATCGTGCATCAGCACGTTCGTGTCGAGCACGAATAAACGGCGCGGAGCAGCTTTCACAGCGACTCGGCGGCTTCGAGCACTTGCAGCGCGTGGCCTTCGACTTTCACTTTGCGCCATTCGCAGCGCAATACGCCCTTGGAGTCGAGCAGGAAAGTACTGCGTTCGATGCCCAGCACCCGCCGCCCGTACATGTTCTTTTCACGGATGACATCAAACATCCGACATACCTTTTCGTCCTCATCGGCCAGCAACGCAAATGGGAAACACATCTTATCGCGAAATTTTTCGTGCGAAGCAGGGCTGTCGCGCGAGATGCCGAACAGCTGCACGCCGGCGCGCTGGAAGCGGGAATGAAGGGCTGCGAACTGCTGACCTTCGAGCGTGCAGCCGGGCGTGTTGTCGCGCGGATAGAAATACAGCACGAGCTTCGAGCCGCGTGCATCTTTGAGGCGCCAGAGCTTGCCACCGGTCGACGGCAGCGAGAAATCCGGCATCGGGCGGCCGATGCTGATCGCGGCCGGCGCGGCAGCGGTCGCCTTCGGTCCGCTCACGACTTCACCGGTTCGAGGATGGCGTCGAGGTTGAGCGTGTCGCAAAAATCCATGAACTCCTCGCGCAGCTGCGCGACCTGCAGCTTGGCGGGCACATTGATAATCATCTGCACCGCGAACATCGGCGCGCCGGTGTGCGCGGCGGCGTAGCTGCGCGTCGATACTTCGCCGATGTCGATGCCGCGACCGGCGAAGAAGCCCGCCAGCCCGGCGACGATGCCGGTCTGGTCGAGGCTGACGATGTCGACCGAGTAGGGCACCAGGTCGGCGCGCGCTGCACGCGGCTCGGTGCGGCGCAGATGCACGCTCAAGGTCCCGGTTTCCGCGAGCCGCGTGAGCTCCGATTCGATGCGGGCGAGCGCATGCCAATTGCCGCTGACGAGCAGCAGCATCGCAAACTCCGAGCCCATGGCAGCCATGCGGCTCTCCGCGATGTTGCCGCCGCAGTCGGTAATCACCCGCGTCAATTCATGAACCATACCAGTGCGGTCGTTACCGATTGCGGAAACGGCGAGGTGCTGCTTCATTGGATACCGTTTGGAGGCTAGGCTCGGCAGTGTACCGGAATCGATCCTGGCGCGAGCCTTGCAGCCCCGGGTCGGCCCCCGTAACATCGCGCGCCGTTTAAGTGTTCTTTAGGGAAGCCATGTTTTCAGGCAGTCTCGTCGCCATCCTGACGCCGATGCATCCGGACGGCGCTATCGATTGGCCGGCCTGGGAGCGGCTGCTGGACCTGCACCTATCCTCGGGCACGGCCGGCATCGTTGTCGGCGGAACTACGGGGGAATCCCCCACTGTCACGGAGGCTGAGCTGCTCGAGCTGCTCAGGCGTGCCCGGCCGCGGGTGCACGGCAAACTTGCGCTGATCGCCGGGGCGGGCGCCAGCGGCACAGCCGCCACCGTGGAACGTGCCCGGCGCCTGTCGGCGGCCGGGGTGGATGCCCTGCTCGTGGTCACACCCGCATACAATAAGCCGACGCAGGAAGGTCTTTACCGCCACTTCGAGGCCGTCGCCGCCGCCGCGAGCGTGCCGCTGGTGCTCTATAACGTGCCCGCGCGCACGGCGGTGGATCTGTTGCCCGCGACGGTTGCGCGTCTGGCGAAACTGCCGCGCGTGGTTGCGGTCAAAGAAGCCGTGAATTCCATCGGACGTATACGTGAGCTGGTCGCTGTAACCGGCAGCAGCTTCGCCGTGCTCTCGGGCGACGACTCGAGCGCGCGCGAGGCCATCCTCAATGGTGCGCGCGGCGTGATCTCCGTTACGGCCAATGTCGCGCCGCGCGCCATGGCGAATATGGCGGAGGCGGCTGGGCGCGCCGACCGCGCGGCAGCCGAACGGCTCGATGCGCAGCTCGCGGCACTGCACGCGGCGCTGTTTGTCGAATCCAACCCTATCCCGGTGAAATGGGCGGCCGCCGAGCTCGGCCTGATCGAGGCCGGAATCCGCCTGCCGTTGACCTGGCTGGCGCCGGAGTACGAGCAGGTCGTGCGCGCCGCGCTGGAACAGGCCACCGGAGTGCGGCCGTCGCAGCCAGCCGACGGGGCGCAAATTGCCCGGATGCACGCGTGAGCCCGTCGCGAGAGCGCATGCGCGGTGCACGGTCGCTGCGCAGCGGAGTGCCGCGGATGGCCGCGGTGACGCTCGCTGCACTGAGTTTGTCCGCCTGCCATATGTTTCGACACAACGGGTCGGTTGGCTGCACCGAACAGCAGGTCACGAGGAATATCGATAACCTGCCGCCGCTGCGCGTTCCGCCGGGTCTTGATGCGCCGGATACGCGCAATGGCGTTCATATCCCCGCGCTCGATGAGCCGGAGCGCCCGCGCGCCAAGACGGAGCCGTGCCTGTCAATGCCGCCGAGTTATGCGGCGACGAGACCGGAGGCGGCACCGACCAGCGCGCCGGCGAAATGAGCTGAAGGTGGCGCGGCACGAGCGGCCGCGGCTGCGATGGGCTGCTAGAATGCGCCCAGGCGTGGATCGCCCCAAGACAGGCGCTGATCGCCCCAACGAGAGTGGCGCGCGTGTTGCGCTCCGCTCTTCCTCTTTATCTATGAGCTACATTAAGTATACGCTATAACATGTTGATCGGAGAGGTGGCCGAGCGGTCGAAGGCGCTGGACTGGAATTCCAGTAACATCTTCACGGGTGTTCGTGGGTTCGAATCCCACCCTCTCCGCCACCCGACCGGGACGGATTGCGGCGGCTCAATGGTGGTCCGCGCCGGCTGCTTCGCGACGACTTGCCGCCAATCCCGCCAGGCCCGGAAGGGAGCAACGGTAACGGTTCGGTCGGGTGCCGAGGTTTAAGCTGGTGCGGGCCGCCTCCCTATACATCGCATGAGTTCCTACACCGCACTCGCGCGCACCTGGCGGCCGCGCAACTTCGCCGAGATGACCGGCCAGGAGCACGTCCTGCGCGCACTCTCGAACTCCCTGGCCAGCGGCCGCGTCCATCACGCCTTTCTGTTTGCCGGCACGCGCGGCGTCGGCAAGACGACGGTGGCGCGCATACTGGCAAAATGCCTCAATTGCGAACGCGGTGTCAGCGCCACGCCGTGCGGCGAATGCGCCAGCTGCCGCGAGATCGACGCCGGCCGCAGCGTTGATCTGATCGAAGTTGACGCCGCCTCGCGCACGCGTGTCGATGACACGCGCGAGCTGCTCGACAACGTGCAGTACGCGCCCACTCGCGGCCGCTACAAGGTGTACCTCATCGACGAAGTGCACATGCTGTCCAACCACTCCTTCAATGCGCTGCTGAAAACCCTCGAAGAGCCGCCGCCGCACGTCAAATTCCTGTTGGCGACCACCGATCCGCAGAAATTGCCGGTCACCGTGCTCTCGCGCTGTCTGCAATTCAGTCTCAAACGGCTGTCGGCGAACCTCATCGGCGAGCGCTTGAAATTCATCGCCGCCGCCGAGAATCTCGAATTCGAGCCGTCGGCGGTCGCGCTGCTCGCGCGAGCCGCGGAAGGCAGCATGCGCGATGCGTTGAGCTTGATGGACCAACTGATTGCCTTCGGCGGCGGTGCCTTGAGCGAGGCCAACACGCGATCCATGCTGGGCACCATCGACCGGGGGCACGTGACTCGAATCCTCGAGGCGCTGTCGCACCAGGATGGACCCGCGCTGCTCGCCCGGGTCCAAGAACTGGATCGGGATGCGCCCGACTATGATCGCGCGCTCACCGAGTTGGCTGCCTTACTGCAGCGCATCGCGATCGTGCAGATCGTGCCCGATGCGGCACAGCAGGATGAGGAATTCGACGCCGAGGCGCTGACCCGATTGGCGCA
>JBIODE010000021.1:0-16289 GCA_044440325.1 Steroidobacterales bacterium
ACACCGTGGTCGAGGAGCGGCTGATCCTCAAGTTCCTCAATCCGAACGTCGCGCAGGATGAGGAGATCATGAAGCGTTTCGTGCACGAGCTGCGCTATTCCCGCAAGATCACGCACCGTAACGTCATCCGGATTTACGATTTTCTCTACATTCAGGGCCTGTACGCGATCTCGATGGAATACTTTCCGTCGCATACGCTCGGTGCCGAAATCGTCAACGAAAAGCCGGTGGCGCAGAAGCGCGCGCTGCAGTTCGCCATCGACATCGCGACCGGCATGACCGTCGCGCACCAGGTCGGCATCGTGCATCGCGATCTGAAGCCTGCGAACGTACTGATCAACGACGACAACCTGCTCAAGATCGTCGACTTCGGCGTGGCGGCGGCGCAGCGCGAAGGGGATACGCAATTGACCAAGACCGGCTATGTCATCGGATCGCCGAAGTACATGGCGCCGGAGCAGATCCTCGGCCGCAAGGTTGACGAGCGCGCCGATATCTACGCCCTCGGTGTCATGCTCTACGAAATGCTGACCGGCATCCCGCCCTACTCGCGCGGCGATCACATGGCGGTCATGTACCAGCACGTGCAGGGCAAGGCGCGCGCACCGCAGGAAATCAACGCCTCCCTGTCGGCGAATCTCGCCGAGGTCGTGGTCAAGGCCATGGCTGTCGACAAAGCCAAGCGCTTTCAGACCATGGACGAGCTGCGCGCCGCGCTCGAACGCTTCCTGTAACCTAGGGGCTTGGGCGTTCGGGCACGCAGCTTCGTGCGCTGCGTCAAAGTTCTGATTGTAAACCGTTGATTGGACATGGCCTGCCGCGTCAAGGTCGGCTTGGGATTTTCATTCGAGACACTGTTTCATTCTGAGACACTGGAGTACTGGTCGTGGCGCGCATCGACGCGTTTCTCAAACTCGGCACACAGCAGGGCTGCTCGGACATCCACCTGGCCGTGGGTGTGCCGCCGATGCTGCGCATGCACGGCGACCTGGTACCGATCAAGTTCCGCGATCTGCGTGACTCCGAACTCGAGAGCTACGTCAGCGAGATCCTCACACCGAATCAATCCGATCATTTTCTGCGCGGCAACGACTTGGATTTCTCCTACGTCTCGGCCGAGGGCGGCCGCTTTCGCGTTAATGTGTTTCGCAAGGACACCGGTGTTGGGGCCACCTTCCGCGCGATTCCTGCCGATATTCCGAATCTCGACAAGCTCAATCTGCCGCCCATCGTCAAGAAGCTCTGCGACTACCACCAGGGCATGATTCTCGTCACGGGCTCGACCGGCACCGGCAAATCGACGACATTGGCGGCCATGATCGATGTTCTCAATCAGACGCGCCGATTGAACATCGTGAGCCTCGAGGACCCGATCGAGTTCGTGCATCGAAGCAAGTCCTGTCAGATCATCCAGCGCGAGCTCGGCACCCACATTCCAAGTTTTGCCGAAGGCGTGCGCGCGGCCATGCGCGAGGACCCGGACGTCATCCTGGTCGGCGAGCTGCGTGATGCGGAAACCATCCGCATGGCGATGACTGCGGCCGAGACCGGCCATCTGGTGCTCGGAACGCTGCACACCACCAGCGCCGTAAAGACCATCGACCGCATGATTGACGCGCTGCCGGCCGACGAGCGCGAGCAGACCAAGAGCTTCCTGTCGCAGAGCCTGCTGGCCGTCATCACGCAGGTGCTCGTGAGGACCGCCGACGGCCGCGGGCGCCGTGCGGTCTGCGAGATTATGGTCATGACCAAGGCGATCGCAAAGCTCATCAGCACCGACCAAACCCATCAGATCCCGAGTCAGCTGCAGATGGGTCGCGAATTCGGCATGAACATGATGGATCAGGCGCTGCTCGCGGCGCTGCAGGCGCGCGAAATCGATCCGGATGACGCCTATATCTATGCCAGCGAGCGGCGTGCGTTCCAGAAATTCGTGACCGATACCAGCATGCTGCCGAAGCTCGATGCGCCGCCGGCGGCCGCCGGCGGTTGAAGGACAGCGCGTGGCAAACATCGACTCCTATCTGCAGGAGATCCTCCAGCGCCGCGGCTCGGACCTGCACTTCATCGCCGGCGATCCGCCCCGCATCCGGCTGAACGGCGACCTCTCGCCATTGCGCGCAGAAGCGCTCGCGATGGATTTCGTGCGCGAGAGTCTCTACCAGATCATGCCGAAGAAGGCGGTCGAGCGCTTCGAGGTGCGCGATGGTGCCGACTTTGCCTACACGCTCGAAGGCAAGGGACGCTTTCGGGTCAACGTCATGCGCCAGCTCAACGGCATGGGCGCGGTGTTTCGCGCGATTCCGTCGCAGGCACTCACGCTCGATGAGCTCAAGATGCCCGAGCCGGTGCGCGCGCTGTGCCGCGCGCACAACGGCCTGATACTGGTGACCGGCAAGACCGGCTCAGGCAAATCGACCTCGCTCGCGGCAATGATCGATGACATCAACAAGCGCATCAAGGGTCATATCCTGACCGTCGAGGATCCGATCGAGTTCGTGCATCCGCGTCGCAACTGCCTCATCAGCCAACGCGAGATCGGCGTGCATGCGCCAAGTTTCGCCGCCGCATTGCATTCGGCCCTGCGCGAAGATCCCGATGTCATTCTGGTGGGCGAGCTGCGCGACCTGGAGACCATGAGCATCGCGGTGACCGCGGCTGAAATGGGCATTCTCGTGATGGGTACCCTGCACACCAACGGCGCCGCGCAGACCGTCGATCGCATGGTCAATGCCTTCCCCGCCGAAAAACAATCGCATGTGCGCACCATGCTGTCGACCTCGCTGCGCGGAGTGATCTCGCAGCAGTTGCTCAAGCGTGCCGACGGCGGCGGCCGCGTCGCGGCGCTCGAGATCCTGCTCAATACGCCCGCCGCTTCCAATCTGATCCGTCAAGGCAAGCTCGATCAGCTCGAGAACACCATGCAGGCCGGGGGCCAATTCGGCATGCGCACAATGGACACGGCCATTCAGCAGCTGTTCGATGCCGGCGCTGTGAGCGGGGCCGAGGCCTACAAAAAAGCGATCAACAAGGCGAAGTTCGAGGCGGTGAAGGACCAGGCGTGAGTCCCTGGACCCGCACCGTTGCGCGGCCACCCGGCCGCACGCGTGCGATAATGGTTATTTACCGGCATCATTAGCGGTCCATGCCCCGAAAAATCCTCGTCACCAGCGCGCTGCCCTACGCCAACGCGCCCCTGCATCTCGGCTACATCCTCGAAGCGACCCAGACTGACATCTGGGTGCGCTTCCAGAAAATGCGCGGCAACGATTGCCTCTATTGCTGCGCCGAGGACGCGCATGGCACGCCGATCATGATCCGCGCACAGCAAGAGGGCATCACGCCGGAACAGCTGATCGCCCGCTCCGCAACCGAGCACCGGCGCGACCTTGCCGGCTTTCTGATCGGGCTTGATGAATTTCACAGCACGCATTCCGAGGAAAACCGCCGGCTGACACGTGCGCTCTACGGGAAACTCAAGGATGCCGGCCACATTACGCGCCGCGCGGTGCGCCAGGCTTACGACGAGCAGGCCGGCATGTTCCTGCCGGATCGCTACGTGCGCGGCACTTGCCCACGCTGCAAGTCGCCGGATCAGTACGGTGACAGCTGCGAGGTCTGCGGATCCACCTACACGCCGGCCGATTTGATCGACCCGATCTCGACCGTGAGCAACACAACGCCGGTGTGGCGCGATTCGGAACACCTGTTCTTCAAGCTCGGCGACTTCGAATCGATGCTGCGCCAATGGATCGCCGGCGGCAGCCTGCAGCCGGCGGTGCGCGCCAAGCTCCACGAATGGTTCGAGGCCGGGCTGCAGGACTGGGACATCTCGCGCGACGCGCCCTACTTTGGCATCGAGGTGCCGGACGCGCCGGGCAAATACTTCTATGTGTGGTTTGACGCTCCGATCGGCTATATCGGCAGCTTCGAGAAATGGCGCGCTGCGCACGGCCGCTCGTTCGACGACTACTGGAAGTCGGAAACGGCGACCGAGCTGCATCACTTTATCGGCAAGGACATCAGCTATTTCCACACACTGTTCTGGCCGGCCGTGCTGCACGGTGCCGGCCTGCGCCGCCCCACCAGTGTGCACGTGCACGGCTTTCTGACGATCAATGGCCAGAAGATGTCGAAGTCGCGCGGCACGTTCATCACGGCGCGGCATTACCTCGAGCGTCTGCCGCCGGAACCGTTGCGCTACTACTTTGCGGCCAAGCTCAGCAGCGGTGTCGAAGATATCGATTTCAGTCTCGACGATTTCGTCGCGCGCACGAATTCGGACCTGATCGGCAAGCTCGTCAACATCGCCAGCCGTTGCGCTGGCTTCATCGAGCGCGGCGGCGGCATGCTCGCGCCGGCGCTGCCCGACGCGGCGCTCTACCGCGAATTCACGGCCGCGGCGAGCGGCATCGCCGCCCTTTACGAAGCCTGCGAGTATTCTGCGGCGCTACGCGAAATCATGGTGCTCGCGGACCGCGCCAATCGTTATGTCGATGCCAACAAGCCTTGGAGCCTGGCCAAGGACCCCGCGCGCGCCGCCGAGGTGATCGCGATCGCCACGCAGGGGTTGAACCTGTTTCGTGTATTGATGAGCTATTTGGCGCCGGTATTGCCGCGTATGGCCGGCGCCGCGGGCGAGTTCCTGCGCGCGCGCTTCGATCAGTGGGAAGCGGTGGAGCAGCCGCTGGTCAATCACCCGATTGCCCCCTATCAACCGTTGGCGACGCGGCTCGAGCCCGCCGCGGTGGCAGCGCTGGTCGGCGTCGAGCAGCCGACGGCAGCAAGCGCCGCTACGCCCACGCGGACCGCTGCGGCTGCGGCAGCGACGGCGACGGCGGCGGCGACGGCAGCAGTGACCAGAGCGGGCGCGACCCCCGCAAAGGCCCCCGGCGTCATCGGCATCGACGACTTCGCCAAGCTCGATCTGCGCATAGCGCGCGTCCTTGGGGCAACCGCGGTCGACGGATCGGACAAGCTGCTGCGGCTGACGCTCGATCTGGGCGGCGAGCAGCGCAATGTGTTCGGCGGTCTGCGCGCGGCCTATACGCCTGAGGAATTGATTGGCCGCCTGGTGGTCGTGGTCGCCAACCTCGCGCCGCGGAAAATGCGCTTTGGCGTATCAGAGGGCATGGTGCTCGCCGCCAGCGGCGAGGGTCCGCAACTGTTTCTGCTGTCGGTCGACAGCGGTGCGCAGCCGGGTATGCGCGTGAGCTAGGACGCCGATTTGACGTCGAACTCTTCCGACACCGGCGTCGGTGCGTTGCACAGATGCCGCACGAATTTTCGACTGATCCCGGCCGCCCCAAATCTTGTCACCGCATATTTGCGGCCGGCGGCGCCCATCGCCGCGCGCAACTCCGCGCTGCCCGCGAGCAGCAGCATTCCTCGGCTGAGCGCCGCCGAATCCTGCGGCGCGACCAAAATGCCGCTGTGTCCGGGTGCGAACGCTTCCGGCATGCCGCCGATATTGCTCACGATCACCGGCACACCGCAGCATTGTGCTTCGGCGATGACGCGGCCGAAGGTTTCGCATTCGATCGACGGTGCGACGAGGACATCGACGGCGGCGTAGTAGCGCTCGACGTCGGCGCTCCAGGCGACGAACGCGTGTCGCTGCGCGTACCCGCCGGCCGCAGCCAGCGCGCGTGTCGTCGCCGCGCCACCGCCATCGCCGACCCATAACATCCGCAGCGCGGATGATTGTGCCATCGCCGCATGCAGCGCCTCGCAAACCTGTATCACGCCCTTGCCACGCTCGATACGCCCCACAAACGCCGCCAGCACATCCGCGTCATTCAATCCAAGCTCGCGCCGCACGGTCTGACGCAGCGCCGGGTTCGGCTGAAACCGGTCGGTTTCGATCGGGTTGTACAACCGCAGCAGCCGCTCGGCCGGTGCGCCCTCGCTCGCAAGCTGCCGACGGGCAAAGTCAGACACAACGAAGAAGCGATCGACCAGGCGTGGAAATAGACATCGCGTCAGGTATGGACGGATGTAGGGCAGATGGCGGAACGCAGCGATCGGCACACCCATCATTCGTCCCAGCAGCCATACCGTCCAATAGAGCTTGGATCGGTTAATCACCAGCCAGTCGGGTGAATGACGCGCGATCGCGCGTGCTGCCGTCCATAGACCGCGCGGGTCGGCACCACCGCGAAACGCGGTCGGATACACGGTCACGCCCGCGCGGCGCAGCAGTCGCTCCACGGCGCTGCCGGCCTTCACGACGGCAACGACGCCGTGCCCAGCTGCGGCGAGGCCGCTCGCCAGCGATACCAGGTGCTGCTCCGTGCCCCAACCGCCGCGGCTCGAGTCAATGAATAGAAATTTCATTGCACCGCTTTGCGGCCGACGTCGGCATAGGGTGTCGCCACCTTCAACAAGAACTTAATCAGGCTCCTGCCGCCGCCGATGGATACGCGCGGCAGCAAATACGGGTCGTCTGCTGCGGTCGCCCGGCCGCGCCTGCAGGAAACGGCCGTGCGATAGCCGGCGCGTTGCACGAGCGCCGCCAACGCGTCGTTGCACTCGCCAAAGGGATAGCAGAAATGCTCGACCTCCTGATCGATCAAGGCCTGCAGGGCACTGCGACTCGCGGCAATCTCTTCGAATGCACGTTTTTCGTCGAGCTCGTGGAGCCTGGGGTGCGAGCGCGTGTGCGAACCGATCTCAAAACCGTGCGCAAGCCAGGCGGCCAGCTCGGCAGCATTCATCAGCCGCTTGCGCGTTCCCAGGAGTTCGGCGTCCCAGACGTTATAGGTCCCGATGCAGTCGCTGACGACGAAGCAGGTGGCACCAAAACCGAAACGCCGTAGCACCGGTGCCGCGTGCAGCAGATTGTCCGCATAGCCGTCATCAAAGGTCAGCGCGACGCAGGCGCGCCTATCGCCGGATCGCAGCCGCCGCAAGCCCTCGGACAGTGATACGCCCTCGATGCCCAACCGGCGCAGCAGCGTCATCTGTGCCGTGAACTGCCGCGGAGTGACGTAAAGCCGCCGGTATTTCACCCGCACCGGCGGCTGATCAACGTTGTGGTAAGTCAGTATCGCGAGGCGCGGGCAGCCCATGACATCCATGCCATGCAAGTGATTCCACCCTCTTCCGGGGCGGCAGCAAAATGCGAAACGGCGCGGACTATACCATGTTACAAAAAGTTAATATTTCTTTGCCACGCATTCTTTGCCTTGTGCCTGTCGAGACAACTCGCTACGAATCAACCGCTTACCTGCGGGCAGGCAACCGGCTGCGCCAATAGCGGATCAATAGATAACCGCTGGCCATGCCGCCCAGGTGCGCAAAGTGCGCGACGCCCTGAGCCGTGCCGAAGACCCCGAGAACGAGCTCCAGCAGCCCGTACAGCGTCACGAACAGCCACGCCGGCATCGGTATGGGCGGGAACAGCAGCAGCAGCTGCCGATGCGGAAAGGCCATGCCGTAGAACAATAGCAGCCCGAATACGCCGCCCGAGGCGCCCAAGGTCGGATAAGGGCTGCGGTAGATGTACTGCGTCACCAGCAGCTGCGTGAGGCCGGCGCCGATCACGCAGGCGAAATAGTAGATGGCAAAGCGGCGCCGCCCGAGCACACGCTCGACGTCCGGGCCGAACATGTACAGCGCGAACATGTTGCCGAACAGGTGCCAGAAGCCGCCATGCAGAAACGCGTAGGTGACCAGCTGCCAGGGTTGAAAACCCTGTGCCTCCAGCAGAACGCTACGCCCGAGCGGCCAGAGCGCGAAATCGACCAGCAGCGCATCGCCGGTGAACGACTGCAGCAAGAACACCAGCAGGTTGGCATACAACAGCGCCCGCACGACGGGCGTGAGATTGCGGAACATTCGATAATGCGGCCCAGGCGCACAAGTCAGGGGAGCGCATTCTGCCACTGCTGGACCGCGGGGATGTCCCCTTCTGTAAACTTATGGGCATGTCAACCCAGGGTATGGCCCCGACCGCGGCGCAGATCGACGCACTATTGCCGCAGACGCAGTGCACCCGCTGCGGCTATGGCAGCTGCCGCCCCTATGCCGAAGCCATGGCGCGCGGCGAGGTACTGCACAACCGCTGCCCACCGGGGGGGGCGGAAGTCGTTGCGGCATTGGCGCGGTTGCTCGGGCGCGCACCGCTGCCGCTGGACCCCGCCTGCGGCTCCGAAGCGATCAACCGTGTCGCCTGGGTCGATCCGGAGGCCTGCATCGGCTGCGCGCGCTGTCTGCCGGCCTGCCCGGTCGATGCCATCCTCGGCGCGCAGCGGCACCTGCACACCGTACTGCAGGCCGCCTGCAACGGCTGCGAGCTGTGCCTCCCGGCCTGCCCGGTCGACTGCATCCACCTGCGGCCGCGCTCGGACGGCATCGCCGTGCCGACGGCCGCGGCCAATCGCACACGCTTCGAGCAGCAGCGCGCGCGCCTGCAGCGCGAGAGCGACGCACGCGCGACCGCGCTGACGCAGGCCAAGCGCGCAGCGCTGCCAGCGCCCTGATGCGGCGCTCTCGACGATGAATCCGCAACGCCGCCGGCAGATCTTCCTGCATCTGCAGGCGGCCAATCCACATCCGAAGAGCGAGCTGGAATACACGAGCCGCTTCCAGCTGCTGATCGCGGTGATGCTCTCGGCCCAGGCGACGGACCGCAGCGTCAACGCGGCAACGCGCAGGCTGTTTCCGACCGCCCCGACCGCAGCCGCAATGCTGGCGCTGGGTTTGTCCGGACTCAAACGCCACATTCGCACCATCGGCCTCTATAACGCCAAGGCACGGCACATCATGGCGACCTGCCAATTGCTGGTCGAACACTACGGCGGCGAAGTCCCGCGTCTGCGCGAGCAGCTCGAAGCGCTGCCCGGCGTCGGCCGCAAGACCGCGAATGTGGTGCTCAACGTGGCCTTCGGCGAGGCGACTCTCGCCGTCGACACGCATGTGTTTCGCGTCGCCAACCGCACCGGCCTCGCGCGTGGCGCGACACCGCGCGCCGTCGAGGACGAGCTGCAGCGGACCATTGCGCGCGAGTTCTTGCACGATGCGCACCACTGGTTGATTCTGCACGGCCGCTACACTTGCAAGGCCCGGCGACCGGAGTGTCCGCGCTGTCCCATCGCGACCTGGTGTGAATACGAGTCCAAGACTCCGGATGAACCTGTTCTCGCAACACAGCCGTGAGGCCCTGCGCCGCCGCTATCGCGAAGCCTGGCGCAAGCATGGCGGGCATCTGCCGCTCGAACCGTTGGAAGCGCAAATTGCCGACGTCCTCGCCGCGCATCCGGAATATCACTCGATCATCGAGGCTGAAGATGCCCTCGAGCGCGACTTCCGGCCGCAGGCGGGGCACGAGAATCCGTTTCTGCACATGGGACTGCACCTGGCGCTGCATGAGCAGGTCGCCACCGACCGCCCGGCCGGAATCGCCGAGGTGCACCGGCGCCTCACTCGGGCGCTCGGCTCCGCGCATGCCGCCGAGCACCGCATGATGGAGGTACTGGCGAGCGCACTGCAGGACGCGCAGCGCTCACCTGCCGGCGCGGACGAGCGTCTTTACCTCGAGAGCCTGCGCCGCCTCCGGCCATGACGGCGCAAGCCGGGGCGAACGGTCGCCGCTATTCGATGCGGCTCTCGCGCGAGCCAAACAGGCTCGAGAGCGTGCGCGCAATGATGCTCAGGCACAGCACGAACAGCGTAATCAGCAGCGCGCCGGTCCATGCCAGTGATTGCCAACTCGGGTAGGCGCTGTTGGCAAACTGAAAGATAACGACCGGCAAATTCGCCATCGGGGCGTTCAAGCTCGGGCTCCAGAACTGATTGTTCAGAGCAGTGAACAGCAGCGGCGCGGTCTCGCCGCTGATGCGCGCGCGACCGCCAGCAGTACGCCGGTCAACAGGCCGCTGCGCGCCGCCGGATACACCACGCTGGTAATGGTGCGCCAGGGCTGCGCTCCCAAGCCCGCGGAGGCCTGGCGCATGCTCTGCGGAATCAGGCGCAACATATCCTCGGCCGTACGCACCGTCACCGGAATCACGATGATGCCGAGCGCCACCGCGCCGGCGATCGCCGAGAAGTGTCCCATGCGCACGACCATGATGGTGTAGACGAATAGGCCAATGATGATTGAAGGGGCGGACAGCAGCACGTCGTTGATGAAGCGCACGACCACGCTCCAGCGCGCGGCGCGGCCGTACTCGGACAGGTAGGTCGCGGCGAGAATACCGATCGGGGCACCGATCAGCACGCCGAGCGCCGTCATGATGAGGCTGCCGTAGATGGCATTGAGCAGACCGCCATTGCTGCCCGGCGCCGGCGTCATCTGCGTGAAAACGCTCCACGACAAACCGCCGAAACCGCGCGACAGCAACGTCCAAAGAATCGCCGCAAGCACGGCCAGCCCGACCAGGGTCGCCAGTCCGGAGGCACCCAGCGCCAGCGTCTCAACGATGCGTCGGCGGCTCAGATTGCTCACTGCAGCGGCCCGCGCGCGTCCAGACGCATCAACAACAGCCGTGCTGCCGCGATAATCACGAAGGTCAGCACGAACAGGAGCAGCCCGAGCGCGATCAGCGACGAGGTATACAGGTCGCCGACGGCTTCGGTGAATTCATTGGCGATGGTTGCGGAGATCGTGGTGCCGGCCGCCAGCAGCGAGCTCGAAACGCGGTGCGCGTTGCCCACCACGAACGTGACCGCCATGGTCTCGCCGAGCGCGCGCCCCAACCCGAGCATGATGCCGCCGATGACACCGGCGCGGGAATTCGGCAGCACCACATTCCACACGACTTCCCAGCGCGTGGCGCCGAGCCCGTAGGCGGCTTCCTTGAGCGAGCCGGGTGTGGCCAGAAATACCTCGCGCATGACCGAGGTGATGAACGGCAGCACCATGACCGCGAGCACGAGTCCTGCGGTCAGGAAACCGATGCCGTAGGGCGGTCCGTGAAACAGCTTGCCGATGACCGGCACTGGCCCGAGATGCTCGATCAACCACGGCTGCACCGAATGCTGCAGCAGCGGCGCGAGCACGAACAGGCCCCAAATGCCAAAGACGATGCTCGGCACCGCCGCGAGCAGCTCAACTGCGGTCGCGATCGGACCGCGCAGCCACAGCGGGCAGGTCTCGGTCAGAAACACGGCGATGCCGAACGCCAACGGCACCGCGATCAGCAGCGCAATCAACGAAGTGACGACGGTGCCGTACAGCGGTGCCAGCGCACCGTATTGATCGGTGACCGGATTCCAGATCTCGCGCGTGAGAAAGCCGAACTTGAAGGTCTTGATGGCGGGCCAACCGCCATAGATCAATGCGACCAACACGCCGGCCAGCAGCGCCAGCACCAGGCCCGCCGACAGCACCGTCAGCGCGCGGAACACCGCTTCGGTGCGCGCCTCGCGTCGCAGCTGCAACTGGTAGGGGACGACAGTGGCGGCCATGAGCTCCTTCTCGACCAGGATGCCTAAATCAGAATGCCTATGAACAAAAGACGCGGGTTGAAACGTTGGCGACCGGCCGCGCGAGCGCGGCCGGTCGTCTCGCAATTCGAACAGGCTCCTGCCGCTATTTTGCCGGCCAGAGCGCCTTACCACCCGCTTTGATCGAGTCTTTCCAAGTCTGCTCGACCAGCTTGCTCACCTTGTCGGGCAAGGGCACGTAATCTAGATCCTCGGCCATCTTCGCACCATTCTTGTAGGCCCAGTCGAAGAACTTCAGCGCCTCGCTCGACGCCGCCGCGTCCTTGGCCTCGCCGCGCATCAGGATAAAGCTCGCACCGGTGATTGGCCAGCTCGCGGCGCCGGGCTGGTCGGTCAGGATCAGGTAATAGCCCTCGGCCTTGGCCCAGTCCGCATTGGCCGCGGCGCTTTGGAACGCCTTCGCCTCCGGTGTCACGGTCTTGCCGTCATGGTTGATCACACGCACATAGCTCATCTTGTTCTGCTTGGCGTAGGCATATTCGACATAACCGATCGCACCATCGGTCTGCATCGTCTGGTTGGCGACGCCCTCATTGCCCTTGGCGCCGATGCCGACCGGCCATTGCACCGAGGTGTTCGCGCCGATCTTGGCGGCGAAGTCCGGGCTGACCTTCGACAGGTAGTAACTGAACAGGAAGTTCGTGCCCGAGCCGTCCGAGCGGTAGGTCGGCGCAATATCCAGAGCCGGCAAGCTCAGCTTCGGGTTGAGCTTCTTGATCTTCGGATCATTCCATTTCGTGATGTCGCCGAGGTAGATGCTCGCGATCGTCGGGCCATCGAGTACCAGGTCACCGGGTTTGATGCCGGTGACATTGACGACCGGCACGACGCCGCCGATGATCATCGGAAACTGCACCAGCTTCGATGCCGCCAGGTCCTTCGGCTCGAGCGGTTTGTCGGAAGCGCCAAAGGTGACGGTGTCCGCCTGAATCTGCTTGATACCGCCGCCGGAACCGATCGATTGATAGTTCATCCCCACGCCGGTTTTCTCTTTGAAGGCCTCAGCCCATTTGGCATAGATCGGGTACGGAAAGGTCGCCCCCGCGCCGGAGATATCAACCGCCGCCGCCGGTCCGCTGGCGACACCGATGAGCGCCAGTGCGCCCAGCACCGTGGTCAGTTTGGAAGACTTGTTCACTCTTTGCTCTCCTGGCTTGGAAATTCCCGTCAGTCACTGCCGCCCGACCGCGTATTGGGCTCCTGTGGGATGACAGCGCGATGACAGCCGTTTGGGCTGGTGCGGGTAGGCGCAGCTTCGCCTACCCGCACCGGGCTCATTACTTCTGATAGGGGTAGTAACGGAACGAGACGAACCCCATGTTGATGTTGGTGTCGGGAGCACCGCCGACGCCAGTGAAGGTCTTGCGCTGCGTGTAGCTGTACTGCAGGCCGATCTGGAAATTACCGATGTCCCCCTGATAGGCCTTCCACCAGGTGCCCAGTGACAGTTGATCGACCGACTTGGTGTTGGCCACGCAGGTTGCCGCGGTACCAGCCACGCTGGCGCAGCCGCTGTTGTTATACAGCTCGCTGCCGTAGCCGTAGCCGGTGGTGCCGGCCGCGTTGACGTACGCCTTCTTGCTCGCCTGCTCGAGGCCGCCAAAGAGATAGACCGTCCAGACATTGGTCGGCTTGTACACGAAGCCGGCCAGCGCGTGCACTTCCGAAATGGCCGCGAGGCTGCCGTCGGGCTTGACGGTCACATCCGGCAATTGCGCCGAACCGTAGCGGCCGATGCCTTCGCCCGCGAGGCCGCTGGCTTGAAACTCGAGCACCTTTTCAACCAGCGGCAGGATCACACCCGCGCCGCCACTGGCACCCCAGGTCGTATTATTGGTCCCCGCGGCCGTGGCCGGATAGCGGTCGCGGAAGCCGCGCGCCATCCCATAGATCTCATAGTGGCCGTAGCCCGGATCGAAGGCGAACTTGGCGATGACATCGGGGGCAAAGTCGAGCGAGTAGTTCGCCGTGCTGTTGAGCAGGCTGCCGCCGGCATTGTTGACCAGCGCGGTGTTGGTATTGGGGGCGAAGATGGCCTGAGGGCTTTCGAAGGACAGACCGAAGGCAGCAGTGTCACCCAGAAGCTTGACCAGACGGAGCTGGGCATTGCGGGTCCAGTTGAACCCCACGACGTACTGCGCGTCAATGGTCTGCGGAACTCGTTCGCCGCGCGGCGTGAGCCCCTTGTTGTACAGGGTCGCGAGACTCCAGTTCTGGCCGGCCAGCACGTACCAGCCGGCATCGGTGTTCCTGACGAGGCCGTAGAAATGGCGCACGCGCAGCGTATAGCTGTTGCTCTCGGTCGAATTCGAACTCGCCCCGGCACTCAGAAAGTCGGTCTCGAAGTAGCCCTCCGCACTGACCGCTCCGCTCTGCGGCCCCTGGGCCAGCAAGGAGAAGCGGCTCTGGCGGGCGCTCTCGCGGAACTCGGTCAGATGGGCGTTGGTCTGGTAGGCAAATGGGATCGCAGTGTTGTAGTTCGAGCCGATGTCCGCCGACTCGTTCTTGTCGCGATATACCGATTCGAATGCCGTAAATCCGCCGAAGGTCAGATTGACCGGACCGGCTTGGACCGCGGTACTGGATACATCCGCGGCGGAGGCGACGGACGCGAGGCCACCGCCGGCGGCAACACCACCGCAGGTCAGCAACACAAGTGCAATGGCGCGGCGGACAGCCTGGCCCGGCCGGGGTGCTGAGATGGATTCGATCGCTGTGCGGTTCATCGAGGTTTCCTTAATTTGCTTGACCTGATGCGAAAATGAAACAAGCTCCAGAGCCTTGCTAAGCCTTTTGCCTAGAAGTGCGGTGTCTCAATACAACGCCGGCACCGGCCCTTCCCGGAGCGCCCGAAGTGTGTTGCGCTTGTATTACAACGGTGCGACCGAAATATGGCAGTTTGATGACAACGGGTTCCCGGACCGGCCCGTTGGCGCCAGATGAGAGTTTCTTAATGCTGGGCTCACCCGACTCTAATCGCGGCCGTGTGATATTTCCGCCGAGAGTGAGAACGCATGCGCCTGCTCATCGTTGAAGACGACCGGAAACTCGCCGAGTTCGTCGCACGCGGCCTACGTGCCGAGCGCTTCGCGGTCGATCTCGCAGGGGATGGCCGCGAAGGTCAGCGCTATGTCGACACCATTCGATACGATCTATTGATCCTCGACCTGATGCTGCCGCAAATCAGCGGCACGGAATTGCTGCGGCGGGTACGCCGTACACATCCTGCGCTGCCGGTGCTGGTGCTCACGGCGCGCGATGCCACGGAGGACAAGGTCAAGCACTTCGAGGCGGGGGCGGATGACTACCTGACCAAGCCGTTCGAATTCGCCGAGCTCGTGGTGCGCGTCAAGGCGTTGTTGCGCCGTACACCGGTCGAGCGCACGGACGTGCTGCGTATCGCCAATCTCGAGCTGAACCGACTGACCCAGCAGGTACGCCGCGGCGGCCAGCGTATCGACCTCACGGCTAAGGAATACGGGGTGCTTGAGTACTTGCTGTCCTCGCCTGGGCGCGTGTTCTCGCGCACGATGATTCTCGAACACGTCTGGGACCAGAGCTTCGAGGGCGTCACCAACATTGTCGATGTCTACGTGCGCTACCTGCGCCGCAAGGTGGATGACCCGTTTCCGGACAAACTGATCCATACCGTACGCGGCGTTGGCTACTGTCTGCGCGAGGCGGAGCCGCTGCAGGAGCTGCAGCGCGAATGAACCACCGCTCGCTCGCCTTCCGGCTCGCCGCCTGGTACGCGCTGCTGCTGAGCGCGACCTTTGCTCTGGTCGGGGCAGCGATGTTCTACGTGCTAGAGCAGTACCTGCGCTGGAGCCTGCGTGATTCGCTGCAGCGGCGCTCGACGCAGGTCGAGCAGATCCTGGCGCAGGCGCCGGCGGACACCGCGATCGCTGCCATCGCGTCCGCCATCGATATGCGCGTCGCGCCGGCGTTCAACAATCGCTTCGTGCGCGTGACGCGCGCGCCGGCGGTAATGGTCTACCGCTCGGGCCCGCCGGCGGACCACAGCTTCGATCCACGAGCGGTGCCGCCTATCGCCGGCCCGTGGCCGGTCGGTAATGCCGCGCGGCGCACGACGGCCGCACGAGACCAGCCCTTGATGATAAGTGCGACAGCGATCGAAACGCCTTCAGGCCGCTATCTGATCGAGCTCGGCACCTCGCTCGCAACGATCGAGGCCGTGCAGGATCGGCTGCTGACGCTGCTCGGCCTGCTGCTGCCGGTCCTGGTCGTGTGCGCGGCCGGAGGCGGCTATTTGCTGGTCAACTGGGCGCTGCGTCCGGTGGACCGGATGTCCCAGACTGCGGAGCAGATGAGCGTGCAGGACCTGGACGCGCGGCTGCCGGTGGTGAGGAGCGGCGATGCGCTCGAGCGACTGTCGATCGCGCTCAATCACATGCTGGCGCGTCTGCGCGACTCCGTGCAGAGCTCGCGTCGATTTCTCGCCGACGCCTCACATGAGCTGCGCACTCCGCTCACCGTCATTAAGGGCGAGCTGCAGGAAATCGTCGGAGGCGCGATGGTCCAGGGCGAGGTTCGTGACCGCGTTGGCAGCGTCCTCGAAGAGGTGGCGCGGCTGGAGCACCTCGTGTCCGGCTTGCTCGCACTCTCGCGGCTCGACGCCGGCGAGGCGCAGCGCGAATGGGTCGATGTCGATCTGGCGCAGCTGAGCGCGAATACCGCCGAACAGATGCGTCTGATGGCAGAGGATCGCGGTATCCGGCTCGAATCCTCGGCACCCGCGCCGGTGATGGTCCGCGGCGACCGCGGACGGCTCAAGCAGGTCATCGTCAACCTGCTCGACAATGCCATCCGGTTCACGC
>JBIODE010000022.1:0-15992 GCA_044440325.1 Steroidobacterales bacterium
CGGCAAGGGCAGCTACGGCTACAACGCGGCCACGGGCGAGTTCGGCGACATGCTCGAAGAGGGCATCCTGGATCCGACCAAGGTGACGCGTCTGGCGTTGCAGAATGCTGCTTCCGTCGCGGGGCTGCTGCTCACGACCGAAGTCATGATTGCCGAGGCGCCGAAAGACGAGGCTGAGCACAGCCATGGCGCTCCCGGTGGCATGGGCGGCATGGGCGGCATGGATATGTAACGCGAAGCCGCGCGTTCGGGCGTTGCAAGACGCCTGTTGAGAATAGAAAGGGCCGGAGGAAACTCCGGCCCTTTTTTTTGGCCGGCGGTCTGCGGGCGTGCGCCGTCAGGCCACTTGTTGCGGTCCCGCTGCACCTTGGGCTAGCCCTGAGCTGGTCGCGGCTGCGGCGCCGAACTGCGTCACTGCCCGCATACCGGTGCGCGTATTCACCCCTGTTTATTTAGTCAAATGCTCGACGAAGCGGCTGCCATCCTGGGCTCCGGATGCCTGGCGTCGAGCCCTGCTCGTCGACCGTCTGGCAGGCGGCTGTAGCCGAATACCGACAATGTAACCTGCGGTAATGTACATGTAACGAATGGTTAACTTTACAAACGAAAAAACTTCGGTATAGTGGCTCTCACGGGTGAGGCAGACGCCAGTTTGTCGAACCCGAAAAGTCGCGGAACAAGACCCCCCCGTTTCCGCGCAATACCTTAAAGCCCCGCTATGCGGGGCTTTTTTTTTGCAGCGCGCGCCGTGCGCGCACCGTTGTTGGCCATTTGCGATCAGCGCGCACCCCGCCGGGGCATTTGTGCGCAGAGCCGTTTCTTACGGCATGATGGGACAACTCCGTCAGTTGTAAGTCCGAGGCGTTCCGGCTGTGTCGATCCATGTCGCGCTCAATCATGTCACGCACTACCGGTACGACCGACCTGTCAGCCTGAGCCCACAGCTGGTGCGCTTGCGTCCCGCTCCCCACAGCCGTACCCGCATCCTGTCGTATTCGCTGCGGGTCGAGCCGGCCAAGCACTTCATCAATTGGCAGCAGGACCCGCAGTCGAACTATCTCGCGCGGCTCGTTTTTCCAGAGCGCACGCGCGAGTTTCGGGTCGAAGTCGACCTCGTTGCCGAGATGGCGGTACTCAACCCGTTTGATTTCTTTCTTGCTCCCCATGCCGAGAAGGCGCCATTCAAATACGAGGCGGTCGAAGCCGTCGAGCTGGCGCCCTATTTGACGACAGTGCCGGCGACGCCGCGGCTCGCGGCCTACCTTGAGAGCGTGCCGCGCAGCCCGGTGCGCACGATCGATTTCCTGGTCGCACTCAATCAGCGCGTCGCGCATGACGTACGCTACTTGATCCGCATGGAGCCGGGTGTGCAGAGCCCCGAGGAGACCTTGACCACCGGCGCCGGGTCGTGCCGGGATTCGGGCTGGTTGCTGGTGCAATTGCTGCGCCATTTGGGTTTGGCCGCGCGCTTTGCCTCGGGCTATCTGATCCAGCTGACACCGGACGTGAAGGCGCTCGACGGACCCGTGGGACCGAGCGCTGATTTCACCGATCTCCATGCCTGGTGCGAGGTGTATCTGCCGGGCGCCGGCTGGATCGGCCTCGATCCGACCTCGGGCTTATTCGCCGGTGAGGGACATATTCCGCTGGCTTGCACACCCGAGCCATCGGCCGCGGCGCCGATCAGCGGCGTGGTGGAGAAGTCCGAAGTCGAGTTCAGCCACACGATGAAGGTCGAGCGCGTCTGGGAAGCGCCGCGCGTGACGAAGCCATATAGCGAGGCACAATGGCAGGAGATCGAACGACTCGGCGCCACGATCGATGTTGCGCTCGAGGCCGCTGACGTACGGCTGACGATGGGGGGCGAACCAACTTTCGTGTCGCTCGATGATCCGGACGGCGCAGAATGGAATACCACGGCGCTGGGCCCGACCAAGCGTCGCCTCGCCGCGGATCTCTACCATCGTCTGCGCGAGCACTACGCCCCGACCGGGCTGGTGCATTTCGGTCAGGGCAAATGGTATCCGGGCGAGCAGCTGCCGCGCTGGTCGCTTAATTGCTTCTGGCGCCGCGACGGCGAGCCGGTCTGGCGCGAGCGCCGTTTGATCGCGGATGAGACGCGTGACTATGGCGTGACGCCGGCGATCGCGCAGCAGTTCCTGCGTGGCGTTGCGGCGCGCCTCGGTCTGGAGCCGCGCTATGTATTCGCGGCGTTCGAGGATGTCTTCTATTACCTGTGGCGTGAGCGGCGGCTGCCCGTGAACGTCGATCCGCTTGAATCACGGCTTGAAGATACCCAAGAGCGCGCACGGCTGGCACGACTGTTCTCCGAGGGGCTCGAGCGAGTCGCGGGCCACGTGCTGCCGATCGGCCGCGATGCCAGCGGCACTCGTTGGCAGAGCGGGCCGTGGTTTCTACGCGCGGAGCGCTGCTATCTGATTCCGGGCGATTCGCCGCTGGGTCTGCGCCTGCCGCTCGACTCGCAGCCCTGGGTGGCCGCAAGCGACTACCCTTACGTGAATCCACCGGACCCGATGCAGTCGTTCGCACCGCTGTCGTCCTATGTCGACATTCGCCGTCAATTGATGGGGGCGGCGGCCGCTCCGGCCGCTGCGCCGGGACGCTCGGCGGCGACGAGCGTGACCGCCGAGCGCCGGCCGGCGCCAAGGGAATCGGCCGCGTGGATCAAGCGCACCGCTCTGTGCGCGGAGCCGCGCAATGGGCTGCTCTATCTATTCATGCCGCCGACGGATACGGCCGAGGACTACCTCGAGCTGGTCAGTGCCATCGAGGCGACGGCCGAGGCGATGGATCAGCCGGTGCTGCTGGAAGGCTATGAGCCACCGCGGGACCCGCGCCTCAGTAACTTTCGTGTGACGCCCGACCCGGGCGTTATCGAGGTGAATATTCATCCGGCGCACAGCTGGAGCGAACTCGCTGAGCGCACCACGTTTCTGTACGAGCAGGCGCGCGTGACGCGCCTGGGCACGGAGAAATTCATGCTCGACGGCCGCCACACCGGTACCGGCGGCGGCAACCATTTCGTACTCGGCGGCGCGAGCCCGGCGGATTCGCCGTTCCTGCGCCGACCGGACCTGCTCGGCAGCCTGCTCGCGTACTGGCACAACCATCCGTCGCTGTCGTATCTGTTTTCCGGCCTCTTCATCGGCCCGACATCACAGGCGCCGCGCGTCGATGAGGCGCGCAATGACTCGCTCTACGAGCTTGAAATCGCGCTGCGGCAGCTGCCGCAGCGGGACGCGAGTTCTCCGCCCTGGCTCACGGACCGGTTGTTCCGCAACCTGCTGATCGATGTCAGCGGCAACACGCATCGGGCCGAGTTCTGCATCGACAAACTGTATTCGCCCGATGGGCCGACCGGCCGGCTCGGACTGCTCGAGCTGCGCGCCTTCGAGATGCCGCCGCACCCGCGCATGAGTCTGACGCAGCAGTTGCTGCTGCGCTCGCTGGTCGCGCGCTTCTGGGATGAGCCGTATCAGCCCGCACGACTGACGCGTTGGGGTACGCAGCTGCACGATCGCTTCATGCTGCCGTATTTCGTGCGACAGGATTTCAACGATGTTCTGGCGGAGCAGCGGGCGGCGGGATTTGCGCTGCAGGCGGACTGGTTCGCACCGCACTTCGAATTCCGCTTTCCCAAGTACGGCGACTATTCGACGCTGGGCGTGCAGATGGAGCTGCGCGCGGCGCTCGAGCCGTGGCACGTAATGGGCGAGGAGGGCGCGGCGGGCACCACCGTGCGCTATGTCGATTCATCGGTGGAGCGGTTGCAAGTCAAGGTGACCGGGCTGGCGCCGGACCGCTACCTCGTCAGCTGCAACGGTCGGGCAATTCCGTTACGTCCCACCGGTGAGGTGGGCGAATTTGTTGCGGGTGTGCGCTATCGCGCGTGGCAGCCGGCGGCCGCCCTGCATCCGCGCATCGGCGTGCATTCGCCGCTGACCTTCGATCTCTTCGATACCTGGATGGGCCGCTCGCTGGGCGGCTGCCAATATCACGTCGCGCATCCGGGCGGCCTCAGCTACAGTACCTTCCCGGTCAATTCGTTCGAAGCCGAAAGCCGGCGGCTGACGCGATTCTTCCGCATGGGCTATACACCAGGCCACGTGCCGGTGCCTGCGGAATCGACGAATCCGGATTTTCCTTTTACGCTGGACCTGCGCCGCTCCAGCTAAACCTCGTTGGCCTAATTTCGCGCGCTGCATGATTGCCGATACGACTCAACTATATGTGGGCAGCGCGCAGCGCTATGACGAACTGCTCGATCGTGACGGCACGATCCGCGCGCACTGGCAGCCGCTCATCGACCATCTTGCTGCGGGCGGCGCGGAGGGCGCGCGCCGCGGCGTCGAACTCACGCGCCGGCTGATCATCGAAAACGGCGTCACCTATAATGTTTATGCCGACCCGCAGGGGCGCGACCGTCCCTGGCAGCTCGACCCCCTGCCGCTGCTGATCGCAGCGTCCGAATGGCGGGAGATCGAAGCCGGCGTGCGCCAGCGCGCGCAGCTGTTCAACGCCATACTCGCCGATCTCTACGGCCCGCAGTATCTGCTCGCCGAGGGCCTGATTCCCGCGGAGCTGGCCTACGGCCATCCGAATTTCCTCTGGGCTGCGCACAATGTGCGCCCGGTCGGCGGCACCTGGCTGCACCTGTTTGCCGCCGACCTCGCACGCGCGCCGGATGGACGCTGGTGGGTCTTAAGCGACCGCACGCAGACGCCCTCGGGCCCGGGATATGCCCTCGAGAACCGCCAGATCATCGAGCGGGTGCTGCCCGAGCCGATGAACGCGCTCGGTGCGCGCCCACTGAGCGGCTTCTTCCAGGCGCTGCGCGAGAACCTGATGAACCTGGCGCAGGACAACGGCACGCCACTGGCGGTGGTGCTTACGCCCGGCCCGTTCAATGAAACGTATTTCGAGCACGCGTACCTGGCACGGCACCTGGGTTTGCCACTGGTCCAGGGTCAGGATCTGACGGTGCGGGCTGACACCGTATTCCTGAAGACACTGTCGGGTCTGCGGCGAGTGCATGCGATCTTCCGCCGACTCGATGACGACTATTGCGATCCGCTCGAGCTGCGCGCGGACTCGGCACTTGGGGTGCCGGGGATGCTGGGCGCAGTGCGCGCCGGCCGTGTCGTACTCGCCAACGCGCTCGGCAGCGGCGTGCTCGAGTCGGCAGCGTGGCTGGGGTTCCTGCCCGGCGCTGCCGGATTGCTGCTCGGAGCGGCGTTGCGGCTGCCGTCGGTGGCCAGCTGGTGGTGCGGTGAGCGTCCGGCGCTCGACTATGCGATCGCCAATCTCGAGCGCCTGGTCGTCAAGCCGGCGTTTCCGAATCAGAAGTTCGAGCCGTCGTTCGGGCGCGATTTGGACGGCAGGGCGCGCACGGCGCTGGTGGCACGCCTGCGGGCGCGCCCTTATGCCTACGTCGCGCAGGAGCGCGTGTCGATGTCGCAGGTGCCGGCCTGGCGCACGGGGACGACGCTGCGACTCGGGCCGCGCGCACTGACCATGCGCGTGTACGCAATCGCGACCGCGAATGGCTACCAGGTACTGCCCGGTGGTCTCGCACGCATTGCCGCCGATGGCGCGATCGACATCGTCTCGACCCAGCGCGGCGGCGGCAGCAAGGACGTGTGGGTGCTGGCCGATGAACACACGCCCCCGGAGCCTGCCGCGCCGCCGCGGATCGTGCGCCACGATGAATTGCCCTCACAGCTGGTGGAGAATCTCTACTGGCTCGGCCGCTATTCCGAGCGCTGCGAGGATAAAGCGCGCTTGCTGCGCGCGACACTCGCGATGCGGACCCAGGCCGCGGTCTGGAGCCATGCACGCGCCGCTTGCGTGGGCTACGGTGTCCTGGCCGAAGAAGGTGACCCGGCCGAGACGTTGTATGACGACAGCGCGAACTTCGGCCTGGCGGCCGACCTGGGCAGATTGGGCTGGTGCGCGACCCAATCGCGCAGCCGCCTGTCGGTCGAGCACTGGCGCTCGATCAGCGTCATGCAGCGGCAGTTCCATCAAGCTGGTGCAACGCGCGTCGATCCGATCGAAATGCTCGACCGGCTGCTGGTCGCGTTGACCTCGCTGTCGGGTTTCGCGCTCGATGACATGGGGCAGGACGATGGCTGGCGTCTGCTGATGCTGGGGCGGCGGCTCGAGCGCGTGCAATTTCTCGCCAAGTTGATCGCAGACCGCCTGGCCTCGGGCGCGGCGTTGTCGCAAGGCGAGCTCGATTGGATGCTCGACGTCGCCGGCAGCAGCATGACTTACCGGCGCCGCTACGTGGCCGCACCGCAGGCTGACGCGGCATTGCAGTTGCTGATCTTCGATGAGGGCACGCCGCGCGCGTTGGCGTTTCAGTGGCATGCGATTCATCGCACGCTCAGCGATCTTGCGAACTCGCTCGGTGCAATGCCGGAGGAGCAGCTGGAGGAGCCGGTCGCGCAGCTGCTCGCTGTGGGCACGGCCGGCACCGGCGAGCAAGGCGAACATGGCGAGGCTCGGCGGCAGCTGCTGGCAGCTGCGCTTTCGGTGCTGGGGACAGCCGCTGGTCGGTTGTCGGATCGATTGAGCATGCGCCACTTCTCGCATGTGGACTTTGATCTGCTGATGGTGGCGACGTGAACAGCGCCGAGACCCTGCCGCCGCGCCAGGCTGCGGACGCGCGCTTCCACGTGCGTCACGAAACGATCTACACCTATGGCGGCGAAGTCGCCCACTCGCACCAGCAGCTGCATTTGACGCCGCGTGCTTGCGCGCGGCAGCGCTGCCTGACGCATACCATCGACATCCAGCCGGCGCCCTCGGCGCGCAGCGAGCGCCTGGATGCCTTTGGTAATACGACTACGCGGCTTGAATTCGATCGACCGCACGCGCAACTGACCGTGATCGCGACCATGGAGGTCGAGCTGCGGCCGACGGCGCCGATTTCGACCGATGACGGTGAGCCGTGGGAGCGAGTGCGCGATCAGCTCTGTTACAGCGCGCGCCCCTGCAGTGAGGAGTTGCTGGAAGCGATGCGCTTTCGCACTGAATCGCCGTATGTGCGAATCAAAAAAGTCTTTGGCGAATTCGGTCACGAGTGCTTCGAGCCCGGGCGGCCGGTGTTGGCCGTCGCGCAGGCGCTGATGCACAAGATCCACACCGAGTTCACCTATGCGCCCGGAGAAACGCAGATCGCCACGCCGCTGCTGGAGGTGCTCGAGAAGCGCCACGGCGTGTGCCAGGACTATGCCCAGTTGATGATCGCCTGCCTCAGGTCGCGGGGACTGGCGGCGCGCTATGTGAGCGGTTATCTGCGGACGCGCCCGCGTGCCGATGGTGCTGCGGGTGCCGCCGGCACGGCGGAGGAGGCGCGCGGAGCGGCCGAGAAACGCATCGCGCCGGATGAGACGGTGCGCATCGGCGCCGACGCCTCGCATGCCTGGGTCGCCGTCTATGCGCCGCCATTCGGCTGGGTGGAGTTCGATCCGACCAACAACCTGCGGGTGGACCAGGAGCATATCGCGTTGGCATGGGGCCGCGACTTCAGCGACGTTTCGCCACTGCGCGGCGTGCTGCTTGGCGGCGGCAAGCACACGCTGACGGTGCGGGTCGCCGTCCTGCCCCTGCCGACTTGAACCCCCTCCCGGCCCGAAGCTCCCGCCCATGAGTCTGCTGGAAAGTGCCGGGAATCAGGCGCTGGCGACGCTCGCCGAACGCGCGCCGGCGGCGGCGGAAGCGTTGGCTGCGGCCGCGCCGCCGCTGCGCGCTTCGGCAGCGGCGGTGCTCGCGGCGAGCGACTTTGTACTCCAAACCCTCGTGTGCCAGCCCGCGGCGCTGAGGCCGTTACTGGAGCAGGGCTTTGCCACGCCAGTGGCGCCGCCGGCCCTGGCCGGTGCGGCGGCGTCCACCGCGGCCGATGAGCCACAGTTCATGCGCGCGCTGCGCCGCTGGCGCGCGTGCGAGCTGTTGCGGATCGCCTGGCGCGATCTGGCGGGCTGGGCCACGCTGACGGACACGCTGAGCGACCTGAGTCGCGCGGCCGATCACGCCCTGCGTGCCGCACATGATTTTGCCTGGCAGGAATTGACGGCGCGCTACGGTACGCCGCGCTCGGCCGGGGGGGTCGAGCAGCGATTGATCGTCGTCGCGATGGGAAAGCTTGGCGGCGGCGAGCTGAACTTTTCCTCGGACATCGACCTGGTATTCCTGTTTCCCGAAAGCGGCGACACCGACGGCGTGCGATCGATCAGCAACGAGGAGTTCTTTACGCGGCTGGGGCAGCTGCTGATCCGGCTGCTCGATCAGCAGACCGAGGATGGCTTCGTGTTCCGGGTCGACATGCGCCTGCGGCCGTTCGGGGAGAGTGGGCCGCTGGCGGCGAGCGGCGCCTCGTTCGAGGATTACCTGCAGATCCACGGGCGCGACTGGGAGCGCTATGCGTGGATCAAGGCGCGAGCCGTGCTCGCCGAGGCGCAGTATGCCGAACTGTTTCGCACGGCCGTACGGCCGTTCGTCTACCGGCGCTATCTGGATTTCGGGGTGTTCGAGTCGTTGCGCGACATGAAGGCGCTGATCGAGCGCGAGGTCGCGCGCCGGGAGCTCAACGACAATATCAAACTCGGCGACGGCGGCATCCGCGAGATCGAATTCATCGTGCAGGCGTTTCAATTGATTCGCGGCGGCCAGGACCGGCGCCTGCAGACGCCTGCGCTGCAGCGGGCCTTGCCGCTGCTCGCCGGCGCAAAACTGCTGCCGGCGACGGCGGTCGCCGAGCTGGATGCCGCCTACACCTTCCTGCGGCGTCTGGAAAATCGATTACAGATGCGCGCTGACCAGCAAACGCACCGGCTCCCGGATGAAGCGCCAGAGCGCGCGCGCATTGCCGCCAGCCTGGGACTGGGCTCCTGGACCGAGCTCGCGCAGCAGCTCGCGGAGCATCGCGCCCGGGTTGCCAGCCACTTTCGAGCGATCGTCTTCGCGCGCGAATCGATGGACGTGAGCGCGGCATCCGCGCCGGCCGTCGGCGCCGACGCGCCGATGAATTCGACGGACGCGCAGGTGAATTGGATGGAATGGAGCCGCGATGCTCCGGCCGAAACGGCGCGGCTGCGTGCGCCGCTGCAACGTCTGGGCTACGCCGATGCGGACGCCGTCGCGCGGCTGCTGAAGGACTTCGGCGACTCGGCGCTGGTGCAGCGGCTCGATGAGACGGGCAGCCGTCGCCTGACGCGGCTGGTGCCCGTGCTGGTCCAGGAAGCGGCCGCAGCGCCGACTCCGCTCGCGGTGCTGCGGCGGCTGCTGCGCATTCTCGAGGCGATCGGCGCGCGCTCGGCCTATTTCGCGCTGCTGCTGCATGATCAGCGCGCACGCCGGCGGCTGGTGCAGATCGCCGCGCACGGGGATTTCCTGACCGATCAGATCGCGGCGCACCCGCTGCTGCTCGATGAACTGATCGATGAGCGCGTGTTCGAACAGCTGCCGGACCGGGCTGCGCTGGCGGCGGACCTGCAACACCGCATGGCCGGCGTCGACGAGGACGATGAAGAGCATCTGGTCGAACGGTTACGGCATTTCCAGCGTGCCGCGATTTTCCGGCTTGCGGTGGCAGATCTGTCCGGCCGCATGCCGGTCATGCAGGTCAGCGACCGCCTGACCGATGTGGCCGAGTTGATTCTCGAGCGTGCGCTGGTACTGGCCTGGGATCAGCTGGTGCGCCAGCTCGGCGTACCGATGTGCGGGGACGGAGCGCTGCGCCGCGCCGTGCATGTTTGCGCCGTCGGCTACGGCAAGCTCGGTGGTTTGGAGCTCGGCTATTCCTCCGATCTGGACCTGGTGTTCCTGCACGATTCGAGTGGCGAGCGCCAGGAGACGCAAGGCGCACGCGTGGTTGACAACCAGGTGTTTTTCCTGCGTTTTGCGCAGCGTCTGGTGCATCTGCTCGCCATGCATTCGCCGGCCGGACGCTTATACGAGGTCGATATGCGCCTGCGCCCGAGCGGTAAGGGCGGCATGCTGGTCACCAGCATCGAGGCCTTTGCCGACTATCAGCGCCGCGAGGCCTGGACGTGGGAGCACCAGGCGCTGCTGCATGCACGCGCCGTGGCCGGTGAGCCGGCCCTGCGCGCGCGCTTCGAGGCGGTGCGCGCGCAGGTGCTGCAGGACCATGTGCGTCGCGATAGCCTAAAGGTGCAAGTGAGCCACATGCGCAATCGCATGCGCCACGAGCTCTCGCGGGCGGCGCCGGGTGAGTTTGACCTCAAACAGGACCCCGGCGGTATCGCCGACATCGAGTTTCTCGCGCAGTACTGGGCGCTGCGCTGGGCCCACGACTACCCGCCGGTCGCTTATTTCTCCGATACGATCCGGCAGCTCGAGTCGGTCGCCTCGGCCGACCTGGTGGCACAATCGACCATCGACGTACTCACGCGCACGTACCGGACCTACCGCGAGTGCATCCACCACCGCGCGCTCGAGTCCAAGAGCGCGGTGGTACCGGCCACGGAATTCAGCAGCGAACGGGCGGCCGTGATCGCCATCTGGGACGGTATAATGCAATGATGGCTAGTCACACTGCATCGCAACCGAAGCTGGCAAATGCCGAATGCCACTACGAGGTCACCGTCAACGACCTGCCGCTGTCCTGTCCGATGCCGGATATGACGCTGTGGAATTCCCATCCGCGCGTCTATCTGCCGATCGAGGCCACCGGCTGGGCCAAGTGTCCCTACTGCGGCGCCGAATACACGCTCAAGCGCTGAGCGGCTCAGCGATACGGACGATAGGACTTTTCCTCGACGAGGTCGGAATTGAGCGCGATGTTGATGCGCTTCTTGATCGCCGCGCGCTCGTCGTTGTTGATATAGACCGCGCGCGCGAGCGCGATGAAATCCGCATCGAAGCGGCCGGCGGCCTCCAGGTCCCGGATCCGGTCCTCGATGTCCCAGAGGCGGGCATTGACCTGCTCGAGCGCGTGCTCATCCCCGGCCAGATCCACGCCCGCGGCGCCCGATTCGCGCCAGGTGCGTTCGAGTGATTCGAGCTCGCGCCGGACGTTGAGGAGCTTGGCCGCATCGTTCATGCGCGCGGACTTGATGCGCAGAATCGTGATCTTGTCGAGCAGCTCGCCCGGAGAAATCGGCACCAGGATGTTTGCCATGCGGCTATCGTAGCAGCCGCGCATGCAGCAATTGGTCCAGCCGCGCGGTGACCTCCTCGACCTCGATCAGGTCCATGACCCCCGGCTCCTCGATTTTTGCATACCAGGGCAGCTCCTCGGCGCTGCAGCCGCGGAAGCGGCGCGCCGCCGCCTCGTAGCGATCGATGCACCACGCTCGCGACAAATAGGGTCCGCTGCGCGCCAGGCGGGTAGCGGCATAGAGGCCGAGGACCGGTGTACCGACCATGGTGGCCATGTGCACCGGCCCCGTGTCCGGCGCCATCAGCACGGTGGCGCGCGCCAGCAGCGCCAGCAGCTGCGGCAGCGTGTCCCGGCCGATCTGGTTGACCAGCGGCTCGCCGGCCAAGGACTCGATTTCGGCGCCGAAGAGGCGTTCATCTTCGGCGCGGCCGCCGGCGAGAATGACGCGCATGCCATGACGCCGCACGGCATAGTCGCTCACGCGTGCGTAGCGCGCCGCACTCCAGTTGCGCAGCGGATGACTGGAGTAGGGGCTGATCACCAGCGTCGGCCGTGCATCGGGCACCAGCGCTGCGGCATAGGCCCGCGCCAGCTCCGGCAGCGGCAGATCCCAGGTGGCGGTGCGATCGTCGATGCCGAGCGCTTCGAGAAAGCCAAAAAAACTATCGAGCACGTGCTCATTGCGGCGTGCCGCAATCTGCGCATTGGTGAACAGCCACTGCAGCTCGCGCGCACGCGCGCGATCGAAGCCCAGGCGCAGCGCTGCCGGGATCGCCGTCGACAACAGGCTCGCGCGCAGCGATAGCTGCAGATGCAGCAGCACATCGAAACGCCGGCCGCGCAGCGCCGCGCGCAGGGCATACGCGCCGCGCAAACCGGCGCGCTTGTCGACGGTGATAAACTCCACGCCCGGCAGCAGCCGCATGAGCTGCGCTTCCAGTGTGCCGATGATCCACGTCAGGCGCGTGTCGGGCCAGGCCCGCTGCAGCGCGCGCACGATGGGCACGACGTGACAGGTATCGCCGATCGCGGAGAGGCGCAGAATGCAGAGGCTTTGGGGCGGCGTAGGAACTGTAGCCATGCAGAATTGTCGGGCGGAGCGCCGCTTCGAGCGCGCCGATGGTTGATCGCTGGCCGACCGGGGCGGCTGTTCGGCTCAGGTCGATTCGCGGCGGCGCGATGCTATATGACACCTCGCGCGCCGGCAATCTGGACGAGCGCTGGTTCGATCCGCAATGGTGGTCGCAGCGCGGGCGGCTCGAATACAGCAGCGAGGGCCGCGGCGCCGCGCTGTATATCGACACTGACGAGCGCCGGCTGGTGCTGCGGCACTATCGCCGCGGCGGCATGGCCGCGCGCATCTCGGCGGATCGCTACCTGTGGCAGGGCGCTTCGAGCACGCGTTCCTTTGCCGAGTGGCAGCTGCTCTACCATCTGCATCAGGCGGCCTTGCCGGTACCGATACCGATCGCGGCCTGCTATCGCCGGCGCCGGTGGACGTACACGGCCGATCTGCTGATTCAGCGCATCGATGGCGTGCGCTCGCTCGCGACGCTGCTGCAGATCGGATCGCTGTCACTGACGGCCTGGATTGCAATCGGCCGTTGCGTCCGTCTGTTTCACACGGCCGGCGTCTGTCACGCGGACCTCAATGCGCACAACGTCCTGCTGGATGAATCCGCAGCCGTGTGGCTGGTCGATTTCGATCGCGGACGTCTGCGCCGCCCGGGATTCTGGTGTGACGGCAATCTCGTGCGCTTGCGTCGCTCCATCGAAAAAACTGTGCAGCCGTTGCCCCCGGACCGATTCTCTGAATCCGATTGGGTCTCGCTGCTCGATGGCTATTTTGCCGCCGCCGCGCCCGAGGCGGCGGTCTAGGCGTGCGACACCTCTATACGCTGCTGGTGCGACTGGCGGTGCCGTTCGCGACGCTGCTGGTGCTGTGGCGCGGCTTGCGCCGGGGCGATTACTGGCGCGGCGGCAGCGCGCGGTTTGGCCTGGGCGCCGCGGCCACGGCCCCCGGGGGCATCTGGGTGCATGCGGTCTCGGTCGGGGAAGTGCAGGCTGCCGCAGTGCTCATCGAGGCGCTGCGGGCGCGAGAACCGCAGGTCTGCATCACGCTCACCTGCGCGACCCCCACCGCGCGCGCGCGCGCGCGCGCGCTGTTGGCACCGGAGGTTGATGTGCGCTTTGGGCCGTACGATCTGCCCGGAGCGGTGCGGCGCACGCTCGCGCGCCTGCGGCCGGCGCTATTGATCATCATTGAAACCGAACTTTGGCCCAACCTGCTGCACGAATGTACGCGTCAGCGTGTCCCGATCCTGCTCGCCAGCGCGCGCGTGTCGGCACGCACCGAGCGCTGTTACCGGCGGCTGCCGGGCTTGCTGCGCCCGGCACTGGCGGGCAATGTCTGGGTGGCCGCGCAGACCGAGCCGGACGCGGCGCGTCTGTGCGCGCTCGGCGTACCCGCTGAGCGTGCGCGGGTCGTCGGCAACATCAAGTTCGATCGGCAGCTGCCACCGCAGCTGGCGGAACGCGGCGCGCGTCTGCGCGCGCGCTATGCCGGTTACCGCCCGCTGTGGGTGGCGGGCAGCACGCATCCGATTGAAGAGCGCCTGGTGCTGGATGCGCATCAACTGCTGCGCGCGCAGTCGGCGGACGCCGTGCTGGTTCTGGCCCCGCGCCACCGCGAGCGTTTCGATGCAGTCGCAGCGCTGCTGGCCGAGCGTCGGTGGACGTACGTGCGCCGCTCTGCGGACGATGCGAACGGCAACGCCGCAGTGCTGCTGCTCGACAGCCTGGGTGAGCTGATGGATTTCTACGCCGCGGCCGACGCGGCCTTTGTCGGCGGCAGTCTGGTCGCGGTGGGCGGCCACAACCTGCTCGAGCCGGCCGCACTCGGGTTGCCGGTGCTCAGCGGCCCGCATCAATTCAACGCACCCGATATCGCGCGACTGTTGACGGCGGAAGGCGGCCTGACCATCGTGCACAACGCCGCTGAGCTCGCGCAGTCGCTGATCGAGCTGTTTGCGGATGAGTCGGTGCGCCAGCGTAAGGGAACCGCGGCGCGCGCGGTGGTCGAGGCCAATCGCGGTGCCATCGAGCGTGTACTGGCGCTCGTGAGTGAGCTGCGGCCGGCCTGAGGCCGCTCGTCAGGCGGGCAGCGCCGCTGTGGCCCCGCGCCGAGGGGTGCTCAAGGCGGCGGGGGCGCTGCGGGTGCCGGCTCCTTCAACCAGCCATTGATCTGCACGACCGTAGCGCGATCGAGGTTTCCGGCCGCCAGCCGCAGCGCCACGATGTCATTGAGATAGGTGTACTTCGCCTGTGCGTAACTGGTCTGCGCCTGCACCAGCGATGCGCGCGCGGTCAGCACGTCGAGCACGGTCTTCGTGCCGACGTCGTAGCCGGCTTGCGTGGCCTCCAGGGAAACGCTGTTCGACTCCACCGCCTGCTTGAGCGCCTGCACCTGCGCGATCTGGCTGATGACACCCTGATAGGCATCACGGGCCTGGAATTGCGTCTGGCGCGAGGTGTATTCAAGCCCCGATTGCGCGGCATGCCAGTTGTAGCGCGCCTGCCGGACCTTCGACGGCGTTGAACCGCCATCGAAGATCGGCACCGAGATGCCGACCTGCCAGATGATATCGGTGGTGTTCGTGGTGGCGCCGAGCAAGGTCGTGCCCACGCCGCCGGTAATATTCTCCGAAGTGCCAAAGTTTCCATGCTCGAGCGCCCAGGCGCGCGAGGCCGACACGGTGACGGAGGGCACATAGCCGCCGTATGCGGTCAACAAACTGTCGCGCGCGATCTCCGCGCTCATCCGGCTGGCGATGAGGCTGGCGTTTTGATCCAGCGCCGTCGTGACCCATTTGTCCTCGCTCGCCGGGTCCGGCGTCAGCAGCGGCATGTCGTCTCCGGGGCCGGCGAGCACCGGGTAAGGCTCATTGGTAATGGTGCGCAGCTGCTCCTGCGCGCTCGCGAGGCTGCGCTTGGCGGCGATGACGGCCGCAGACTGGCTATCGCGCTGCGCCCGCGTGGTTTGCACGTCGGTGATCGCGATCAAGCCGACCTCGAAACGCCGCTCGGCCTGCTCGAGCTGCCGATCCAGGGACTCGAGCGCCGATTGCTGGGCCGCCAGCGTGTCCTGGGCGTACAGGACGGCAAAATAGTACTGCGCGACGCGCTGGATCAGGCTCTGCTCCGCGGCCGCATAGTTGGCCTCGGCCTGCGCGACGGTGGCGTTGGCCTGCTTGAGATTGACCCAGCTGTCCCAGGAAAACAGGTTTGCCGTCAGGGCCAGGCTGAGATTGGCCGGGGAATTGATCTTGGTGCTGCCGATGGCGGCCCAGTCCTTGTTGGCGGTCAGATCGATCGGCAGCAGCCCGATCAGCGCCTGGGTTTTAGTTTCTGCCGCAGCCAGATGTGTCGCGGTGGCTTGCTGCATCAACGGATCGGCCGTCAATGCCTGCTGATAGATCCCCAGCAGATCCTCGCTCCGGGCGACAGCGCCCATACACACGCAGCTCAGCGCGAGTATCCAAGGACTCTTCATGCAAGAAAATTGTCCACTATCAACGTCTTGTCGTTAGTAGGAGGGCAGGCCGGGATCGATGTCGCAGGCCCATGCATCGATGCCCCCGTGAAGGTTGGCGACCTTGTTGAAGCCTCGCGCCAGCAGAAATGCAGCCGCGCTGCGACTGCGTCCACCGGCCTTGCACATCACAATGATGTCGGAATCAGCGTCAAGTTCCTTCAAGCGGAGCGGGATTTCATTGAGCGGGATATTGACGCTGCCGGCCAACCTGCTGATCGCGAACTCCCACGGTTCGCGCACATCCAGCAC
>JBIODE010000023.1:0-15752 GCA_044440325.1 Steroidobacterales bacterium
ATCGAGAAGAAGCGCGCCATTGTACCGGCCGGCGGCGCTGCGGTAAACCTTTAACCGGCGCGTTTGAGCCCTGCGGCCGGCAGCCTGCCCGCCCCGCTCGCCCTGCTCGCCCTGCTCGACGCTAGGGACCTGGGTACTGCAGCCATCACCGTCAGGGGCTCAGCAGGTGTCTGCACCGGCGCGTGGTTCGCGCCCGTCGCCTGGTTCTCGCCCAGCACCTGAGCCGCGGCCAGCAGAAACCGCACTTCTTCGTGCAGCGCCTCGGCGATCAGCGCGGTCTGCCCGATCAAGTCAGTGGAACTGGCAGCGCCGCGGTCGATACGCTCGACCGCCTGGTTGATGCGTGCAATGTCCTCTGCCTGGGTGTCGCTGGCATCCGAAATCTTGCTCATGATTTCCGACACCTTGCTCACGGAATGCAGGATTTCATTCATGGTGCCGCCGGCGCTTGCCACCAACGACGCACCGCGGTCGACATCTTCGAGCGAGGTATTGATGAGCTTTTTGATTTCGCTCGCCGCGGCGGCGGCGCGTTGCGCGAGATTGCGCACTTCCGCGGCAACCACGGCAAAACCGCGGCCCTGCTCACCGGCACGCGCGGCCTCGACCGAGGCGTTGAGGGCGAGCAGATTGGTCTGAAACGCGATCTCATCGATGACGCCGATGATGTCGCCGATGCGGCGCGACGATCCGGTGATCGTCTGCATCGTGCCGACCACGCGATCCACGGTGTCCTTGCCGCGGGTTGCGACCGCGAAGGCTTCCTCGGCACAGTGGCTTGCGTGGCGCGCATTGTCGCGGTTGGTCTGCACCTTTCCGGATATTTGCTTGATGTTGTCGGCGGTCTCATCCACCGCATGCGAATGCTGCTGCTGGTTCTCCGTCAGATCGTGATTGAGGCTGACCAGCTGCTCGCCTGAGCCGCTGATCTTGCCGGCAGACGTGCGAATGCCGCCGACGACCTGCTGCAGGCTATTGAGCGCGTTGATCAAGACACCGATTTCGTCGCGGCCGCGGGCGGGAAAGCTCGACGCGGCATTGGTCGCGGAAATCTTGCCGAGGCGTGCCGAAATGCCGCCTAGGCCGCGCCGGGTCGACAGCCAGAAGCTCACGAGACAGTAGCCGGAGCCCACAAGCCACAGCAACGCCGCCGCGAGCATCAGATTTGAATAACTCAACGCCACGTACAGCATCGCCGCCATCGGTACGAGGAAAGCGATGGCGAGGAGCGCAAACTTGGCCGTCAAGCGCATATGCTGCATGCGATGGATGCCCGGCGCGAGCAATCGTTCCAGAAATGGCATGTTGAGCCGGCCCCCTGAAGGTTTCCCCTTCGCTATCGGTAACCGACTATCGGCAACTGACGCCAAACAGTGAAGCGCATCCATCGTCTCGGTCGCGGGCAAACTGTGCGCCGGTGCACATATGGCGCAAAATCCCGCCCGCTCGGCCATTGCTTTATCATCAGGCCGTGTCTTTAGAGATCGACTGATGAATCAAAGACCAGCCGCCGTCGCACGCAACATCTACAGCGTCTCGCAGCTCAATCGGGAAGCGCGCAGCCTGCTGGAAGCCGGGCTGCCGCCGCTGTGGGTCGAAGGCGAGCTATCGAATCTGTCGCGGCCCTCCTCCGGCCATTGGTACTTCTCGCTCAAAGACCGCGAGGCACAACTGCGCTGCGCGATGTTCCGTCCGCGCAACATGCTGACGCGCTTCGCCCCGCGCGAAGGTCAGCTGGTGCTCGCCTATGGGCGCGTAAGCCTGTACGAGGCACGCGGGGACTATCAACTCATCGTCGAGGTGCTGGAGGATTCCGGCGAGGGTGCGCTCAAACGTGCCTTCGAGGAGCTCAAGATGCGGCTCGCGGCGGAAGGGCTGTTTGCGCTCGAGCGCAAACGGCAGCTGCCGGTGGCGCCCCGGCGCATCGGCGTGATCACCTCACCCACGGGTGCCGCCATTCGCGACATCCTCCATATCCTGCAGCGCCGCTTTCCGGCCGCGGAAGTACTCATTTACCCGGTGCCCGTGCAAGGCGCGGCGGCGGCCCCGGCAATCACCGCAGCGCTCGAGCTTGCAAACGCCCGCAGCGACTGCGACGTGCTGATCCTTGCACGCGGCGGCGGCTCGCTCGAAGACCTTTGGGCTTTCAACGATGAGCGCGTCGCGCGCGCCATCTTTCGCAGTCTCCTGCCGGTCGTAACCGGCATCGGCCACGAAATCGACTTCACCATCGCTGACTTCGTCGCCGACGTGCGCGCCCCGACTCCCTCCGGCGCTGCGCAGCTGGTTGTGCCTGACCGCGCCGGCTGGCTCGAGCGCCTGGCTCAGCTCGCCGCCCGCTTCGCGGCAGCAATGCGCCGCCAGCTGGGCGATGAGCGCGCCCAAGTCGAAGCGCTGCAGCGCCGGCTGCGGCTCGCACACCCCGGAACACGCATGGCGCAGTCGAGTCAACGGCTCGACGAGCTCGAGCAGCGGCTGCAGCTGGCATTGCGGGCGCGGCTGCGCGCGGCCGGCGCGCGTCTGGAAAGTGCCGTGCGCGCCCTCGGTGCCGTCAGCCCACTGGCGACCCTAACGCGGGGTTTCGCCGTGCTCACGCGTGCCGCCGATGGCGCCCTGATTACGAGCGCCGATCAGCTCAAAGTCGGCGAGCAATTCGAAGCGCGCTTGAGCAGTGGACGGCTGCGGGCACAACTGCTGGCGAAAACCACGTGAAAGCGCATCGGGCGTCCGTGCGCATAGCTTTGGGGCTGATGCTCCTGCTGGCGACGCGCACCGGCGGCGCCATCGCCCTACCGCAGGCCAGCGCTGTGCCGGGCGGCGTCGCAATTTTGCCAATCGACGCCGACGGCAATGAGGCGCCGGCGGCGAGCTTTGAAGGCCGGCGCGTGCTGGTCGTGCGCGAGTCGGATCACTGGCTCGCCATCGTCGGCATACCGCTGAGCACGGAGCCCGGCGACGCAGTCCTCGCCGTGCACCGAGGCGCCGCTGCCGCAGAAATGCAGCAGCACTTCACGATCGCTTCCAAGGAATACGTCGTGCAACGGCTCACCGTGCCGCCGGCACAGGTCAATTTGAGCAAGCGCGACCTCGCACGTGTCGGTCGGGAGCAGGCGCGTCTGCGCGCCGCCCTGGCCCAGTTCACCGAAACCCTGCCGGAGACGCTGCAGCTGGCGACGCCGGTGCCGGGGCCACGGTCCAGCTCGTTCGGTTCGCGCCGCTTCTTCAATAACGAAGCGCGCAACCCGCACACCGGCATGGACATCGCCGCGGCTATGGGAACGCCGGTGCGCGCCGCAGCTGCCGGCCGGGTGCTCGACACCGGCGACTATTTCTTCAACGGCAACACGGTGCTGATTGATCACGGCGCCGGATTCGAGACAATGTACTGCCATCTGTCGGCGATCGAGGTCAAAGTCGGTGCTACCGTGACGCCTGGGCAGGTGATTGGCAAGGTCGGCGCGACCGGCCGCGTCACCGGCCCGCATTTGCACTTTGGCGTTGCGCTCAACCGCGCTTTCGTCGACCCGGCATTGTTCCTCGAGGCCGCGACTTCTTCGCCCTAGCGCGATCGTAAGGATTGGCATCGCCACGGAAATCGACCGCGACCGGGTTCGCATGCAGGTCAAACGCTTCCCGGAATACATTCGCGAGATAGCGCCGGTACGCCTCGGGCACGGATGCCGTCTGATTCCCGTGGATGATGATTCGCGGCGGATTGCGGCCGCCCTGATGCGCGTAGCGCAGCTTGATGCGGCGGCCGCGTACCAGCGGCGGCTGATGCGCTTCGAGCGCCCGTTCGAGCACCCGCGTCAGTGCCGGCGTCGGCATCGCGCGCATCGCCGCGTCATAGCCCCGGATCGCATCGCGCGCCAGCTCGCCGACGCCGGTACCATGGCGCGCGGAGATAAAATGCAGGGGCGCAAACGGCACGAAGTCAAGCTTCAATTCCAGCTGCCGGCGAATCTCCTCGCGCTGTTCCGACGCAATGTTGTCCCACTTATTGACCGCGATCAACAACACGCGGCCGCGCTCGAGCGCCTGGCCGAGCACGCTTGCATCCTGCTCGCCGATGTTGTCGTGCGCATCAAGCACCATGACCACCACGTGCGCCTCGGCAATCGCCTGCAGCGTCTTGGCGACGCTGGCGCGCTCGACCGCATCCTCAACTTTGGCGCGGCGACGTATGCCCGCGGTATCAATCAAGAGAAAATCACGCTCATCGCGCCGGAACGGCACCAGAATGCTATCGCGCGTCGTGCCGGGCGCCTCGCTCGCGATCACGCGCTCTTCACCCAGCAGCCGATTGACCAGCGTCGACTTGCCGACGTTTGGACGGCCGATGATCGCGACCCGGATCGCATCGGTGATTTCCGCCGGCGCAGGTTCAGGCTCGATCCCGGCTAGCGCCGCCTCCATCAGTTCGCGGCAGCCCTGCCCGTGAGTCGCCGCAATCGCAATCGGGAAACCGAAGCCCAGCGCATGGAAGTCGGAGGCGATGAGGTCGTGGTCCAGACCTTCGGCTTTGTTCAATGCCAGCACGACCGGCTTGCCGGCGCGCCGCAGCTCGCGCGCAATGAAGCTGTCCTGCGGGTGCAACCCACTGCGCGCGTCGGCGATGAAGATAATGCGATCCGCCTCCGCGACCGCCTTCTCCGTCTGCAGGCGCATCTGCGCATCAAGTCCGGTGGGGTGCTCGATGAGTCCCCCAGTGTCGATCAGCACGCACGGCACCGGGCCGATGCGCGCATACCCGTATTGCCGATCGCGCGTGACACCCGGTACGTCGGCGACGATCGCATCGCGCGTCCGCGTCAGGGCATTGAACAGCGTGGACTTGCCAACATTGGGGCGGCCGACGATCGCAAGAATAGGAAGCATCCGCGAATCTTACGCGGAGCGGCGCGGCGGCCTGAAGCTAGTTGCCGCTGGCGGTGCGAAATGCGTTGATCTCGCCGAAGTCACTGAAGGTCAGCAGCAGACCGCCGGCAACGACCGGTTGGCTGCTGATGCGCTTGCCGCCGGAGGCGCGCGCAAGAAAGGCCCCGTTTGCGGCGTCGAGCCAATGGATGACGCCATCCAGGTCACCGACGACGATGTGCCCGCCATAGACCACCGGCGCCGACAGCATGCGCCGCTCGAGCGCCTTTTGCCGCCACTGCTCGGCGCCGCTGGCGCGGTCGAGTCGCACGACATCGCCCTCCGAACTGGAAACGTAGACTGCGGCGGAATCGACGGCAAGTCCGCGATAGCTTGACAGGTCTCGTCCCCACATGATCTGGCCGGTTTCGCGCGCCAGGCGCACGACTCGGCCCTGATAGGCGACCGCAAACAAATCGTCGTCGGCAACGACAATGCTCGAATCAACGTCGATCAGCCGCTGCAGCTCGGTACTGCCGCGCGACTGCCCGGCAGCCGCTTCCCAGGCGGCGGCACCGCTGGCGAGAGAAACCGCCACGACCCGTCCATTGTCGAACCCGCACACCGCCAAGTCGCCCACAACGGCCGGCCGGCCGCTGCCGCGCAGCGACAGTCGCGGCACCTGCTGATCGATGACCCAGCTCTCGCTGCCGTTGGCGGCCATAAGGCCGTGCAACCTACCGTCCACGCCGTGTACCAGCACGATGCCGCCGCCGACGGCCGGCGCCGACAGAATCTCGGCGTTGATACGCGTCCGCCAGCGGACCGTGCCGTCGCTCTCGCCGAGCGCGACGATTTGGCCCTTGGCGGCACCTACCACGACCAGGCCATCGGCCGCGCCTGGACCGCCGGAGAGCGGTGCGCGCACCTCGCGCCGCCATAGGCGTCTGCCGGTCGCCAGATCGAAGGCCTCGACCGAACCCGAGTAGCTCGCGGCAAAGACACGATTGCCGTCGACTGCCAACCCCAGCCCAAGGCGCAGCTTTGGCTTCTCCCCGCCGACACTCACATGCCAGACGCGCTTGACGTCGATGCGGTTCTCGATCTTCACCAACGGCGTCGGCTTGTCGGCCTTGTTGCTCGAGCAGGCCGCGAACGCCGCCATTGATACCAACGCGGCCACGCGCAGCAGTACATGCTTCATGAGGGAGCCTCTGTCGCGAACCGGGGCGCGCACCGTCAAGAGCGTGCCAGTTCGTTGATCTTCAGATCGAGTAAATCGGTATCGAGCACGCCGGCACCGCCGGCGCGAGCCGTGCGGTATTCCCGCAGCGCCCCCGCCCGGTCGCCCTTGGCGAGCAGCGCATCTCCTCGTGCCTCGGCATAACGAGGCGCGAATGCGCCGGGAGCGGCGGCATTGAGCGTCGCGAGGGCCTCGTCGACCTTGTTCTGATCGAGCAACACCCGCGCCAGCCGCAGACGTGCGATCAGCGCCAGCTCACGATCGCGGCTGGACTCCAGCACATGGCGTAAACGCGCGAGTGCCTTATCCGGTTCGTTGTTTTCGACATGAATACGCGCCGCGGCCAACTCGGCCTGATCGGCAAACGCGGACGAGGGAAACTCGCGCACCAATTCATCGGTGAGCCGCACGCCGCCGCTGAAGTCGCTGCGGCTGAAGGCATCGATGACCTGGGTGTAGCGGGCGCCCGCCTGCAGGTCGCGATCCGCTGTGCGCGCCTGATACAGCCGCCAGCCGCTAATGCCCGCCGCCGCCAACGCGACCCCGGCCACCAGCCACGGACCTTGCTCGCGCAACCAGGTCAGGATGCGCTCCCATTGTTCTTTCTCGCTCAGGTACTCTTCCACGGATTCTCCTCAAGCATCGAGGCGATGCGCACCGTCAATTCCGTCAACGGGCAGTCGATCTGACCGGCATCGCGGCGCAAAGGTTTCACGGCGGCCACGCCGCGCTCGAACTCGGCATCGCCCAGTACCACCCCCAGACGCGCACCGCTGCGATCGGCACGTCGAAACTGGGTCTTGAAATTACCGCCGCCCAGATTCAACCACACGCCGCGCCCGGGCAGCGCATCACGCAGCTGCTCGGCAAGCGCGAAGGCGGCACCTTCGGCGCGCGCGCCGCTGACGATCAGATAGACGTCGGGCGGAGCGGCCGCCGGCACATTGACGCCCTGCCCGATCAGCTCGACCACCCGCTCCATACCCAGCGCACAGCCGATGGCAGGCGTCGGCTCACCGCCCAGGTGCGCGCTCAGCCCATCGTAGCGGCCGCCCGAGCAGATCGCATCCTGCGCCCCCAAGGCGTCAGTCACCCATTCAAAGACGGTGCGGGAATAATAGTCCAAGCCGCGCACCAGCCGCGGATTGACCGAGAACGCGATGCCCATCGATTCGAGTGCAGCACAGAGCGCAGCGAAATGCTCGCGCGATTCGTCATCGAGATAATCGGTCAGCACCGGCGCCGCGCCGATCAGCGCCTGCATCGCCGGGTTCTTGCTATCGAGAATACGCAGCGGATTGCCGCTCAGGCGCCGCCGGCTGTCCTCATCGAGAGAGGCCTCATGGCCGCGCAAGTAGCTGACGAGCTGCTCACGATAGACCACGCGCGCCGCGGCCGTGCCGAGCGAGTTGAGCGTCAGGCGCACGCGGCCGATGTTGAGCGTCCGCCACAGTCGCGCCGTCAGCGCGATCAATTCCGCATCGACGTCCGGCCCAGGAAATCCAAGGGCCTCGACGTCGATCTGGTGGAACTGCCGATAGCGGCCCTTTTGCGGCCGCTCGTGGCGAAACATCGGCCCAGCGCACCACAGCTTGAGCCGCGCGCCGCGCAACAACCCATTGGAAATGGCCGCACGGACGATGCCGGCAGTCGCCTCCGGACGCAGCGTCAGGCTATCGCCGCCGGTATCGGTGAAGGTATACATCTCCTTCTCGACGATATCGGTGTATTCGCCGATCGAACGCTTGAAAAGCTCGGTTTGCTCGACCACCGGCACACGCAATTCTTCATAGCCGTACGCGGCGAAGAGCTCATGCGCAACTCGCTCGAGGTGCTGCCAGGCAGCGATCTGCGCCGGCAGCACGTCGTTCATGCCGCGCACGGGCTGAATGGCTTTGCTCAAGGCAGACTCCGACGGCTCGTGAGAGCTCAAGTCCGATTCGCGCCGCTGGATACCACCACGCGCGCCTGCTCGGAATTCGGAAATTCCTTTATCAGACGCTGGGCATAGCGTTCGAGGCGGTCTTGATCCTGCTGTGCCTGTGCGACCCGCCAGCCGAGCAGCAACAGATCCGCCGTCGCATCGTTTCTTGCCAAGAAATCCTCGACGGTCGCCTGCGCGGCCGTGTAGCGCTGCTGCATCAAATTCAGGCTCGCCAGCTGAACGGCGGCCTCGGCATAGCTGGGATTGAATCGCAACGCACGCTCAAACCGCGCCTGCGCCTCCGCATCACGCTTGGCGTTGTGCAGGCACACCCCGGCGTTGGTGTAGGCCGACCAGGGCGTGCGGTAGAGGCGATTCTTGGCCGCCTGCTCGAAACGGCGCACGCCTTCGTCGACCCGACCGCGGCGGCAGAGATAGATCGCATAATTGTTGAGCACGTCGGGGTCGTCGGGCGCGAGCTTCTGGGCGCTGCGATACTGCTCATCGGCGTCCGCATCGTTGCCGAGACGCTCATACAGCAGCGCCAGCGCGCTGCGGATCTGCGCGTTGCTCGGGTCCTGCATGCGCGCGCGCTCGAGCTTCTCCTTCGCAGTTGCGAGGTCACCCTGCTTAAGATAGGCGATGCCGAGCTGCAGGTTGATGACCGAGGCATTGCCGTTGCTCTTGGTGCCGGTGTTGCCGCTGGCGACGCAGCCGGCTACCAGAGCGGCGAGCAGCGCGCCGAGAGTCCAGCGGTGCACCGCGATGGCGCGGCGAACGCAGCCCGCATTGGCATGCCAGACGCTCACAGCGCGGCCCGCGCAGTCCGGGCGGTCTGCGCCGTCTTGATGCGCTCGCCCAGCCGGACGATGGTGCGGTCGATGACGCGCCCGGCGAGCTGCCCGCAGGCCGCATCGATGTCGTCGCCGCGCGTGCGGCGCGTGGTTGCGATTACCCCGGCGCGGATCAGCTCATCGCGGAAGCGGGCGATCGTCGCCTCGCCGGAACGGCGATACGGCGTGCCTGGATAGGGATTGAACGGAATCAAATTCACCTTGGCCGGGCGGCCCGCCAACAGCCGCGCGAGCGCGCGCGCCTGTGCGGGCGAGTCATTGACGTCGGCGAGCATCACGTATTCGAACGTGACGCTGCGGCCGTTGCGTTCATCGATATAGTGCCAGCAGGCTTCAAGCAGTTCGTCGATCGGGTGCAGCCGGTTGATCGGCACCAGCTGGCTGCGCAGCGCGTCGTCCGGAGCGTGCAATGATACGGCGAGCGCGACATTGGTTTCCTGCGCAAGCTTGTAGATCTGCGGCACCAAGCCGGAGGTCGAGAGGGTGACGCGACGGCGCGAGAGATCGAAACCCAGATCATCGAGAAAAATACGCAGCGCCGGCACGACGTTGCGGAAATTTGCGAGCGGCTCGCCCATGCCCATCAGCACGACATTGGTGACGATGCGCTCGCCGCCCGGGTGAAATCCCAGTTCGCGATTTGCCAGCCAGACCTGCCCGACGATCTCGGCAGTGCTGAGATTGCGATTGAAGCCCTGCTGCGCCGTGGAGCAAAACGAGCAATCGAGCGCGCAGCCCACCTGTGAGGAGATGCAAAGCGTGCCGCGGTCGGCCTCGGGGATAAAAACCATTTCGAAAGCCTGCGAGGCATCGGCTCGCAGCAGCCACTTGCGCGTACCGTCGCTCGCCTGCTGCGCCGTCACGATCTCGGGCAGCTCGACTTCGGCGCGCTCGGCCAAGAGCGCACGGAAGTCTCGCGCCAGGTCGCTCATGTGCTCGAAGCGGTGCTCGCCGCGCTTATACAGCCAGTTCATCAGCTGGCGCGCACGAAACGGCTTGGAACCGAGCTCGCTGCAGAACGCCTCGAGCCCGGTCCGCGGCAATCCCAGCAAATTGACCCGCTCAGGCACGCGGACAGAGATCCAGTGCACTGAAGAAAAATGCGATTTCCCGGGCTGCGGTATCGGCCGCGTCCGAGCCGTGCACGACATTGGCCTCGATGCTTTGGGCGAGGTCCGCGCGAATCGTCCCGGCCGCAGCGTTCTTCGGGTCGGTAGCGCCCATGATGTCGCGATTCCTGGCGATCGCATTCTCGCCCTCGAGCACTTGGGCGATTACCGGGCCTGAGATCATGTAGCGCACGAGATCCTTGAAGAATGGCCGAGCTCGATGCACCTCGTAAAACGCCTCTGCCTGCGCCTGCGACAACCGCAGCATCCGCGCCGCGATAATCTTCAGTCCCTGAGTCTCGAAGCGGCGGCACACCTCGCCGATCAAATTGGCGGCGACACCATCGGGCTTGACGATAGACAGGGTGCGCTCGAGCGCCATCACTCACCTCCGCTACAAAATTGGGGGCCGAAGTGTACCCGCTGGCGGCTCTGGCGGGCAATCAATATACCGCCGGAAGTGCCCGTGTTTTAAGGAATTTCAGATGCTGAAGCTTTCACCGCAGCCACATTCGCCGCGCACGTTCGGGTTCTCGAAGCGAAACGACTCATTGAGCCCTTGGCGGACGAAATCGATGCGCGTACCGTCAACGGCCGCAAGGCTTGCGCGGTCGACGTAAACCTTGACACCGTGCTGCTCGAACACCAGATCGTCGGCTCGCGCCTGGTCCGCATAGTCGACCACGTAGCTGAAGCCCGAGCAGCCGCTGGTCTTGACTCCCAGGCGCAGCCCCAGCCCGTGGCCGCGGTTCAAAAGGTGCTGCCTGACGCGCTGCGCCGCTGATTCCGTTAGAGAAATTGCCATCATTAACCTCACTAATAGATTCATTTTACACCGATTTTGGCGCCTGCACGCAGCGCCGCGCGCAGTGCGTCCTCCACCACGAGCAGCCGCCCCACCTTATGTTGCGGCACGTCCAGCGCCGCTGCCCAGGCCCGGGGCCCACCGACCAGTTCGCTGTCATCGAGCAGCGCGTTGACGGCCTTTCCCGTCAAGGTTTCCGCGAGCCATTCACAGGTCGCGAGGGTATGTGGGCAACCGTAGGCTCGGTAACGCACCTGCTCGAGCCGCTGGCCGGCAAGCTGCAGATCGAAGCGCACCTCCGTGCCGCGGTCACGGCGGCCGGCAGCGCCCGACGCAGTCCGCGGCGCCGCACCGTCCGCGTCGGCAGCAGCCTCATCCGATGGCAGTGCGCCCGCGTGCGCCAAGGTCGTGAAGCGGCGCCGCACGGCCGCCGAGAGCGGATCGCGTACGCCGCTCATGGCACCACGGCACGCAGCCGCCCGACCTCGCGAGTTACCGCCGCAATCGCCGCATCGATCTCGTGCTGCCGCGTCCATCGACCGAGACTGAAACGGAGCGAGCTCTGCGCCAGTTCCGTACTGCGACCGAGCGCGCGCAGCACGTAAGAAGGCTCATCGCTGTCGGAATTACAGGCGGAGCCCGTGGACACCGCGAGCTCAGGCAAGCCCATCAGCAAGCTTTCGCCCTCGACACCGCTGAACGACACGTTGAGGATACTTGGAACGCATCTGCTCGGATGGCCGTTGCGGACCGCGCCCTCGATCTGGCGCAAGCCCTGCCACAGGCGCTCGCGCAGCGCGGTCATGTGCGCAGCATCCCCGGCCGGGTCCTGGCCACAGAGCTCGCAGGCGACGCCGAATCCCACAACCTGGTGCACGGCCAGCGTGCCTGAGCGCAGACCGCGCTCGTGCCCGCCCCCAAACAGCAGCGGCTGCAGCAATGCCCGCCTCTCGGGGTGAAAGTAGAGCGCGCCGATGCCCTTCGGGCCATAGATCTTGTGCGCCGTAAATGCCAGCAGGTCGATGGGAGAGCGGGCCACATCGAGTTCGAGTTTGCCCGCGCTCTGCGCGGCATCGACGTGCAGCGGCACGCCATGTTGGCGGCAGATGGCGCCGATCGCAGCGACATCCTGCACGACTCCGGTCTCATTGTTCGCATGCATGACCGACACCAGCAGGGTATCGGGGCGCAATGCTGCCGCCACCGCCTGTGGATCCACCAGGCCGTCCGCATCGGTATCAAGGTAGCTGATGCGGAAACCTTCACGCTCGAGTTGACGGCACGGATCGAGCACGGATTTGTGCTCGGTGCGCACGGTGATCAGATGGCCGCCGCGCTTGGCGGCGACGCGTGCGGTGCCGAGAATGGCCAAATTGTTCGACTCGGTGGCACCGGAGGTCCAGACGATCTGCTGCGCCTGCGCGCCGATCAGCCCGGCCGCCGACGCGCGTGCCTCCTCAACCCGCTCGCGTGCGGCACGGCCGTAGCCGTGCAAGGATGCAGGGTTGCCGAAGGTACCGCTCAGCGTGAGGCACTCGCCCATGGCCGCGGCAACGCGCTCATCGACCGGTGTCGTCGCCGCGTAATCCAGATAGATTGGCCGCCCGCCGTCCATTACTCCTCGAGCCCCAGATTCGCGTGCGGCGGCAGTTCGGTGGGCAGTGGCGGGTCGGTGGGCAATGGCGGCTCCGGTGGCGGCGCGCCGCGCACATCCATGCCTGCGCGCCGGCGCCGATTCTGCACCGCCGTCAAGATCCCGCGCAGGATATTTACCTCATTTGCGTCCAGCTCCGCCCGCTGCAGCATGCGGCGGATGCGATTCATCAAATGCGTGCCGCTTTGCGTACGGTCGCGGAACTCGATCTCCTCGAGCACGGTGGCCAGGTGCGCGTACATGCGCTCCATGGCCGCCGGCGTGGCGAGCGGGGCCGAGCGCGTCGGGGCAGCCGGCGCCACCGCGTGCGCGCGCAGCAGCTCATAGGCGACGATCTGCACGGACATCGCCAGATTGAGCGAGGCATACGCCGGATTCGCAGGGATGCGCAGCAACGCATGCGCATGCGACAGATCCTCGTTGGTCAGGCCGGTGCGCTCGGCGCCGAACAGCACCGCAACCGGCGCCTGCGCGCTCTCGCGGATCGCGCGCCCCGCGGCCGCGCGCACATCGAGCACGCGAAAATACTGGTCGCGCTCGCGCCCCGTGGCGGCGAGTATCAGGCCGCAACCCTCGATTCCCCGCTCGAGCGTCGCCGCCACATTCGCCTGTTCGAGGATGTCGGTCGCGCCGGAAGCGCGGGCGCTGGCCTCCGGGTGTGGAAAATAGCGCGGCCGCACCAACACCAGTTGCTCGAGTCCCATGTTCTTCATGGCGCGCGCGACCGCGCCGATGTTGCCCGGGTGCGATGTCTCGATCAGGACGATGCGGATGGATTGCAGCACAACCTGATATTCTTCGCTGAATGCATCCCCTGCTCAACATCGGCGTGCGCGCGGCGCGGCGCGCCGGCGAAATCATCGTCCGGAGCCTGCAGCGGCTCGAAAGCCTCGAAGTGTCGAGCAAGGGCCGTAACGACTACGTCACTGACGTCGATCGCGCCGCCGAGCGCGAGATCATCGCCGTCATTCACAAGCACTACCCACAGCACGCTATTCTCGCCGAAGAAAGCGGCCGCAGCGGCGATAACGACATGGTTTGGATCATCGATCCGCTCGACGGTACCACCAATTTTCTGCACGGATTTCCGGTATTCGCCGTATCGATCGCCTGCGAGCAGCGCGGCCGGCTCGAGTGCGCCGTGGTCTACGATCCCATGCGCCAGGAAGTCTTCACCGCGGCGCGCGGTGCCGGTGCGCACCTGGAGAATCGCCGCATCCGCGTGAGCAAGCAGCGCGGCCTCGAAGGCGCGCTGCTGGCAACCGGCTTTCCCTATCGTGAAGATCAACGTCACGCCGATGCATATATTGAGATGTTCAAAGCACTGATGGTGCATGTGGCCGGCATTCGCCGGCCCGGCGCAGCCGCGCTGGATCTGGCCTATGTCGCCTGCGGCCGCGTCGACGGCTTCTGGGAAATGGGCCTCAAGCCTTGGGATACGGCAGCCGGCACGCTGCTGATACAGGAGGCCGGCGGACGCATCGGCACGCTCACCGGCGCGCCCTATGCCCAGGGCGGCAACCTGGTCGCAGGCTCCCCAAGAGTTTACGAAGCGATGCTCGCTGCACTCGGACCGCATGTTCCGGCCGAGCTGCGCGGCGTGTAGAGTCGGCCGCTGACAGGCTCACGCGGGACTCGCGCATGCAGAAGAACTTATTCGCGACCAAGCCAATCAGCGACTATCAGCGGGCGGCTGGCGGCCAGGAGCTCAAGCGCGCGCTGGGCACGCCGGCGCTGATTGCCTTCGGCATCGGCGGCATCATCGGCACCGGCATCTTCGTGCTGACGGGCCTCGCAGCCGCGCAGCACGCGGGACCGGCTATCGTCTTGTCGTTCGTCATCGCCGGCATTGGTTGCATGCTCGCAGGCCTGTGCTATTCGGAGTTCGCCGCGATGGTACCGGTCGCCGGCAGCGCTTATTCCTACAGCTATGCGACCCTCGGCGAGCTGGTCGCCTGGTTCATTGGCTGGGATCTGGTGCTCGAGTACATGATGGCCTCCTCGACCGTCGCCGTCGGCTGGGGACGCTATGCAGTGAAGCTGCTGGATCATTACGGCGTCAATTTCTTACCCGCGGCGCTGACGTCGGCGCCGTTCGAAGCGTCCGATTCCGGTGCGATCCACACCACCGGTGCGTTCGTCAATCTGCCGGCCGTACTGATCTGCGTGTTCGCGACGGCCCTGTGCTACAAGGGCATCCGCGAATCCTCGCTGATCAATGGCGTCATCGTCGCGCTCAAGGTCACGATCGTCGTGGCGGTGATCGTGTTCGGCGCCTTTCACATCAATCTTGCGTATTGGACTCCGTATATTCCGCCCAATAGCGGTACATTCGGCCAGTTCGGCTGGAGCGGCGTGGTGCGGGCAGCGGCAATCATCTTCTTTGCCTACATCGGCTTCGACGGCGTCTCGACCGTGGCGCAGGAGGCAAAGAATCCTGCGCGCGGCATGCCGATCGGCATGCTAGGCAGCCTCGCGATCTGCACGCTGCTGTACATTCTGATGTCGGCGGTGCTGACGGGCCTGGTGCCGTACTCGCAACTCAACGACGCCGCGCCGGTCGCGATCGCGCTGGAGGCACATCCCGAGTTGGCCTGGCTCACCACCTGGATCATCTGGGGCGCGCTCTTCGGTCTGACTTCCGTGATCATCGTAATGATTATCGGCCAGGCCCGCATCTGGCTCACGATGTCGCAGGACGGTCTCCTGCCCCCGGTATTCGGCGCCGTGCATCCGAAGTTCCAAACCCCGCATGTCGCCACGCTGATCACCGGGGCACTGGCGGCACTGTTCGCCGGGCTGTTCCCGATTGGCATCCTGGGCGAGCTGGTCTCGATCGGCACGCTGATGGCCTTCGTCGTCGTGTGCATCGGCGTGCTGGTGCTGCGCTATACGCGCCCTGACTTGCCGCGGCCGTTCAGAGTGCCGGCGGTCTGGTTCACCTCGATTACCGGCGTCTTTTTCTGCGGCGGCATGGCCCTCTTCCTGCCCGCGGCAACTTGGCTGCGGCTCGTGATCTGGGCGGCGATCGGCTTTGTGATTTATTTCGGCTATGGCCACAAACACAGCCGCTTGCGCCGCAGCGAGGATCGCCCATGAGGCGCGAGCGCGGCCAGCCGTGGGCGATCGATGTGCAGCAGCGCCATAACCGGGCTCGCCGGCACTAGTTCTTCAATCTGTATCCGGTCTTGAAAAACCACCAGATCGTGATCAGGCAAATCAGCAAGAACGCCAGCGTCATGGCCAGGCTGACGGCGACGCTCACATCCGCCACCTGGTAGAAACTCCAGCGAAAGCCGCTCACGA
>JBIODE010000024.1:0-15549 GCA_044440325.1 Steroidobacterales bacterium
CGCGCCGGCAGCGAGCGCAGGATGCGCAGCGGCATCCCATCGGCTTCGCTGTACGCTCCCGGATACGGCGGCGCCACCGCGCGCACCAGGTTGTGCACGGCGCGGCAACCGCTGCGCCAGTCGATGGCGCCGTCGCGCGCGGTGCGGCGACCGAAGTAACTGCCTTGAGACAGATCCTGGGCCCGCTGCTGCGCCGTCCCGGCGATCAGCGCCGGCAGGCAGCGATCGAGCGCAATCTCGGCCGCCACCGTGACCTTGCGGAATACCTCCGCCGCGGTATCGTCGGGAAGTATCGGCACCGCCTGCGCATCGACGATGGCGCCGGCGTCGGGCTTCACCGTCATCGCGTGCAGCGTGGCGCCGGTCTGCGTCTCGCCGTTCAACACCGCCCAGTTAACGGGCACCCGGCCGCGGTACTTGGGCAGCAGCGAGCCGTGCATGTTGTAGGCACCGCGTGTGGGCGTGTCCAGCAGCTGCGCGCCGAGCATCTGCCGGTAGTAGAAGGAAAACAGAAAATCCGGTCGCGCCGCGCGCACGGCTTCGACCGTCTCCGGCGCGTTGACCTCTGCCGGCATCAACGTGCGTAAGCCATGCCAGTGCGCATGGCGCGCGACGCTGTCGAACCAGATGGCCTCGCCCGGCGCGTCCGCGTGCGTGATCACCAGCGGCACCTCCACCCCATGCGCCAGCAGCACGCGCAAACAGCGCACGCCGACGTCGTGGTAGGCGAACACGACCGCTCGAGTCACGATTCGTCCTCGCGACGACGCCTGCCATCCGCCCGCTGCGCCGCATCCTCGCGCTGCCGCGTGGGATCGTCACGCTGCTCGAGCACAGCGCCGACGATGTAACGCGGCCGGCGCCGCACCTCGTCGTAGATGCGCCCGACATACTCGCCGAGCAAGCCGACGCCGAACAAGGCGATGCCGATCAATAGAAAGGCAATCGCAAACAATGTAAACAGCCCCTCGGCCTCCGGGCCGACGATCAAGCGCCGCACCAGCAGGAACACGAAGAACAGCGCCGCCAGCAGCGAGACGACGATGCCGAAGACGGAGAACAGCTGCAGCGGCACCGTCGAAAACCCGGTCATCAGATCGAAATTCAGCCGCATCAGGTGCTGCAACGAGTACTTCGACTCGCCGCCGCTGCGATCCTCGTGGCGCACGTGGATTTCGGTCGGGCTGCCGGCGAATGTATAGGCCAAGGCCGGAACGAACGTGTTGTACTCGGTGCACTGATTGACTGCATCGACGATCGGCCGGGCGTAGCCGCGCAGCATGCAGCCCTGATCCGTGATGCGCACGCGCGTGATGCGCTCGCGCACGCGGTTGATCAGCCGCGAGGCATAGCGGCGCCAGGCGACATCCTTGCGCTGCAGGCGGATCGTGCCGACGTAGTCATGGCCCGACTCGAGCGCGGCGACGATGCGGCCGATCTCCTCGGGCGGATTCTGCAGATCGGCGTCGAGCGTGATCACATAGTCGCCACGGCTGTGCTCGAAGCCGGCCAGTACCGCGCGGTGTTGGCCGAAATTGCCGCCGAACAGCACCACCCGTGTCACGTCCGGGCGTTGCTCGAACTGCGCGCGCAGCAATCCGGCGGAGCGATCACGGCTGCCGTCGTTGACGAAGATGATCTCGTAGCTGCGCTCGAGCGCGTCGAGCGCAGGGTAGAGTCGGGCGAACAGCGCCGCCAGCACGTCCTCCTCGTTATAGACCGGGATCACGATCGAGAGCTCGGGCGGCTGGCGCACCGCGATCGGCAATGCTTCGCTCATGAATGACTCACCGGACTCATGCGCGGATCATCGGGTTCATGCGTGCCGCGCAGTCCGCAGCCGCGAGCCGAGCACGGCCGCCACGCTCGCGCAGACGCGATCGACATCGCCGTCCAGCATCGCCGGGAACAGCGGCAGCGTCACGAGGCCGCGGCCGATGCGTTCGGCCTCGGGAAAATCTCCGGGCCTGAAGCCCAGGTGCCGATACAGCGAGAACAGGTGCATCGCCGGGTAATGCACGCCGATGCCGATGCCGGCCTGCGCCATGGCCGCGATGAACTCGCCGCGCGCGACATCGGCCGGCAACACGATCTGAAACATATGCCAGTTGCTGTTCATCTCATCCTGCAGCGGTAACTCGCAGCCCAGGCTCCGATCGAAACGCGCGAAGTAGCGCCGCGCCAACGACCGCCGCCGTGCGGTGAACTCCTCGAGCCGCGCAAGCTGGCCCAAGCCGATACGCGCCGCGATATCGGTCATGTTGTGCTTGCCACCGGCGACACTGCAGTCCATCTCCCCATCGGCAAAGCGCTCCACCCCCTGGAGCCGCAGCAGTTCGCAGCGCCTGGCCTCCGCGGCATCGTTGAGCACCAGACAGCCGCCCTCGGCGGTGGTGAGATTCTTGTTGGCGTGAAAGCTGATCGAGACGATGTCGCCGAACGCGCCGATGCGCCGACCCTGCCAGCTCGCACCCATCGATTGCGCAGCGTCTTCTATGACACGCAGGCGATGGGTGCGCGCAATGTCGTACAGGCGATCGCGGTCCACCGGCAAGCCGGCCAGGTCCACCGGCATGATGGCGCGCGTTCGTGGCGTGATCGCAGCGGCAACCCGCACCAGATCGATATTGCGCGTCGACGGGTCGACATCGACGAACACCGGTGTCGCGCCGGCGCGCAGGATGACGTTCGCAGTCGCGACCCACGACAGCGGCGTCGTGATCACCTCATCGCCGGCTCCCACCTGCGCCAGCGCAAGACCGATTTCAAGCGCGCCAGTCGCGGAGCTCAAGCTGCGCACGGGCCGGCCGCCAAAATATTCCGACAGCCGCGCCTCGAACTCGCGCACCTGCGGTCCGCTGGTGATCCAACCGGAGCGCAACACCGCGACGACGCCCGCGATGGTCTCTTCATCGATCGACGGCCGCGTGAACGGCAAGAACTCTTGTGACTGTGACATGCGTCCTTTCAGCTGCGCGATACCAACCATACGCCGGCGATGATGACCGCGATTCCTGCGAGTCGCGCGCCGCCGAGCTGCTCGCCGAACAGCCACCACGCCATGACGGCGTTGACGACATAGCCGATCGAAAGCATCGGATAGGCGACACTGACCTCGACGCGCACCAGCGCGAGAATCCAGACCACGACGCTGACGACATAACAGGCCAGGCCCGCCAGAATCGGTGCGGACAAGGCTAGGCGCTCGGCGATCGGCCAAGCGTTGGCAACGCTAAACTCCAGGCCCGCCAGCGTCCGAGCGCCCGCCTTCAACAGCAGCTGGGCCACCGCGTTCAGCAAGACGCCCGTAAGAATGAGGGCCAGGTCAACGCCTCTCATTGCCTGACCACCGCAACAAATGACGGCGAAGTGTATATCACGCGCATCCGCACGCCCAATGCCGCCAGCCGCGCCAGCGCCTCCGGATCGACAATCGCCAGAGCGTCCGGGCCCGCGCTCCAGCGTGCGGCAAACCCCTGCAGGTCCGCGATTGCGCGCCACGGCTCCTGCTGCAGGCCGAAATCCAGCTCGCCGCGATAGTCGACCAGGGTGCAGGGTCGCCGCAGATAGAAAGTCAGCGGTTGAATGTAAGTCTGAACACAGTAGATCGGCGTCGAAGCGGTCAGCAGCATCCGTGCCTGTGGCACGAACTGCGCAATCGCCCGCTGCTGCGGCAAGTAAGCGGCGGCGGCAAAGCCGATCTGACAAAAAAGGTAGGCCCCGATCGCCGCCGTCACGACCGCGCCGGCGCCGCGGCCGCGGCCGTGCAAAATCGCGGCGCCGAGCGCGCACAGCGCGAGCGCCGACAGGGCGAGCGCGAAGCCCAAGCAGCTCGCCCGCGATGCGCGCTCGAGCAGGTTCGAGGCGGCCGGCACCCAGGGTAATAGCGCCAGCACGATCGCCAGCAGCAACGCGCCCGCGGCAACCGCGCGCAGATGCCGCGCCGCGCGCACGCCATCCAGCTGTCGCAGCGCCCGCGCCAGCAACAGCGCGAGCGCCGGCACGATCGGCAGGATGTAAGGGATCAGCTTCGACTGCGAGGCGCTGAAAAATGCGAATATGAAGCCGCTCCAAATCAGCAGCAGGCCGGCACCTCGGTCTCCACGCCGCGCATCGCGCCAGGCGTTCCGCACCGCATACGGCAGCAGCGTCGCCCAGGGCAGCAGTCCCATTGCAAGCACGGGAACGAAGAACCAGGCCGGCTCATAGCGCCGGTGCACGCGCGTGAGGAATCGCTCGAAGTGCTCATGCACGAAAAAGAACCGCGTGAACTCGGGATTGCGCGCGGCCACGAGCACGAACCAAGGCGCAGCGATCAACGCCAATGCTCCGATCGCCCACCACGGACGCGCCCGCCAGGGCAGCGACCAATCTCGAAAGCAGAGCATATAGATCGCCGCCACGGCGGCAGGAATCAAGATGCCGATGAGTCCCTTGGACAGCATCGCAAGCGACAATCCGATTCCGAGCAGCAGCGGCGCACCCGCGCCGTCCGGCTGGACACTTACGCCGTCCGCCTGAGCGCCCACACCGTCCGCCCGGTCTGCGCGGCGGCGCACCAACAACATCAGTCCCGTCAGCGCCAACTGCAGCGAGAAGCACAGGCCCATGTCCAACACCGCCAGCCGGCTCATGGCCATATACAGCAGCGATCCGGCCTGGATTGCCGCCGCCATCAGGGCCGTGGCGGTATCGTAAAGGTGACGTGCCAACAGCCAGGTCAGCACCACGCCAAACAGAGCCGTGAGCGCGGGCCACAGGCGCACGGTCCATTCGTGCGCACCGAAGAGCGCGAACGCCGCCGCCGTCGTCCAATACTGCAGCGGCGGCTTTTCAAAATATTTGATGGCGTCGAGTCGCGGGGTGACCCAGTCACCGCTGGCGAGCATCTCACGCGGGACCTCGCCGTAGCGGCCTTCATCCGGATGAAACAGCGCCGGGCTCGACAGCGGCAGAAACCACAGCAGCAGACCGAGCAACAGCAGCGCAAGCGTCCGTCGCTGGGTCGAAAAATGGGCCGCGCTCATCGCCGCTATCATACCGGGACCGGCAGCGCCGACACTCAGCGCTGCGGCCCGCGATGCCAGAGCGCGAGAGTGCGTCCGGGGCCGAACGCTTGGCTCCGGGCGAGCACGTAATCCGGCGGCGGCGCGAACGCACGGCCGTTATGATTGTTCTGCACCAGGATCCACTCGGGCAGCTGCGACAGCGCTGGCACCGGGAGCTGCGGCGAAGCGAGGGCAATCAATGTCCGGCCGGTGACGAAAGGCACCAGCGCTTCGAGCGTTTCGTCGACGTCGGTGGCGTAAACGGGGGCACCCGGGGGCAGCTCCTGATCGACGGCGCGCAGGAACGGCGCCATGTTCTTGGTCGCATCCAGAGCGTGCGGAGCAAGCAGCAATGCCGAAGCGATGGCAGCCAGCGCGCCGGCAAGGAGCCATGCGGCTGCGGCCTGTGCGGCTGAGCGCACACTGGCGTAGAGCATGGCCATACACAGCGCCGCTGCCATGATCGACAGCGCCGCGGCCGCCGTGTCCCCCGGCATGAAACGCCAATAGACATACAGCGGCGGCGCCAGCAGCAGCAGCGCGACCAGCGCCAGCTGCGGCCACCACAACACACTGGCGCGCAACGCTGCCGCATCGGTGCGCCAGCGTTGCGCCAGATGAACGCCGAGCCACAGAAACAACGGCGGCAGTAGCGGCAGCAGATAGGTCTCACGCTTGGTCGCCGACAGTGACAACACCAGGAACATCGCGGCGCATAGAATCATGCAGTAGCGCCGCAGATCGGGTTCGCGCCCAAATCCGCGCCAGCCGCGGGCCGATCCCTTGGCGTGCGCCAGCGCGTCAATGAACGGCGCGAGCCACGGCAGCAATGCCATCGGCAGAGTCCAGAAGTAATACAGGAGCGGCTGGCGGTGGCCGAGCTGCGCGCTGGGGTTGAGGGCCCGCTCGACGTGGTTGACGTAACCCCACTCCCACAGCGCCGCCGTGCCGCCCTGCCGCCACAGTCCCAGCGCCAGCAACACCAGCGCCGCGGCCATAACTGCCAGTCCCCATATCGGCCGCAGCAAGCGTGGACGCGCCGCGCGGTCGATGAGGCTGTAGGCGGCCACACCGCTGCAGACCAGGACCGGTCCGATCAGCCCCTTGATCCACAGCGCGAGCGCGAGTGCGGCGTAGAGACCGGCGCGCAGCCGGTTGGAATCGCAGCCCGACAGCAGCAGCCAGGCGCACCAGGCCGCCAGCGTGGTGAACAGCATCAACAGCGGATCGATGAGTATCCAGTGGACCGAGATCACGAACTGCACGCTGGTGGCGAGCATGGTGGCGGCCAGCAGGCCCGCCGTACGTGAGTGCGCCTGCCATCCCCAGAAAAACAGCGCCAGCACCGTCAGCGCTCCGGCGCACGCACTGACCAGGCGTGCGGCGAGCGGCGACGGTGCGCCGGCAAGCCGATAGGTCGCGGCGACGACCCAGTAGTAGAGCGGCGGCTTTTCGAGGAATCGCTGACCCCCGAGGGTCGGAATGATGCCGGGCGCAACCGACATCTCGCGCGCGATTTCCGCTTCGCGCGGTTCGTCAGGAGTCCAAAGGCCGTGATTCAGGCCAAGGAAACTGATGAGCAGCAGCACAGTGACGAGGAGCAGTCCGCGCATGGCCTTGGGGTGGATTCACTGTACGATGCCGCCCGGCAGTATAGGTGCTGCGCGTTGACAGCGACAAATTCGACGGCGATGCTTCGAGGATGCCAGTGACGCTCTCGACCGCCGAGCGCGAACGCTACAGCCGTCACCTGCTGCTGCCGGAGATCGGCGCGGCCGGGCAGGAGCGGCTCAAGGCGGCGCGGGTCGCGATCGTGGGCGCCGGCGGCCTGGGCTCGCCGGCCGCGCTGTACCTGGCCGCAGGCGGCGTCGGTACGCTGGGCATCATCGACTCCGATCGCCTCGACATCTCCAATCTTCAGCGTCAGGTGCTGTACGACAGCGGCGAGGTCGGGCAGCCCAAGGCGGCGCTCGCGCGCACGCGGCTCATGGCCTTGAATCCCGAGATTGCCGTCCATGCGCACGTGCTGGAGCTGCGCGCAGCGAATATCGTCGACCTGTTCAACCGCTACGACCTCATCATCGACGGCAGTGACCGCCTCGCTACGCGTTATCTGGTCAACGACGCCTGCGTGTTGCTGCGCAAACCGCTGATCTCGGCCGCCATCCACCGTTTCGAAGGCCAGGCGATGACCTACGTGCCCGATCGGGGACCCTGCTATCGCTGTCTGTTCGCCGATGGCAGCGACGATGTCGTGCCCAATTGCGCCGAGGCGGGTGTGCTCGGGGTGTTACCCGGCGTGCTCGGTGCCATCCAGGCGACCGAAGCCATCAAGCTGATCCTCGGCGTGGGCAAGCCATTGATCGGACGCCTCCTCACCTACGACGCACTCGAGCTGCGATTTCGTGAACTGCGCTTTCAGCGCCGTCGCGACTGCGCGGTGTGCGGTGAGACGCCAAGCATCACCGCGCCGCAGGATCCGCCCGGCTACTGTGGTGAGGATGAGCTGCGCGGCGTGCGCCGTCTGTCTGCGGCGCAGCTGCAAGCGCTGCTGCAGGAGCGGGGTGAGCCGCCGCTGCTGGTTGACGTGCGAGAGCCGGAAGAGTTTGCCGCCGGCCACCTGGCATCGGCTCTCAATATTCCGCTGGGCCAGCTCGCCGCCCGGCTGACGGGGCTGCCGCGCGAGCGGCCCGCGGTATTTATCTGCCTGAGCGGCGCACGCAGCCTCAGGGCCTGTGTGTTCGCGGCGCGGGCGGGTCTGGCGACTCCGCTGCACCTGGAAGGTGGGATGCGCGCCTGGTCTGCCACGACGCGCAGGTAACGCCGCTGATAACGAGCACCGCGCCGGCCAGGTGCGCATAAGTCAACGGCTGACCCATCGCGGCGGCGATGACGGCGGCAAACACCGGCGTGAGATTCATGAAGAGTGCCGCCCCGGCCGCGCCGAGCCTTTGCACACCGTCGTTCCACCACGCGAGCGCGAGCGTGGTACCGAACAGCCCCATGTACACGAGTGCGAGTGCCAGCCGCAGCGGCCGGATATCCGTCGGCGCCGGGGCGAGGAGCAACGCCAGCACGATCAGCAGCACGGCACCGATCAGCGTGCTCGCCCCGGTAGTCTGCAACACGCTCAAGCCGCGCACGAACCGGCCCGGAATCACCGCGTACAGCGACCAGGCGCCACTCGCCGCCAACATCAACCAATCGCCACTGGAGAAGCGCAGTTGCCGCAGCAGCTCCCACGAGCCGCCGCTGACCACGCAGGCGACGCCGGCGATGCCGAGCGGCAGGCCCAGCCATTGCAGCAAGCCAATTGGTCGACGCTCCAAGGCGGCGCTGAGCACGGTGGTCATCGCCGGCGAGAGTGCCAGGATCAGCGCGGCATTGACCGCGGATGTGCGCTGCAACCCGTAGAACATCGCCCCATTGAAGATCACGACACCGGTGAGCGCCATCGCGAGCAATGCACCGGCGCTGGCCCGCAGCAGCGGCAACGGCCAACCCTCGCGCCGCTGCACCAGTGGAATCAGGAACAGACTGCCCAGACCAAATCGCCAAGCCGCTGCCGCAAGCGGATGGATGTGATGCACGGCATAACGGCCGAAATGAAACACCGAGGCCCAGATGAACGTGGTCGCGGTCAGGCGCAGGTAGACGGGTACGCGATTCATATGTGAAATTAACTCTTCCCGTGATGCGGATCGCAGTTCTGCGGAACAATTGAGCACACTCTCGCACCCGACTTACACAGATTATCGGACAATACCTATAGCATTGGGCGGAACGCGGCGCGGTAGCCGCGAGGAATGCGTGTTGAGCCATCACGCCTCGAGGCGGAGGCAGCCATGCACGGCGACACCATGACAACCAATGACGACGCCGTCATTCGCAAGCCACACTTCAGCCTGGTGTGGAAAGCGCTGTTGCTGATGATGCTGTCGCTGGCGGGGGCGTTCTCGCTGGTCGGATACCTCGCCTACATCGGCTTGCAACGGCAGAACGAGCGCTTTCTGCACGAGCAGTCGGAGCGTTTCGGCACCGCGTTCGACGCGCTGCTGCAACGCTCGGACGAAGAGATCGTGCGCATGGCAACGCAAATGCTCGCCTTCGTCGATACCAGCCGGGAACCTTCGACGGTGCTGGCGCAAGCGGCGCTGTCGCAGGCGCTGCTCTCGGCCTTCACCATGATCGAATTCGACAGCCTCGACGGGCAAGTGCTCGCAAGCTGGAACAGCGCCGCTGGCAGCGCCGTCAAACCGGCCAATTCCGCGGCGCTGCTCGCGCGTGTGCGCGCCGAGCACCGGCCGGTCGACAGTCTGGCCTGCGCCGACGATTGCATCTTCTATATTTTCGTGCCGACGCTCGACCGCAATGGGCGCGAAGTCGTGGTTGTCATCGGGCAGAGGGCCGCCGACGCCATGCTGACGTTCAACCGCATCACCGGCGCCGATGTAGCTCTGTTGGACAACGCCGCAGGCGACACGGCGCCGCGCATAGGGGGACGGAGCGCGGTGGTGCTCACGCACGCGCAAGCGCTCACTCCCGCACTACTGGCGGCGCCGGCGGTGGCGCCGGGTGACGGCGACAGCACCTCCTTCGCCTATGGGGGGCGGCATTACTTTCTGTATCGGCATCATTCGCCGGGGCAGACCGTCGCCCACGGCGCGGAAGCGCTATTCATTCTCGACGACACGCTTGCCGAGCAGCGCATCGGCGCCGACCTGCGACGTATGGCGTACGCAATCGTCATCGGGCTGGCGGCCTCGGCGCTCGCCCTGATCGTGGTGGTCGTACCGGCGTTGCGCCGGCTCACGCGGGTGACCGGCGTGCTGCCGCTGCTGGCCGAACGGCGCTTTTCCGAAGCGCACGCACTCATCGCCTGCACGCGGGCGAACAAACGCCTGTCCGACGAAGTCGACGCGCTGCGCGAGGCGACGATATCGCTTACGCGGAAGTTGGAGCGGCTCAAGGCGACCGAGGCGGCCAGCGAGGCCAAATCCAGCTTCCTCGCCGTCATGAGCCACGAGATCCGCACGCCGCTCAATGCGATCATCGGCATGACCGGCTTGCTGCGCGACACGCAGCTTGATCGGCGACAGCGCGAGTTTGTCGACACCACGCGCGTCAGCAGCGAATATCTATTGACGCTCATCAACGACATTCTCGACTTCTCAAAGATCGAGGCCGGCAAGCTCGAGCTCGAACGCCAGGCCTTCGACCTGCGTACCTGTATCGAAGAATCCCTCGATCTGGTCGCCGGCCAGGCCAATGAGAAACAGCTGGAGCTGGCCTGCGTATATGAGCCTTCGCTGGCGCGCACGTTCTATGGCGACGCCGGCCGCATTCGCCAGATCCTGGTCAATTTGCTCTCCAATGCCGTGAAGTTCACCGAGCGCGGCGAGGTCGTCGTCGAGCTGACCGACCTGGCCGTGAAGGACTCGGTACATCGCCTCCGGTTCGCCGTCCGCGACACCGGCATCGGCATTGCCGCCGACCGGCGCCATCGGCTGTTCGAGGCCTTCAGTCAGATCGACGCTTCGACCACGCGCGAGTACGGCGGCACCGGCCTGGGGCTCGCGATCTGCAAGCGGTTGGTGGAAGCCATGCACGGCGAAATTGGTGTGACGAGCGAACCGGGCGTCGGATCGGTGTTCAGTTTCGTGCTGCCGCTGCAGGAAGCTCCCGAAGAAGAGGTGCCGGCGCGCCGCATGGCCGCCAATCCCGGCCAGCTCGCCGGCCGGCATGTGCTTATCGTCGACGACCACGATGTCAACCGCCGTATCGAGACCCTGCAATGCCAGGCCTGGGGCATGGAGGTCGAAGAAACCGCCTCTCCGCTGCAAGCGCTCGAGTGGGTGCGAGCCGGGCGCGAATTCGACCTCGCGGTGCTCGATCATCTGATGCCCCACATGGACGGGCTGACGCTCGCGCGTGCACGGCGCGAGCTGCGCAGCGCGGACGCACTGAAGATCGTGATCTTGAGCTCCGCCGGCCCGATGCTCTCGACCATGCGCGCCGGCGGCATCAGCAATATCCAGGGTGTGCTGAGCAAGCCACTGCACCAATCCCAATTCTATGACGCGTTGATATCGGCCCTGAGCGGCGCGCCCGACCCCGGGCCGCGCCAACGGCATGACATCACCGGGCGCGTGCGCGCGCAGCTGCCGCCGATGCGGATCCTCCTGGCCGAAGACAATGCCGTTAATCAGCGCGTCGCACAGCTGATGCTCGAGCGCCTGGGTCAACAGGCCGACATCGTCGCCAACGGCGCCGAGGCTGTGAGTGCGGCTTCCCGCCTGCCCTACGACTTGATCCTCATGGACGTATTGATGCCGGAATTGGACGGCCTGGAAGCGACGCGTCGGATTCGCGCACGGCTACCGCCGGAGCAACAGCCGCGCATCATCGCAATGACCGCCAACGTGCTGGTCGGCGACCGCGACCGTTGCCTCGAGGCCGGCATGGATGATTACATCGGCAAGCCCATCAAGATCGAAGAGCTGGCGCGCGCGCTCGAGCGCCACGGCCCAGCGGAACGGGACGGCACGCGAGGCGCCGCTCCACCGGCCGGCGCCATACTTGCATCGGTGGCGGACGCGGCCGCTGCAGGTTCCGGCACGGCCGCCGCGGAAGATACAATCGACCAGCTGGTGGCGAGCATCGGCCCGGTGGCGGGCGCGCGCATACTAACCGCGTTGATCGACGACTCCCCGCGCTTGCTCGACGGCCTGCAGCGCAGCTTCAGCGCCGGCGAGTGCAATGAATTCAAGCGCTATGCGCACTCGCTCAAATCCAATGCGATGCTGGTTGGCGCAGTGGCAGTGGCTGAGCACTTTCAGAATCTGGAAGGGCTCGGCGCCGAAGACACGCCCGCCGCGACCCCGGAGCAAGTGGCGAGCGCGTGCGCGGCCTATGAGCGCTTGCTCGAGCAGACGCGCCTGCGGCGCGACCGCTACCTCTAAGTCGGATTTTCGAGACTGAAGGTCGCGCTTTCATCATCGTAGGCGAACGCCTCGGCATAGCGCGCCCAGCTGATGATGGCGCGCAGCGTTTGCTCCGCCGCGTCCTCGTTCATGAAGTCTTCGAGCTCGTCGATGAAGCGGCTCTTGCGCGCCACGTGCGAGCTGCGCTCGTCGAGCACGTGGCGGACGTGCGCCGCCAGCGGCACGTAGTTCAGCAGCTGCCGCAGGAAGATGCGTTTGCGCTCATCGAGCGCGGCGTTGGCAAACGCGAGTCCGGCATCGGTGAGCTTGAGGTCGCCGCCCTCGAGCTCGGCGAACCGCATCATCTGCAGCGTTTCGGCCACTGGAAACAGCTCATCGATCTCCATCTGCAGGTCCGAGGCGATCTTCGGCAGATCCGCCGTGCCGTTGAATGGTGCCGCCGCGACCGCCTCCATCAAGCCGGAGAGCAGGTTCGAAGAAACGCGCGGCAGCACACTGCCGATACCTGAGCCCGGAAAGCGCTCCGCGCGCGTGCCGCCGCCCACCTCGGCCCGCCGCGCGGTCATCTCGACATAGATGCGCTCGACCAGCTCGCGAAAACTCGGGTCGTGGCGTCTGCGCGGCTGCGGTAGCGTAACTTTGATTTCGGTGATGATCCGGCCCGGGTTGCTGGCGAAGACCAGCACCCGGTCGCACATCAGCACCGCCTCTTCGATATTGTGCGTGACCAGGATGACGCCCTTGATCGGCAGCTGGCCTTCACTCCACAGGTCGAGAAAATCGGTTCTCAGTGTCTCGGCGGTCAGCACATCGAGGGCCGAGAAGGGCTCGTCCATCAGCATGATATTCGGGTGCACCACCAGCGCGCGCGCAAAGCCCACGCGCTGGCGCATGCCGCCGGAGAGCTCGCGCGGATAAGCGGATTCGAAGCCGTCCAGACCGATCAGATCGATTGCGGCCAGGGAGCGGCGGCGGATCTGGTCGCGAGGCATGCGCTGTGCTTCGAGGCCCAACGCGACATTCTCGTAGACCGTGAGCCACGGAAACAACGCGAAACTCTGGAATACCATGGCCACGCCCGGTGTTGGGCCCGCGACGGGACGACCGAGATAGGCGACTTCGCCGGTGCTCGGCTGCGACAGGCCCGCGACCAATCGCAGGAGGGTGGATTTGCCGGAACCGGAGCGCCCGAGCAGACCGACGATCTGGCCTTCCTGCAGCTCCAGGTTCACGTCATCGAGCACCAGCAGCTCGCCCCCGTCAGGCTTCGGAAAGGCCTTGCCAACATGGCTGATGTGCAGCAGCGGCGCGCTGCTCGGCGATTGCGCGGTATTCATGATACAAACCTTCAGGTCAGGCGAAACTTGCGTTCAGCGTAGTAGTACAGGGGACGCCAGAAGCAGCGATTGATGGCGACGACGAACACGCTCATCGTAGTGATGCCCAGCACGATGCGGTGGAAGTCTCCGCTCGCCGTGGCCTCGGCGATATACGCGCCGAGGCCGTGCGCCTTGACCTGCGTGTTGCCCCAGCTCGCCAGCTCGGCCACGATCGCCGCATTCCAGGAACCGCCCGACGCGGTGATGGCGCCCGTAACGTAGTACGGCAGCACACCCGGTAATCCGACGCGACGCCACCACAGCCACCCGCCGACGCGCAGATTTTGCGCGGCATAGCGCAGCTCCGCCGGCAGCGCGGTCGCGCCGGCGATCACATTGAAAAGGATGTACCACTGCGTGCCGAGGATCATCAACGGGCTCAGCCAGATGTCGGCGTTGAGCTGCCACGACACGATGCCGTAGACCACAACAGGAAACAGCAGATTGGCCGGAAAGGCGGCCAGAAACTGCGCAATCGGCTGCACGATCTCGGCCGCGCGCGGCCGCAGGCCGACCCATACGCCGATCGGCACCCAGACGACGCTGGCGAGCGCGATCAGCACGAACACGCGCAGCATCGTCAGCATCGCCAAACCGGACACCTCGGCGAGTTCGGTGAGCGACGTGCTGGCCACCAGCACGCGTGCGATGTGCCACACGGCCAGCGCAACCAGCGCCGCCAGCAGCGCAAACCACCAGCCTCCGGCGGAGCGCTTGCTGGTGGATGCGTATGCGATGGTCGCCTCCGGCGCCTTCTTGCGCGCGAATGACCAGCTGGTCCAGCGAACCGCGGCGTAAAAAGCCGTCGTGAGCCTGCCGATGAGGCGCGAGCGGCTCATCACCGTGTATACCCAGGAGCGCGGCATCCAGAGGCCCGGGTCCTGCTCGATACGGAAACGATCCATCCAAACGACCAGGGGGCGAAACAGCAGCTGGTCGTAGGCCAGTATCACCAGCAACATCGTGGCGATCGCCCAGCCGATCGCGTGCAGATCGCGCTGCTGAATCGCCAGCGCGATATAGGAGCCCACGCCCGGTAATGCGACATTCGTGTGACCGACACTGATGGATTCGGAGGCAACGACGAAGAACCAGCTGCCCGACATCGACATCATCATGTTCCAGACCAGTCCCGGCATTGCGAATGGCACTTCCAGCTGCCAGAAACGCATCCACGGCGAGAGCAGAAAGGAATCGGCGGCCTCCTCGAGCTCGAGCGGCAGCGTACGCAGCGCTTGATAGAAGCTGAAGGCCATGTTCCAGGCCTGGCTGGTGAAGATCGCGAAGATCGCGGCGAACTCGGCCCCGAGTACACGGCCGGGTACGAGCGACATGAAAAACACGACCGTGATCGAGATGAACCCGAGGATCGGTACCGATTGCAGGATGTCGAGAATCGGGACCAGGAGCTTACCGGCACGTTCGCTCTTGGCGGCCCAGGTCGCATAGGTCAGGGTAAAAATCAGCGACAGTCCAAGCGCGACGAACATGCGCAAAGTGGTGCGTGCCGCGTACTCGGGCAGGTGGCTCGGCGCCAGCGACAGCGGCTGGGCATCCAGTCGCGTCAAAGGCGCGAGCAGTCCGTGGCTGGCTTCACCGAGAAACGCGATCGCTCCGATGACGATGATGATCGCGATCGCGTCCCAACGCGTCACGACGTCGCGCACAAATGCAAACGGCTCGGACCTATTCATTTTTCATACCGCAACGCCAGCGCGGATCGTATCCGCACCACATTTCACATTCACGACTTTCAGTGGCGCAGGTTCGCGGCAGGAACGCGCAGCGACGGTCGCAGGTAGCGTTGCGCCAGCGCCGGCATCAGCAGAAGATTGAGCGCGGTCGAGGACACCAGCCCGCCGAGAATCACGATCGCCATCGGACCCTCGACTTCGCGGCCAGCTTCACCGCTGCCGAGCGCCAGCGGCAGGAGACCGAGCGCCGTGACGACGGCGGTCATGAAGATCGGCGTCAGCCGCTCGCGCGCGCCGCGGCTTACGGTGAAGCGGCTCCAGCGCGCGCCTTCGACCTGCACCAGATGCTCGTAGTGCGAAATCAGCATGATCGTGTTGCGCGCCGAGATGCCAAACAGCGTCACGAATCCGACCAGCGAGCCGATTGACAGCGAACCGCCCGTCAGCGCTACGGCGCACACGCCGCCGACCAGCGCAAAGGGAA
>JBIODE010000025.1:0-15411 GCA_044440325.1 Steroidobacterales bacterium
CCCGAGGGCTTGAGTACGCACGAGGTCTATCCAAACGGCATCTCGACCAGTCTCCCGTTCGATGTCCAGTTCGAGCTGGTGCGCAGCATCCGCGGCTTCGAACAGGCACATCTGACGCGCCCCGGCTATGCGATTGAATACGATTTCTTCGACCCACGCGATCTGCGACCGTCGCTGCAGACCAAGGCGGTGGAGGGGTTATTTTTCGCCGGCCAGATCAACGGCACCACGGGCTACGAAGAGGCCGCCGCGCAGGGCCTGCTCGCGGGCATCAATGCCGCGCTCCAGTGGCGCGGCCGCGAGCCGTTCGTGCCGAAGCGCAATGAGGCCTATCTCGGCGTCCTGGTCGACGATCTCGTGACGCGCGGGGCGAGCGAGCCCTACCGCATGTTCACCAGCCGCGCGGAGCATCGCCTGCTGCTGCGTGAGGACAACGCCGATGCGCGCCTGACGCCGATCGGCCGGGAGCTCGGCCTCGTCGGGGATGAGCGCTGGAGCTTGTTCGAGGGCAAGCAACGCGCGGTGGTGGCGGAGCTCGAGCGACTCGCGCAGCTGCGCGTGAAGCCCGCGCAGATTCCAGCGGAATGGTCACGGCGCGTCCTGGGCACGGCGCCGCTGGTGCGCGATGTCAGTGCGGCCGAGCTGTTGCGCCGCCCGGAAGTCGCCTACCGCGAGCTGATCGAGCTCATCGGTGCCCCGGATCATCGGCAGCTCGACGATCGGCTGCCCGAGCAGGTCGGTCGCGATATCGAGGTGCGCACGAGCTATGCGGGCTATATCGAGCGGCAGCAGGATGAGATCGAGCGCCAACGCCGGCACGAGGAAACGCAGCTGCCGGCGACGCTGGACTACACCGGCCTGCGCGGGCTGTCGAACGAGGTGCGCCAGAGGCTCGCCGAAGTGCGCCCGGCCACGGTGGGCCAGGCCGCGCGCGTGCCGGGTGTCACGCCCGCGGCCATTTCAATTCTGCTGGTGCATCTGCGCCGTCTCGCCGGCGCCGCCTGAGGCTTGACTGGCGCCCCGGTCTGGCCGGGCACCGCTGCAGACCGGAGTGGGGATACAATTTCGGTCATCGGGGGCGACAAAGGGAATTTGTCATGGTAACCGCAGCACAACTGCTCGATAACAAGCCGCGCGTGCTCTACAGCATCGAAGCGGAAGAGCCGGTATTCGCGGCGATACAGCTGCTGGCCGAGCATGGTATCGGCGCTTTGCTGGTCATGCGCGGCACACAGCTCGTCGGCATCGTCTCGGAGCGCGACTACGCGCGCAAAATCATACTCTTGGGCCGATCATCGAGCGAGACGCCGGTGTGGCAGATCATGAGCTCCCCGGTATTGACCGCGCGGCCGGCGCAGAGCGTGCGCGAGTGCATGCGGGTAATGACCGAGAGGCGCGTACGTCATTTACCGGTGGTCGAGGGCGAACGGGTGCTCGGCATACTCTCGATCGGTGACCTGGTGCGCGCGGTGCTCGAAGAACAGCAGCAGACGATCGAGCAGCTCGAACACTATATTCACAACTAGGCGTCACAACCAGGCGGACGCGTCACTTGCGCCAGAAGGTCGGCGTGAACAGCACCACGAAGGTCAGAATCTCCACGCGGCCCATAAACATCGCCGCGGTACAGATCCACAGCTGGAATTCGTTCAACACACCGTAGTTGGAATTGGGTCCGACGATCCCGAGCCCCGGGCCGATGTTGTTGACGCAGGCGACGATGGCCGACCAGGCCGACACGAAATCCAGTCCCGAGATCAACAGCGCGAAGCTCAGTACCGCGATGGTCATGAAATACAGGAAAATGAAGGCCAGCACCGAATAGACGACGCCGTTGGGCACCACGTGCCCGGAAATCTTCAGCGGCGCGACCGCCTGGGGGTGCACCAGGATGAACATCTCACGCAGCCACTGCTTGATCAGGATCAGCGAGCGAAACATCTTGATGCCGCTGCCGGTCGAGCCCGTGTTGGCGCACACGCAGCTCAGCAGCAGCATCCACATCGGCGCGAACACCGGCCAGCTGGCGTAGTCGTCGTTGCGCAAGCCGCTGTCGGTGGCGATCGATACGACGTTGAAGCTGGCGAAGCGCAACGCTGTAAAAAAGTCCGGATAAACGCCCTTGAGCTCGATGAACGCGGCGATGCCGAAGCAGCTGACGGCAATCCACAGGAGCATCCAGCGTGCCTCGGGATCGCGCCGATAGGCGCGCATGTCTCCCTTGCGCAGCGCGATGAAATGCGTGGCGAAATTCATGGCCGCGATCAGCATGAACAGGATCAGGATGAACTCGATCAGCGGCGAGTGAAAAAACCCGATGTTGGCGTCATGCGTGGAAAAGCCGCCGAGCGCGAGCGTCGAGAACGCATGGCAGATGGCATCGAACAGCGACATGCCGGCCGCCCACAGCGCCAGCATGCACGCCGCCGTCATGCCCGCGTAAACGAGCCACAGCACCTTGGCGGTCTCGGTGATGCGCGGCGCGAGCTTGGCATCCTTGACCGTGCCCGGTGCGCCGGCGCGGTAGAGCTGCATGCCGCCGACCCCGAGCAGCGGCAGGATCGCGACCGCGAGCACGATGATACCCATGCCACCGAGCCAGCTCAGGGCGTGGCGCCAGAGGTTCACGGCATGCGGCAGTGTGTCGAGCTTCGACATCACCGTGGCACCGGTGGTCGAGAGGCCCGACATGGTCTCGAAGTACGCGTGGGTGAACGACAGGCCCGGCAGCGCCAGCAACAGCGGAATGGTCGCGAACGCGGCGGTGGCGAGCCAGGTCAAGGTCACGAGCAGGTAGGCATCGCGCGGCTTGAGATCATAGCGGTAGCGGCGGGTTGCGAGCTGCAGCAGCAGGCCGCAGCCGCCGGTGATCACCGCTCCGATCACGAAGCTGCTGAACGCCAGGCGCTCGCCATAGATCAGCGCCGTCACGATCGGCAGCGCAAAGAACAGCGCAAACACGGCGAGCAGCACGCCAAAAATACGGAGAACTCCAAACACCGAGCGCATCCTGGGTTTCTAACCTCTTTGCCTGGCGTTCGGATCCACGAGCTGCGCTCAGCCCTCGCTCTGAAACAGACGCTCTACGGCCTCGATATGCCGCCGGTCCGAAAGGAACAGGATCACGTGGTCCTCCGTCTCGACCACGGTGTCATGGTGCGCCATGATGACGGTCTCGCCGCGCACGATCGCGACGATGTTGGCGCCTTCGGGCAGGGCGATCTGCTCGACGCGCCGCCCGACCACGCGCGAGCGTGCCTGCATGCCGTGCACGACCGCCTCGATCGCCTCGGCCGAGCCGCGGCGCAGTGAATGCACCCGCACGACATCGCCGCGTCGCACGTGCGCCAGCAGCGAGCCGATCGTGATCGTCTGCGGCGAGATCACGACGTCAATGTTGCGGTTCTCCATGAGCTCGCCATACGAGGGCCGGTTCACCAGCGCCATGACGCGTTTGGCGCCCAGGCGCTTGGCGAGCATCGCCGACAGCACGTTGGATTCCTCGGAGTTCGTCAGCGCCGCGAACACATCGGTGCTGTCGATATTCTCCTCCACCAGCAGCTCCTCGTCGGCGGCGTCGCCGGCAAGCACGATCGTGCTTTCAAGGATCTCGGAAATGTGGCGCGCACGTTTCGGGTCGCGCTCGATCAACTTCACCTGGTTGGTCTTCTCGAGTGCGCGCGCCAGGCGAAAGCCGATGTTACCGCCGCCGGCGATCACCAGGCGCCGCACGGGATCCTCGCTGCGGCGCAGCTCGGCCATCACGCGCCGCAGGTCGTCGGCAGCGGCAACAAAGAAGATTTCGTCGTCTTCCTCCACCGTGGTGTCGCCGGCGATCGGAACGAGCCGGTCGTTGCGATAGATCGCCGCGACCCGCGCGTCCGTTTCCGGCAGGTGCTCGCGCAGGGCGCGCAGTTGGCGCCCCACCAGCAACCCGTCGCGGCGCGCACGCACGCCGACCAGCTGCACGCGGCCATCGGCAAAGTCAACCACCTGCAGCGCGCCGGGGTAGGACAGCAGCCGCGCGATATATTCGGTCACGAGTTGCTCTGGGCTGATCCAGACATCGACCGCGAGAGCGCCTTCGGTGAACAGCTGCGCGCGCGTGGTGTACTCAGAGGCGCGGATGCGGGCGATCTTGGTCGGCGTGCGGTAGAGCGCGTGCGCGATCTCGCAGGCGACGATGTTGACTTCATCGCTGCTGGTCAGCGCCACCAGGATATCGGTGTCGGCGATGCTCGCGGCCTCGAGCACCGACGGGTAGGCGCCGTTGCCTGCGATCGCGCGGATGTCGAGCCGGTCCTGCAGGTCGCGCAGCACGTCCTCGTTGGTGTCGACGACGGTCACTTCGTTCGCCGGCTCGCGCGAGAGGTGATAGGCGGCGGTGCGCCCCACCTGACCGGCGCCGAGTATCAAAATCTTCATGCGCGCTGCTGCTCCCTCACGGCTGCCGCCACCGCTACACGACTTCGAGATTGGCGTATTGCAGCATGAGCCACTTCGAGCCCTGGCGCTCGAAATTCACCTGTACGCGCGCGTGCGGTCCCTGGCCCTCGACATTGAGCACCACGCCTTCGCCGAATTTCCCGTGGCGCACGCGCGTGCCCAGACGCATGCCGCCGGCCAGCGGCTCGATCAGCGAAACTCCCTTGAATGGCGTTGCGGCCGGCATCTGCGGCGCGTGCGCCACGCGGATCCGGGGCCGCACTTCTTCGATCATTCCTGCGGGAATATCCTGCAGGAAGCGTGACGGCGCATTATAGCTGTCGACGCCGTGCAGCCGGCGCTGCTCGGCATAAGTGAAATAAAGTTCCTGCATCGCGCGCGTCATGCCCACGTAGCACAGCCGGCGCTCTTCCTCCAGGCCGTCGAGGTCGTCGAGCGAGCGCTGGTGCGGAAACAGGCCGTCCTCCATGCCGCACAGAAATACCAGCGGGAATTCGAGTCCCTTGGCGGTATGCAGCGTCATCATCTGCACGCAGTCTTCCCATGCGTCGCCCTGGCCCTCACCCGATTCGAGCACGGCGTGGGCGAGGAAGCTCTGCAGCGGCGGCAAATCGCCCTCGGGGGTAAAACCGCGCGCTGCGCTGACCAGCTCGGCCAGGTTTTCGACGCGCGCCTCGCCGCGCTCGCCCTTGTCCTTCTGGTAGTGCTCGATGAGTCCGCTGGTGTTGATGATGTGATCGACCTGCTCGTGCAGCGCCAATCCCACGAGCGCACGACCCTGGGCCTCGATCAACTGCAGGAAGCCGAGCAATGCGGCAGAGCTGCGGGTCGCGAGCGTGTCACTGACCGCCACGCCGGCCGCGCGCCAGAGCGAGCAGCCGGCAGCACGCGCAGTGTCGCGCAGACCGTCGAGCGTCTTGGCGCCGATGCCGCGCGTCGGCAGGTTCACGATGCGTTCGAACGAGGCGTCATCCTCGCGGTTGGTGATCAGGCGCAGATACGCGAGCGCGTCCTTGATTTCCGCGCGCTCGAAGAAGCGCAGTCCGCCGTAGACGCGATACGGAATGCGGGCCGAGATGAACACCTCCTCGAACACGCGCGATTGCGCGTTCGAGCGGTACAGGATCGCGATTTCGCGGCGCGCCCCGCCGCAGCGCGACCATTCCTGAATGCGACCCCGCACGAAGTCGGCCTCGTCGCGCTCGTTGAACGCGGCGTAGAGCTTGACTGGCTCGCCGCGCGCGCCGGCGGTCCAGAGGTTCTTGCCGAAGCGGCCGGAATTGTTCGCGATCAGCGCGTTGGCGGCTTCGAGAATCGCTCCGGTGGAGCGGTAGTTCTGCTCCAGCCGGTACAACCTGGCCTGGGGGAAGTCATCGCGAAATTTGTGCAGATTCTCGACGCGCGCTCCGCGCCAGCGATAGATCGACTGATCGTCGTCACCGACCACGAAAGGGTGGCCTTCGGAGCCGACCAGCAACCGGATCCAGGCATATTGAATCGAGTTCGTATCCTGGAATTCGTCCACCAGCACATGCCGAAAGCGCGAGCGGTAGTGTTGCAGGAGATCGGCGTTGTCGCGCCACAGCTCGAATGCCCGCAGCAGCAGTTCGGCGAAATCCACGACGCCGGCACGCGCGCACTGCTGCTCGTAGTCCGCGTAGAGCTTGCGCATCTGCGCCTCGGTGGGATCGCCGCCGGCCTTCAGGTGCTGTGGCCGCCGGCCTTCATCCTTGTGCTTGTTGATGAAGTATTGGACTTCACGCGGCACCCAGCGGCTCTCGTCCAGATCCTGCGCCTTGAGCAGTTTCTTGATCAGGCGCAGCTGGTCCTCGGCATCGAGGATCTGAAAGGCCTGCACCAGACCGGCCTCGCGCCAATGCAGCCGCAGCACTCGATGCGCGAGGCCGTGGAAGGTGCCGAGCCAGAGCGCCGAGCCTGGAATACCCAGCAGCTGCTCGACGCGACCGCGCATCTCGGTCGCCGCCTTGTTGGTGAAGGTCACGGCCAGAATGCCATGCGGCGATACGCCCTGGGTACGGATCAACCACGCGATGCTGTGTATCAGCACGCGCGTCTTGCCGCTGCCGGCGCCGGCGAGCACCAGCACGGGTCCAAGCGGCGCGGTAACAGCCTCGCGCTGTGCGTCGTTCAGGGGATTGAGGATCGGCGATAGCTCGTCCATGCAGCCTTGTAATTCTACCTTACCAAGAATTGCGCAGCTCCCGCAGCGCGAGGAAGACGCTGCGCGGGTCGGGCGCCGCGGGCAGCGAAGGCTGCAATCGGCGCAGGGCGGCGATGATCTGCGCCTGTTGCAGTCGAAAGAAAGGATTGACTTCGCGCTCTTCGGCCAGCGTCGTCACCGGCATCTGCTCGGCAGGCAGCGCGCCGCATCGGCGCAGCAGCGTTTCGGCGGCGCCATTGGACGGCTCGAGCGACAGCGCGAAGCTCAAGTTTCGCGCCATATATTCGTGGCCCGGAAACACGCGCGTGCCACCGGGCAGCGCGGCCAGAATGTCCGTGAACGTTGCAAATAGCAGTTGCGGTTCGCCGCCGTGGGTACAGTTGCCGGCGCCGGCATTGAACAGCGTATCGCCGCTGAACAGCGCCGACGCGCCGGCCTCTTCGCTGTAAGCGCAGATATGCGCGCGCGTGTGTCCGGGCGTGTCGAGACAGCGGAGCGAGACCGTACGTCCGATCTGAATGCGGTCGCCGTCGCGCAGCAGGCGGGCCACGCCGCCAATGCGCCCGGCTGCGTCTGCGTGCGCGAGAATCGTGGCGCCCGTGGCGCGCTGCAATTTCTCATTGCCGCCGGTGTGGTCGAGGTGCTCGTGCGTATTGAGAATCTGCCGGATCTCCAGCCCGCGCTTGCGCGCGGCGGCGAGCACGGCCTGCCAATTCAATGGATCGATCGCGAGCGCCTCCCCGGTGGCCTCGCAGGCCACGAGGTAGTGGAAATTCCGCCCCGGGTTGGCCGCCCAGACACGCTCGATGATCATGATCGCCTGACCTGTGTCCGATCAGCCCTGGGTCGTCGGCAGATAATGATCCACCAACAGCGCCAGAAACAACCACATCAAATAGCTGATCGAAAAGCGAAACACCCGCATCGGCAGCTCGTCGCGGCCGGTGACCTTGAGCGCGATTGCGTACCAAAGAAAGCGAACGTTGAGCAGCAGCGCGCTCGCAAGATAAATCAGGCCGCTCATGTGTGTCACGAACGGCAGCAACGTCACGAGCACGAGAATGACCGTGTACAGGAGCACGTGCAGGCGTGTGAATTCCACGCCGTGCGTGACCGGCAGCATCGGAATGTCGGCCTTGGCGTAGTCGTGGCGGCGCGCGATCGCCAACGCCCAGAAATGCGGCGGCGTCCAGGCGAATATGATCAGAAATAGCAGCAGTGCGTGCGGATCGATGCTGTTGCTGACCGCCGCCCAGCCGAGCACCGGGGGCGCTGCGCCGGCGGCCCCGCCGATCACGATGTTCTGGGGCGTCGCGCGCTTGAGCCAGAGCGTGTAGACGACCGCATAGGCGATCAGCGCGACAAAGGTCAGCGCAGCGGTCAATGCATTGACCAGCAACGCCAACACCAGCATCGACAGCGCTCCGAGCGCCAGCGCGAACAGCAATGCCTGGGCGTGCGATAGATGTCCCGCCGGCAGGGGCCGGCGGCGCGTGCGTGCCATGCGGGCGTCGATATGGCGATCGAGGACGTGATTGATGGCCGCCGCCGAGGCGGCGGCGAGCGCGATGCCGAGGTTGCCGAACAGCAGCGCGTCGAGGTGCGGCGGGAACGGCGTGGCGAGCAGGGTGCCGACGATGGAGGTCAGCACGATCAACGCGACCACGCGCGGCTTCGTGAGCTCGAGATAGTCGCGCCAGTGGGCGCCGACACTGAATGTTTCGACCGGTGCTTGATCCATCAGGACATCTTATCAAGCGGGCCGCAGGGCGCGGTTCAGCGCCACAGCGGCCAGAAGCAGCAACGCGGCGCCGGCGTTATGAGCCGTTGCGAGCCACAACGGAAAGCCGCGTAGCACCATGGCGAGGCCGATGCAGAGCTGCAGCAGCAGCGCCGCGAGCACGAACAGTGCCGCCCGGCGCGCCAACTGGTCGTAGCGGTAGCGCAGCGCCGCGATCACGGCGGCAAGCAACGCCAGCGTCGCGAGCAGCGCGCCCAGGCGGTGCGTCACTTGAATCGCCACGCGCGCCGGGTTGGCGAGTACCCCCCCTTCATAGTTGATGTCGAGGCCGCGCCACAGCACGAAGCCAGCCTCGAAGTCGGCCGGCGGCCACCAGCTGCCCTGGCAGGTCGGCAGGTCAGGGCAGGCCGTGGCCGCGTAATTGCTGCTGGTCCAGCCGCCCAGCGCGATCTGCAGCAGCAGCGCCGCCAGACCGAGCAGCGCCAACTGGCGCGTGCGCCGCACCGCGCTGCCGAGAAACGCGGGATGTGAGCCCCAGGCACCGCCGCCGCGACGCAGCAGCGTCAGCACCAGCCACCACAGCAACGAGAGCGTGAGCAGGCCGAACAGCAGGTGGCCGGTGACGATCAGCGGCCTGAGCTGCCAGGTGACCGTCAACATTCCGAGAGCGCCCTGCAGCGTCACCGCGCCAAGCAGCGCAAGCATGTACAGGATCGGCAGCACCCGCTCGCGCCGCCAGGCGATCGCCATCGCCGTGAGACAGACGACCAACAAGCCAAGAGTGCTCGCGGCATAGCGATGGATCATCTCGCGCCATGCCTTGCCGACGTTGACTCGGGCAGGCGTCGCGGGGGTGCTGGCGCCGGCGGGGCTCGAATTGAGCGCGGCGGCGGCGCCGGTCGGCGTCAGGTGCCCGTAGCAGCCCGGCCAGTCCGGGCAGCCGAGACCCGCCGCACTCAGGCGCACATAAGCGCCGAGGACCACCACGACGAAACACAACGAGAAGGCGGCAATAGCAAAGGCGCGGACTAGCGCGGCATGGCTCATTCGTCTTCAGCCGATATGGGAGAGGCCCAGCAGTTTTTTTAGGTCATCGCGTAGACCCTTGGGGTCCTGCTGCGCATCGTATCGCATCATGACGTTGCCGAGCGGATCGACGATGAAGACGCCGTGCGGGCGATCAGCCTGCGGAAAAGCGGCACGCACGGCGGCCGCGGCCGGGTCCGACGCGTCCACCGCGACCAGGTCGGGGTAGTCGCGCGCCAGCGCGGTGCTCTCGCGGCTGCGCTCGGTTGCCAGGAACACGCGCTGCACGCGCGACATCAGGCTGCCGAGCGACAGATGAGTCTGGCGCATGAAATACAAGGTCGCGCGGCAGTCGGCCTCGCAAGCGCCGCTGCCGGCATACAGCAAGGACCATTTGCCGCGCAGCAGATCGGTCGGGGCCTCGCCGGCACTGGCGTTGGCGCGCGGCAGCGCCTGTTGCGGCAGGGTGCGCGGCGGCACGATCAGCCGGCCGTGATTGGTGTGTCCGGCCGGTGCCCAGCCCAGACCGTAGTAGGCGAGAAAGGACAGCGCCAGCGGCACCGCGAAGGCCAGCAGCAGCAGCCACAGGACGCGACGTGAGGATTGAGGTGAGGGCTTTGGCGCTGACCCGCTCATGCGCGGCGCCGGCGTAGGTTCAAGCTCAGGAACAACACCGCGGCCAGCGCTCCCAGGGCCCACCACTGCACTGCGTAGCCGATATGGCGCTCGGCCGTGAGGCCCGACGGATGCCAGTCGCGCGCGTAGCCCTCAGGCTGATCCCCGTTGAGTAACAGTCGCCGTCGCTCGAGCCGGCGACCGAGCGCGGCAGTGAGCTCTTCGATGCGTGGAAAACTCGTCAATCGGGGCCACGGACCGGTCAACGGCGGCGGCGCACGGCCGAGCGCGATACCGGTCACCGGCAGCTCGTCGAGTCGGCCGCTGACCGCCCGCTCTGCGCTGTCGGGCGAGACCGGTATGCGCACGTCCGGCAGCACCGCACGGCTGGCACCCAAAGGGACCCAGCCGCGATCGACGAGCAACGTGCGGCCATCGTTCAGGTCGAGCGGCGTGAGCACTTCGTAGCCGGCCTGGCCGGCATGCGACATATTATCCAGCAGGAACTGATGCGCGCCGTCGTAGCGGCCGCTCACGCGTACTTGCGCGTAGCGCGCCAGCTCCGCGCTCGAGCGTGAACCGAGCTCGATCACGCGCTCGGAGCCGCGCCGGAAGTCATCGGCCAGGGCACGCTTCTCCGCCGCACGATGCCATTGCCAGCGCCCAAGCTGGAGAAACAGCACGACGCCGACGAGACACAGCGCTGCCATGCCCCAGGAAGCGGAAAACTCGCGCGTGCCGAGCTGCAGTCGCAATAACACCGTGCCGTCCGATCGAATTTGGGGGTGCGCATTGTGCAAGCTGAGCGCCGTCGAGTACAGACACGCGTGCTGCGGGCAGTGCTACCCTCGGCAGCCGCAGGAGGAGGACCGTGGACGCCATTCGCATACTGATCGTCGTGGTCTTGATCGCCATCGTCGCGAGCCTCGGCACCGCGCTTTACCACCTTCACAGCGGCAAGGAGGGCGACTCGAAAAAAATGCTGCGCGCATTGACCGTGCGGATCGTGCTTTCGTTGGCGCTGTTCATCCTGTTGATGGTTGCCTGGCGGGCGGGGCTGATCTCGCCGCGCGGTTTTGGCCGCTAGCGCCGGCGCGCGCGCCGCGGGCGTAGTGTTCGCGGCCGCGGCTGCGCTCGGTTTTTCGTTCAAGGCCATTTTCGTCAAGGCTGCCTATCTCCACGGCGTGGACGCGGAAACGCTGTTGGCGCTGCGAATGGGATATGCGCTGCCCTTCTTCATGTTGATGGCCATTGCCGCTGGCGGCACCAGTGCACTGCGGCGGCGCGACTGGGCCGAGCTGCTGCTGCTCGGTGTGCTCGGCTACTACCTTTCGAGCTATCTGGATTTTCTCGGTCTGCGGTATATCTCCGCCGCGCTCGAGCGCATCATCCTGTTCACTTATCCGACGTTGGTCGTGTTGCTCTCGGCGCTGGTGCTGCGCAAGCCGCTGTCGGGCGAAGGGGCGGCGTTGCTGCTGGCTTGCTATCTCGGTGTGGCGCTCTCGGTTGCACCCGCGCTGCGCGCGGCGGGAACTCATACGCTGCTCGGCGGTGTGCTGGTGTTCGCCAGCGCACTGAGCTACGCGGCTTACCTGATGCTGAGCGGTGAGAGCGTGGCGCGGCTCGGGTCCCTGCGGGTTACCGCCTACGCCACCGGCGGCGCCTGCATCCTGTGCGTGGCACAGTTTGCCCTGTTGCGGCCCCTATCTGCACTGCAGCAACCTTGGCAGGTGCATGTGCTCGCCCTGTGCATGGCAGTATTCTCGACGGTCATACCGATCTGGCTCGTGACCGAGGCGATCCGGCGACTCGGCGCCGGCACCGCCTCGATGATCGGCTCGCTCGGGCCGATCATCACCATCGGCCTCGCCAGTGCGCTGCTTGGCGAGCGGCTTGGGTGGGCACAGGTCGTCGGCGCCCTCATCGTGGTCGTCGCGGTGACCTGGCTGTCGCGCAGCAGGGCAGCAATATAGCCGCCGGACTTCAGTCTTCGGTGCCGCCCTCCATCGCACTCGCGGGCGCCGTGGGAAAAAAGGCCATCGGCCGACCTCTTTTGGTGCGATCGTCACTCGAAATTGATCCGACTTCGAGCGGCGTTGCGCCGTATTTCAACGGCGATCGCCGATCTACTGCGGCAGGTCGGCAGGCACTTGTCCTGGCCCAGGCATTGCTAGTCCGGACGACGGGGGTGTGGAACGGTAACCATTCAAAAGCGTCTCACTGTGATAGCAGATGAGGAGTTTCGAGCATGAGGAACATGTTGCTGTCCCACACCAAGAAGTTCGCCGTGGCAGCGCTGCCTCGACGGTCTTCGTCCGCTGACCACCGCGTGAGGCTGGCCGATCCTGCCGTCTGTGTCATGAACGACTTCACGCGCGAGTACCCGGTAACGGTCGATGAGGAGCGTCAGATCGATGTCGCGCTGGCCGACATGATTCGACTCGGTGTTCGGGCACTCTTGGTACTGCGGGAGCAGAAGGTGCTGGGCTTCATCACCTCGTACGATATCGAAGGCGAACGCCCCCTGCAGTATCTGCACACGCCGCGCAAGGACATCCAAGTCGGCCAGATCATGACTGCCTGGGCCGACTTGCAAACCTTGAACTGGCGGGCGATCCAAGACGCATGCGTCGGCGATGTGCTCGAGGTATTTCGCGAAACCGACGTGATGCATCTGCTGGTGGTCGAAACGGCGATCGATGCCGTGCCCTGTGTACGCGGTCTATTTTCCAGGACCCGGATCGAGCGCCAGCTCGGGCCGATACCGGCGATGTCAGCCTAGCTTCGACGCCGGCGCAGGCGCACACAGGCCCATGGGCTGGTGGCTGTGCTCAGAGCCAATACACGAACACGAACAGGATCAACCACACGACGTCGACAAAGTGCCAATACCAGGCCACGGCTTCGAATGCGAAGTGCCGCGTGGGCGTGAAATGACCCTTGAGCGTTCGCAGCCAGATGATCGTCAGCATGATTGCGCCGATGGTCACGTGCAGGCCGTGAAAGCCGGTCAGCATGAAGAAGGTCGAGCCGTAAATGCCGGTGGACAGTCGCAGGCCGAATTCACGATAGGCCTCGCCATACTCGGTCGCTTGCAGCGTGACGAAGGAAAAGCCCAGCAGGAAGGTGCAGGCAAGCCAGATTTTCAGCGCCGTGCGGTGTCCTTCCTTGAGCGCGTGATGCGCCAGCGTGACGGTCAGGCCGCTGGTCAGCAGAATCATAGTGTTGATCGCAGGTAGACCAAAGGCCGGGATGACTTCGAAGGTACCGGTATCGCGCGGGCCCAGATGCGCAGGTCCATTGCTGGGCCATGCCGGATCGAAGTCCTTCCACAAAAACACGCGATTGAGGAGTTTGACGCCTTCGCCGCCGATCCACGGGACCGAGAACGTGCGGGCGTAGAACAGCGCGCCGAAAAACGCCGCAAAGAACATGACCTCCGAGAAGATGAACCAGATCATCCCGAGGCGAAACGACTTGTCGACCGTGAGGTTGTAGGTACCCCGTTCGTTCTCGCCGATGAGGGTGCCGAACCAGCCGAAGAACATGGTCGCCAGCAGCACCGCGCCGGGCAGGAAGGACCAGCCCCCGGTCCAGCCGTTGAGGAAGGCGATCGCCCCCAGCATCGTGCAGAAGAGTGCCACCGAGCCGACGATCGGCCACGGGCTGCTGTGGGGGACGTAGTACTTGCTCGAGTCGATGTGGCTCTCTGCCATGTCATTATTTCCTGACGCTGTTGCGGAAGCGGCTATTTCGCCGCCACCCGATTCGGGACATCGTAAAAGGTGTAGTTCAAGGTCAAACGGTCAAGATACGCGGGCAACGCCGGATCGACGAAGAATCGAACCGGCATGGTGCGCGCCTCATCGCGCGCGAAGGCCTGCGGCGAAAAGCAGAAGCACTCGGTCTTGTGAAACCAGGCGGCAGCCTTCGAGGGGATGAGGTCGGGCACGGCCTGCGCGGTGGTCGCATGCCCGGTCAGGTTGTGCGCAAAGAAGCTGATCGCATAGAGCTGCCCCGGATGCACCTGCAGCGACCTTACCATCGGGTGGAATTCCCAATTGCCGACGGTCGGCAGATTTGCCATGAATTCCACTGTCACTACCCGGGCCGAAGCGGCATCGGTGGTGGCCGCGACGGCCCGCAGCAGGCTCTTTTGATTGCCGAGACCCGTGATCGAGCAGAGCACGTCATACAGCGGTACGAGCGCGAAGCCGAAGGCGAAACTGCCGGCGACGAACCCAAAGAGTTTGAGGGTCAGCCGGTAGTTCTCGCGCCGCAGGAGGGCTGTCGGTTTCACGAGTGCGCCCGCATCACGGACATCACGATGAAGCCGGCGTAGACCGCGAACGCCACCAGCGCGAGCAGCAGCGCGGCACGGCGCACGCGCCGGCGCTGCTGGCTGTTGTGCGGCGTGGCTTTAGCCGCGGCATTGGTCATCAACCCTCCGCGTCCACCGGTCAGTGCTCCGCGCCATGCGCCAGCGTGGCCAGCGTCGGTGCCTGTTCCCAGCTGTGGTAGGGCGCCGGCGAGGGCAACTCCCACTCCAGGCCGTGGGCACCGTCCCAGACTTTGTCGGTGGCCTTGGCGCCGCCGCGCACGCACTGCCAGATGACGTACGGAAACAGCAGCTGCGACAGGCCGAAGCCAAAGCCGCCGATCGAGGACACCATGTTCCAGTCCGTAAACTGGGTCGAGTAGTCGGGAATGCGACGCGGCATGCCGGCCAGCCCCAGGAAGTGCTGCGGGAAGAACAACACGTTGACGAAGATCGTCGACAGCCAGAAGTGCCAGGTCGCGAGCTTGAGGTTGTACATGTGCCCGGTCCACTTGGGTAGCCAGTAGTAGACGCCGCCCATGATCGCAAAGACGGCGCCGGGCACGAGCACGTAGTGAAAGTGCGCCACGACGAAGTAGGTGTCCTGGTACTGGAAGTCCGCCGGTGCGATCGCGAGCATCAGGCCGGAAAAGCCGCCGATCGAGAACATGAACAGAAACGCCAGTGCGAACAGCATCGGCGGCTCGAAGCTCAAGGAGCCGCGCCACATGGTCGCGCACCAGTTGAACACCTTAACGCCGGTGGGTATCGAGATCAGCATGGTCGAGAGCATGAAAAACAGCTCGCTCGCGAGCGGCATGCCGACCGTGAACATGTGATGTGCCCAGACGATGAACGACAGGAAGGCGATCGAGGCGGTCGCATACACCATGGCGTCATAGCCGAACAGCGGTTTGCGCGAGAACGTCGGAATGATCTCCGAGATGATGCCGAACGCCGGCAGGATCAGGATGTACACCTCCGGGTGGCCGAAGAACCAGAAGATATGCTGGAACATGACCGGATCGCCGCCGCCGGCGGCGTTGAAGAAGCTGGTGCCGAAGAAGTGATCGGTCAGCAACA
>JBIODE010000026.1:0-15226 GCA_044440325.1 Steroidobacterales bacterium
GCGCTACACGATCGGGCGCCTCCCTGACAACGATATCCGCATCGATAACCCGGCGGTCAGCGGCCATCATTCGCTGATCATCAACATCTTGAATGACTCGTTCCTCGAAGATCTCAACAGCACCAACGGCACCTACGTCAACGGCAAGCTGATCAAGAAGCATGCGCTGCAGCACGGCGACGTCATCACTGCCGGCCATCATCAACTGCGTTTTGTCGAAGATGACGAGGCGCAACAGGACGAATTCGAAAAGACGATGGTGATACAGCCGTCGTCGCGCCCGGTCGAGAAGCTGCGCGTCGCGACTGAGGCGGCGGTGGCTCCGCGTACGATCAGCAACGCCGCGCCCGTCATCAAGAAGGCGAAGCTGCAGGTGCTCTCCGGCGCCTTTGCCGGCCGCGAGCTGGAGCTGACCAAGGCGCTGACGACACTCGGTCGTCCCGGCGTGCAGGTGGCTGCCATCACGCGGCGTTCGGAAGGCTATTTTCTCGTGCACGTCGACAGCGAAATCGAGGGCAACTCCCCCCTGGTCAACGGCGCACCGATCGGCGCGCAGGCGCGCAAGCTGGTCGACAACGACGTCATTCAGCTGGCCGGCGTGAAGATGGGATTCTTCGAGGGCTGAGCGCGCGGGCGACTCAGCGCCGCTCGGCCATCCGATCCTGCAGCGCCAGCAGCAGATCGTGACGCGATACCTCGCCGAGAACCACCGGGCTCCACTGCCCCGACACCACCGGCAAGCGCTTGCAACGGTGCGCCAGAAACACTTCGAGTGCATCGCCCAGGTGCGCTTGCGCCGACAGCGCGGGCGGAGCGATCTGCATCACCGCGGCGATCGGCGTCGAATCGGCCAGTTCCCCGGCGCGCAGCCGGTGCCGCAGATTGGCCACATCGAGGGCGCCAACCAGCTGATTCTGCAGGTCGATGACGTAGGCTGGACCGCGCGGGTTGTGCGGTATCGCGGCCAGCGCAGCGCCGACGGTCTGATCCCGCTGCAGCACCTGCACCGGCGGACGCATCAGGGCGGCGACGGTCTTGAGCCGCCACTCCTCTTCGCGTCCCGGTCCGGCCGCGTGCAGCGAGCGCGTGTAGACCGATTCGCCGTGCCGGTAGATGCGCGCCACGTAGTGCCCGGTCACGCACGCGAGCATCAGCGGCAGCACCAGGTCGTAATCGAGCGTCATTTCGAACATCAAGAGAATCGAAGTCAGCGGCGCGTGGGTGGTGGCCGCCAGAAAACTGCCCATGCCGACCACCGCATAGGCGGCGATGTCCGAACTCGAATGCGTCCACACGAGATGCGTGGCGCCGCCGAACAGCTCGCCGAAGGCGGCGCCCATGAACAGCGTCGGTGTGAGTATGCCGCCGACCGCGCCGGAGCCGACGCTGGCGCAGGTACTCACCAGCTTGGCGATCAGGATCAGGCCCAGCAGGCCGAGGGCGATCTGGCCGTGCAAAATCTCGTTGACAACGCTGTAGCCGTTGCCCCAGACCTGCGGCAGCGCCACTGAGATCGAGCCGACGATGGCGCCTCCCAATGCCATGCAGACGTAGGCGGGCAGGCGCAGGCCGCGGAACCAGACGCGCGCCCGGTCGAGCAACGCGAGGTACGGGGGTGCGGCATGTCCGAGCGCAACCCCCAGCACGCCATACAATGCCAGCTCCCAGCCGGCACCGAAGTTGAGCTGCGGAACCTGGTAGACCGGCCCGACGCCGAGAAAATGGCGCGTCACCGCGTCGGACACCACTGAGGCGACGATCAGCGGTCCGAAACTCTCCATCGCGATGGAGCCCATCACCACCTCGGCCACGAACAGTGCCCCGGCGATTGGCGCGTTATAGGCCGCGGCGATGCCGGCGGAGGCCCCGCAGGCGACCAGCAGCCGCAGCCGCGGCACCGGTGCCTGCGCCCATTGCCCGATTTTCGAGGCGATGGTGGCAGCCATCTGCACCATGGGGCCCTCGCGTCCAATCGAGCCGCCCGAGCCGATGGTGAAGAATGAGGATGTCGCCTGGATCAGCGCCGACAGCCCGCTGAGCTGGCCGTTGCCGACGGCAACCGCTTCCATGTAGTCGACGCTGCGGGGCCGGCGCAGCAGGCGATGGCCGCCCCATAGGAGCAGGCCCGCGATCGCGCCGCCGATCGTCGGCACGGTCATGCGCGTCCACCACTGCAGCGAGGCGGCGGTTTCCACCAGCCCGAGTCCGGCATCGCGCCCGGTCAACAACCGCTGCACCAGACTCACGCTGGCGCGAAACGCGACGCTCGCGAGCGCTCCGCAGATACCGACCAAAGCCGCCCAGAATATGATCGCCGTCAGCTCTTCGTGCTTGAGCAGCGTGATGCCGGCACGCGCCAGCTGTTGCGCGCGGAGCGCCAGCGACCGCACCCCTTGCGAAAGCGCACGCACGGCAGAATTCAAGGTCTAGACCAGTTCCACCGGCACGCGCTGACTGACCGCGCAGACCAGCTCATAAGGGATCGTACCGGCCGATAGCGCCAGCTCCTCCACCGACAGCTGCGCACCCCACAGCTCGACCGCATCGCCCACGGCAACCGGCGGCAGCTCGGTGACATCCACCGCAATCATATCCATCGAGACGCGCCCGACGATCGGCGCGCGGCGGCCGAGGATCACGACCGGCGCACCCTCCGGAACGTTGCGCAACAGACCATCGCCATAGCCGGCCGCGACCACCGCCACCCGGGAGTTGCGCGCCGCGCGCCAGGCACCGCCGTAGCCGACGCGCTCGCCGCTCGGCACCTCGCGCAATGCGATCACGGTGCTCTCGAGCGTCATGGCGGGCTTCAAATCAAAATCGCTGCCCCGTCGGCCCGCGAACGGCGACAGTCCGTACAGCGCCAGGCCTGGACGTATCCATTGCGCATGCGTTTCCGGAAACGCCAGCACCGCAGCCGAATTGGCGATGCTCAGCTCCGTATGCAGGTGCGCGAGCAACGGTCGCACGCGCGCGAGCTGCTCGGCCGTGACCGCGCCGTCGAGCGCATCGGCGCAAGCCAGATGGGTCAGCACCCGCAGGGTGAGCGGCGTAGGCCGCAAATCGCGCAGGCGCGACCATGCCGCGCTGAACTGCTCCGGACGGAAGCCGAGGCGATTCATGCCGCTGTCGATCTTGAGCCAGAGCGCGAAGCGGAATCCGGAGTGCAGCCGCTCGAGCAGCTCGATCTGCAGCGCCTGGTGCACCACCAGCTCGAGCTGCAGGTGTGCGGCTTCGGCGAGCTGTTCGGTGTTGATCACGCCCTCGAGCAGCACGATCGGCTGCGCGACGCCGGCGGCGCGCAATGCCGCGGCCTCCTCGATGCGCGCGACGGCGAAGGCATCGGCACCACTGAGCGCCAGCGCTGTTGGCACGAGCCCGTGACCGTAGGCGTTGGCCTTCACCACCGCCATGACGCGGCTGTGCGGCGCGCGCGCGCGCAGCGAGCCGAGATTTGCGCGCAGCGCCGCCGCATCGATGCGTGCGCGAATCAGCCGCGTCACCGCAGCACGCCTTCTGCGTAAGCCTCCGACGCATAGTTGGTGAAGCGTGTGAACTGGCCCTGGAAGGTCAGCAGAAAGGTGCCGATCTCGCCGTTGCGATGCTTCGCCAGATCAATTTCGGCGATGCCTTTCTTAGTCGTGTTCTTGTCGTAGACCTCGTCGCGATAGATGAGCAGGATCATGTCCGCATCCTGCTCGATGGCCCCCGAATTGTGACTGACGATGCCGTCCGCGAGCCAGTTTGCCGGCCCTGGAACGGTCAGGTCGAAGACATCCTCCTCGCCATCCGGGGTTACGGCGACGACGCGGTCCCAGAAAATCTCCGAGGACGCCCACTCCTGCAGCTCCGGCGCGCCCAGCAGTTGCGCATAGCTCGCCATCTGCGCGCGACTGGGTGTAAAACGAAAATGAGCGCTGCCACCGTAGGAAGTACCGCGCAGCTGCGCCATCGCCCGGGTCGTCACGCCCTGCGCGCGCATCTGCGTGCGCACTGCAGCAAACGCCTCGAGCGGCAAGGTATCCACGTTGGTGTTGTCCTGCACTGTGGCCACATGCAACGCGAGCTGCGCCACAGCGGCAGTGCGCGGTCCGAAGCCTCCCACTTCCGCGGCGAAGCGCCGCAGGCTTGACGCACCGCTGACGTCAACCGTATATACGGCGCGGCCGCGGGCGCTGTGCACGGTGCGGATGCGGGCAACGATACCCAGCCGCAGCAGCAACGCCGCAACATCACGCGCCAGTGTCTCGCTACAAGTCGAAAAATAGACCCGCGGTGCGCCGCGGCTGCCGGGCTTGCGCAGCGTGACGGAGCCATCGGTGGCCCACAAATGCCGGAGCAGCAGCGCAACCTGCGCGTCGGGTAGGGCAAAGACGCCCGCTGGTAGATGTTTTTCATGCGATCGCTGGCCGAAGATCCCAAGCTCCTTGAGCCACTTGCCAACGCCCGCCGGCTTCCAGCGATTGCCATTGCCGGAGATCACCAATTGATGCCAGGCGCCGATACCTGCGTGACGCGTGACCGTACAGCCGAAGGCTTCCGCGGCCGCGCGCACCGCCGCGCTGTTCTCTTCGGACGCGGTCGTGTAGCGCAGCGGCTGATGCTTCACGTAACTGCCATCGCCAACGAGATGACCGAGCAGTACCAGCCGGTGATCCGGCCAGCTCTGCGGCTCCGCGGGCTCCGGAATACGGCGTGCCAGCGCCAGGCGGTCCCCCGCTCGCAGCTGCGAGACCGTGGTCCATCCCGCCCCCGCGTACAGTCGATGTTCGGCGGTGGCCCGAAGCGAGCGGCCACTGGCGAGCTGCAGCCGAAATACCGACTTGCGCCCAACCTGCCAAACCTTGTCTGCGCGCGCGCGGCCGATGCACCGCTCGCCGCTGAGCGACCAGACTTCCGGCGCTGATCCCACCAACTCTCTGATCGGCACGCGTCGGCCATCCGCCAGGCATACGAGCGTGTCGCCGGTCACGCACTCGCGCAAATCCGACATTACCGGCTTCTTCTCCTGGCGCTGCTCGACGCTGCGATTGAGCTGCGAGAGCGCGATCACCGGCACGGCGAGCTCCTTGGCGAGCGTCTTGAGGCCGCGGGAGATTTCGGCGATCTCGGTAGCACGGTTCTCCTTGGTACCCGGCACCTGCATGAGTTGCAGATAGTCCACGACGATCAGGTCGAGGCCGTGCTCGCGCTTGATGCGGCGCGCGCGCGCGCGCAGCTCAGTGGGCGTCAGAGCGGGCGATTCGTCGATGAAGATGCGCGCCTCGGACAGCTGGCTGGTCGCCGAGGTGATGCGCACCCAATCGTCATCGGAGATGCGACCGCTGCGGATGCTGTTGAGCGGCACATGCCCGATCGATGAGAGCATGCGCGTGACGACCTGCTCGGACGGCATTTCCATGCTGAAGATCGCAACTGCGGCGCGGCTGTCTGGATTGACGGCCGCATATTCGGCCATGTTCACCGCGAGCGTGGTCTTGCCCATCGACGGGCGACCAGCGACCACGATCAGATCGCCCGGACGCAGGCCGCCGGTAATCCGGTCGAAATCGGCAAAACCCGTCGCCAGGCCGCGCAGCTTGTCCGGGTTGGAGTGCCATTCGTCGATCTTGTCGATCAGCGACGGCAGCAGCGTTCCCACACGCACCGCGCCCTCGCGCCCGCGCGCTCCGGCTTCCGCGATCTCGAATACGCGCTGCTCGGCACGATCGACCAGATCGCGTGCGCTCAGACCCTCATCGCTGAACACCGAGGCGGTGATCGCCCGGCCGGCCTCGATCAGGCGGCGCAACAGCGCGCGTTCGCGCACGATCTGTGCGTAGGCGCGTACGTTCGCAGCAGTGGGCGTGTCGCGCGCGAGCGTTCCGAGATAGGCGAGGCCGCCAGCCGCTTCCAGTTGCGCACGGCGCTCGAGCTGTTCGGAGGCGGTGACCACATCTCCGGGCTTGCCGGCCGCGGCCAGCTCGCCGATCGCCTCGAAGATCAGGCGATGATCGGGCCGGTAGAAATCCTCGGCGGTACAGACATCGGCGACCTGATCCCAGGCCGTCGCATCGATCAGCAGCGCTCCGAGCACCGCCTGTTCGGCCTCGATCGAGTGCGGCGGCACTGGCCCTTCGACGGCCGAGACGTCGCGTCGGGAACGAAGCGGCCCTGCCACCCGCAGCGCGGCTCTTAGGCCGACTCTTCTGCGATGATCGTGACCGGCAAATCTACGTCCACGTCGGTATGCAGATGCAGTTGAACGACGTGTTCGCCGACCGTGCGCAACGGACCGGAAGGCAGGCGCACTTCACTGCGCACCAGCGTGTGACCGCCTTTGCTCGCGGCCTCGGCGATATCGGCGGTGCCGATCGAGCCGAACAGCTTGCCTTCGCTGCCGGCCTTCGCAGTGATCGAAAGACGGAATTCCTTCAAGTCCTCCGCGCGCCGCTGCGCCCGGGTGAGTTCGTCGTGCGCATGGCGTTCGAGCTCGGCGCGCTGCGCTTCAAAGCGCGCGACGTTGGCCGCCGTCGCCAGCGTCGCCTTGCCCTTGGGCAGCAGAAAATTGCGGCCGTAGCCGGATTTCACGCGTACCCGATCACCGATGTTGCCGAGGTTGACCACCTTCTGCAGCAGAATGAGTTCCATGGCCTACCTCAGTGCTGATCGGTGTACGGCAGCAAAGCCAGAAAACGCGCGCGCTTGATCGCGGTCGCGAGCTGGCGCTGGTAATAGCTCTTGGTGCCGGTGATGCGACTCGGCACGATCTTGCCGGTCTCGGTGATGTAATTCTTGAGCGTGGCGAGATCTTTGTAGTCGATCATGACCACGTCATCGGCCGTGAAGCGGCAGAACTTCTTGCGCCGAACGAATCGGGAGGGGGCGCGGTCCTCTGAATTTTTCGGTTTCATACGTTCATTACCGCCGGTTCGTCATCGTCGGAGCTGTCGTCCCGCTCGCGGCGGGTGGCGCTCTCGCCTTCCTCTTCGGCTCTCGCCATCGGCGAGGGCTCGGTGATGGCCGTCTCAACGCCGGTCACGAGATGACGCAGCACCGCATCACTGAAGCGAAATGCGCCGGTGAGTTCCGACAGGGTCTTCTGATCGCACTCGATGTTCATCAGCACATAGTGCGCCTTGTGAACCTTGGCAACCGGAAATGCGAGCTGGCGGCGGCCCCAGTCTTCCAGCCGGTGCACGCTCCCGCTACCCGCGGCGATCATGCCCTTGTAGCGCTCGATCATGGCCGGAACCTGCTCGCTCTGGTCCGGATGGACCAGAAAGACGATCTCATAGTGCCTCATTTATCCTCCTTAAGGATTGAAGCCGCCCGCGCGAGGCTCAATGTGGGCGCGGTGCGGCAAGGAGATCCGGCCAGTGCCGGGTCGGTCGAAAAAGGTTGCCGAGGATACTCGAAAGCGCCGAGTTGCTCAACGGTTGCCTCCGGACTGGCGCTGGCGCAGCGCTTCGTACAGCAGCATCCCGGCGGCCACCGACACGTTGAGGCTCTCGACCGCCCCTTCGCAGGGCAGACGGACCAGCCAATCGCAGTGCCGGCGCGTCAGCGTGCGCAGTCCGGCGCCCTCGGCGCCGAGCACCAGCACGCGCGGACCGCTGAGGTCGATTTCGTGGGCAGACTTTTCGCCATCCGCATCGGCACCGACAATCCAAAGTCCCGCGTCTTTCAGCAGGCCCAAAGTGCGCACGAGATTCGTGACGCTGACCACCGGCGTGGTTTCGGCGGCGCCGGCCGCGACCTTGCGCGCCGTGGCATTGAGTTGCGCTGCCCGGTCCCGCGGCACGATCAGCGCCAGCACCCCGCAGGCATCCGCGGTGCGCAGGCAGGCGCCGAGATTGTGCGGGTCCTGAACGCCATCGAGCGCCAGCAGCAGCGGCGGCGCAGCCGCCGGAGCCGCAGCGAGCGCCTCGAGCAGCTGCTCTTCCCGCCACGGCGCCAGCGGGCGCACCTGCGCCACGACGCCTTGATGCACCAGTTCCCCCAGGCGCGCACGCAAGCGATCTGCGGTGATGCGGTCGAGCGGGACATGCGCGGCGCGCGCGAGCTTCTCGATGTCGGCCGCGATGCGGTCGGCGCGGCCCTCCTGCAGGTACACCTGTTGCACGCGCTCGGGGTGCCGCTGCAGCAATGCGCGCACGGTGTGCACGCCATAAACGGTCTCAACCGGCGAGCTCAAGATCGATCAGTCCTTCCACCGGCTTCACGGCCGCAACGGTGACGCGGATGCGCTCGCCCGGGGCGAGCCGCCGTTTGCTGCGCTGGCCGAGCCACTGGCCGCCGTCGCGCGCCATCACGTACTCGTCATCGCGCAGCGCGGTCAAATGCAGCAGCCCGTCGACGCCGAGTGCCAGCAGCTGCACAAAGCACCCGAACTCCACCACCGTCGTGATCAAGCCGTCGAAGGCCTGGCCGATGCGGTCACGCAGATAGCAGCACTTGAGAAAGGTGCCGACGTAGCGGTCGGCGTCGTCGGCGCGCTTCTCCAGGCGCGAGAGGTCGGCGCCGACGGCGCTAAGCGTCGGGACGTCGGCCGCCGCCTCGCGTGGCAGCAGCCCAAGACGCACGCGCAGCGCGCGGTGAATCAACAGGTCCGGGTAGCGACGGATCGGCGAGGTGAAATGCGCGTAGTCCTCGAGCGCGAGGCCGAAATGACCGATGTTCTCCGGTTGATACAGCGCCTGCGCCAACGAGCGCACCACCAGCGATTCGACGAAGGGGCGGCTCTGCGCATCGCGAACGCGCGGCGCAATGGCGGCCAGATCCCGGGTGCGTACCTCCTCGGGCAATTGCAGCTCGATGCCGATCACTCGCAACGTGCTGCGCAGCTGATCGAGCTTCTTCTGTTCCGGCGGCGCGTGCACCCGAAACAGGGCCGGAATGCGCTGCTGACCGAGCTCCTGCGCGGCCGCAACGTTCGCGAGCACCATGCATTCCTCGATCAGTTTGTGCGCGTCATTGCGCGACACAAATTCCACGGCCTTGACGCGCTCGCCCTCCTCGATCACGAACTCGGCCTCGGGCGCGTCGAAATCGAGTGCGCCGCGCCGCCGCCGCGCCGCCTGCAGCGCGCGATACACCGGCACCAGGGGCGCCAATGCGGCCAGCAGCGGCGCGCCCAACTGCTCGCAGGTCTTGGCATCACTCTCGAACAACGCCGCATGCGCCTGGGCATAGGTGAGCCGCGCGGCCGAGCGCATCACCGCCGTATATAAACGGCTGTGCTCGAGCGCGCCGCGCGCACTGACTCGCATATCGGCGACCATGCACAGCCGATCGACTTGCGGTTCCAGCGAACACAGATGATTGGACAGCGCGGTCGGCAGCATCGGCAGCACGCGCGTCGGAAAGTAGACGGAAGTGCCGCGCGCGCGCGCCTCCGCATCGAGCGCGGTCCCCGGACGCACGTAGTGGCTGACGTCGGCGATCGCAACCAATACGCGAAAACCGCCCTGCTCGAGCGCCTCGGCATAGACCGCATCGTCGAAGTCACGCGCGTCCTCGCCGTCAATGGTGACCAGCGGCAATCCACGCAGATCGGTGCGCTGCGTCGCCTCGGCCGGATCGACCTCGCGGCCCCATTGCTGCGCTTCGCGCAACGCCATCGCGGGAAACTCAACCGGCAGGCCGAAGCGTGCAATCGCGGCCTCGGTCGCCAGTTGCACCGGCTTTTCTGGATCCAGCCGCTGCTCGACACGCGCCTGCCCTTCCGCACCGGGCTGCGGGTAGCGCAGCACGCGCGCGATGACCCAGTCGCCCGGTCGCACTGGCGGCGCACCCTCCTCGTTCAAACTGCATAGCAGGGCGAGCCGCTGATCGGCCGAGCGTACGCTCAAGCCCTTCCCTTGGCGCTCGATCGTACCGAGGAACGCCTGCACTCCTCGGTCGAGGACCTCGAGCACACGACCGACGAAACGGCCCTGTCCGTCCCCGCGAATCTCGATGCGCACGCGATCGCCATGCATCAACCCCTGCATCTGGCCTGGCGGCAGGAACACGGACTCCGCCACCGCGTCGGTACGCACAAAGCCGAAGCCGGCGCGATTGGCGCTGACGATCCCTTCCCCTTCGCTCAACAAAGCGCCGTCGGCGCCGCTTTTCCTGTCGGAATGCTTCGCCCCGTGCCCGGCGCGTGGCCCGCGAGAGGGCGCATTTCGGTCGGAACGGCGGTGTGTCTTCGCGCGTCTCAATTGACAGCTCCCGACCCCTTACGTAGATTGCGCCGCCCACCGGATGCCCAGGTGGCGGAATTGGTAGACGCACTAGTTTCAGGTACTAGCGGGTAACACCGTGGAGGTTCGAGTCCTCTCCTGGGCACCAAATGACCCTTCCAAGCGGTGGCGCGCGGTCTCAACACTCCCTCTCTATTCTCGTAACTCATTGATTTTCCTATAGTCTATCGTCTCTTCGGTGCGATCTCGCCCGTGTCAGCGCGAAGCGTTTGCCGGTAACTCCTGAGTTCGGGGTTCGGAGGTCCTGTTACCCCCAAGGGGATTTTGGACCCCGATGGGTGCATGACCCGAACCGGACACCGGTGACCCAGACCGCGGAGGGTCACGGATTATGCGCCTGACGGACGTCGCGGTTGCTGCCTCAGCCTCGTGGCAATACCTACAAGCTCAGCGATGGCGCCGGTCTTATCGTGCTGGTGAATCCTAACGGTTCCTAACGGTGGCGGCAGTGCTATCGATTCCGAGAGGGAGAGAACCTGAAGCAGGCTCGCGACGACGCCGACCATTCCTGCAGTCTACAATCCGGCGACGAGAATGAACGAGCGTCGCGACATGACGCAACGTCAAATGGGTCAAATGGGTCAAATGGTCAGACCTTACGCAAGTGAAATGAAGAAACTCACTGACACACCTTTGTGTGCCCACGAAGAGCGCACGCTCATTTTGTGGGGCCAGGCCTACCTGCGATCCTGATGGGCGCGATCAGCGTTCCTGCCCGGCGCCACGCGATCGTCGTAGTCGGCAGCGGCCCGGTCGGATTGACGCTAGCCAATTTATTGGGTTGCGAGGGTATCGACGTGTTGCTCGTCGAGCGTAATGCCGCGACCGTTACCGAGCCTCGTGCAGTCTCAATTGACGACGAAGCCTTGAGAACGATGCAGGCGGCTGGTCTGATCGAACCGGTATTGAAGGAAATTGTGCCGGGCTACGGTTCCCACTATTTCTCGCCCGCCGGACGCTGCTTTATTCGTGTTGAGCCGACCGAGACACCCAACGGCTATCCGCGCCGTAACGCCTTTCGGCAGCCCGTGCTCGAGCGCCAGCTACAAGAGGGTCTAAGGCGCTTTCCCCACGTTACCTGCCTGTACGGATGGGAGCTCTCGCAGGTCACGCCCGCAGCCGATCAGGTGATTGCGAAGATTCGTGGCAGCACTGGACAACTGCTGCAGATCGACTGCGACTTTCTCATCGGTTGCGATGGCGCGAGCAGCACAGTGCGCGAGCAGCTCGGTATCCTGATGGAAGGTGAAACTTTCAGCGAGCGCTGGCTGATCGTCGATCTGGAAGAAAGCCACAACACCACACGGCATACCAAGGTGTTCTGTGATGCGCGCCGTCCCTGCATCACGCTTCCTGGCCCCCACGATACGCGCCGGTTTGAGTTCAAATTATTCGCGCACGAGCGCGACGCCGACATGCTCGCACCACGGATGATCAGGCAACTCCTTGACACCCATGAGGCGGACCCGCGCGCCGTCATCCGCCGCTCCGTTGTGTACCGATTCCATGCGCGTTGCGCCATGCGCTGGTCCCAGGGACGCGTGTTTCTGGCCGGCGATGCCGCTCATCTAACACCGCCGTTCGCGGGCCAGGGATTCAATAGCGGTGTGCGAGATTGTCACAATCTCGCCTGGAAACTTGCCATGGCCCTGCGCCGTCAGGCCGGCCCCCAGCTGCTCGCCACCTACGAGCAGGAACGCAGGGTGCATGCTCGGGCGATGATTGAACTCGCGCTGCGCATGGGGCGCGTGATGGCGCCGCGTAACCGCCTGTCAGGGCTGCTGACGCGCCTGTGTTTCTACACCTTGGGCGTGATCCCGACTGCGCGCGTCTATATTGCCCAGATGAGATATCGACCGCCCCCCCGCTTCAAACAGGGCTTCATTATTCCGGCCGCCGCACGACGGCCCCACCCCTTGGTCGGACGGTTGTTTCCCCAGCCGCTACTGCGCGATTTGCAAGGCCGCAATTTGCGGTTGGATGAGTTGATCGGCAATCGCTTCGCGTTGCTCGCTTGGACCGAACAGCCGCAGCGATTTTTCCTTGCCAGCGAGCATGACATTTGGAGGCGCCTCGAAGCGGTGCGGGTGGCAGTGGTACCGGAGCGGCTGGCCATCACGCCTATCGATCAGCAGCTGATCGTCAAGCCCACGGACAGCACTCTCGCGCAGGCCTTCCACGGTCGCTCGGAGCGCGCAGTGCTCCTGCGGCCGGACCACTACGTCGCCGCGGAGGGCTCAGTCGATCAACTCAATGCGGTGGCGCAACAAGTCAGCGCGTTGCTGGAGCAGACCTGGGGGTCGCCATCGAGCCTGTGACGGCGCATCGGAACCGCAATGGTGGCGCGCAGCTCGCTGGCTCTCAGAACGTGAGCTCCAACAACGATCCGCATGGTGAAAGGGAATAGATAGATGCACGGCGCATTCCGAGTGCGCTCCCTGCCATTCACCTCGGCCCTGATAGTGCGATACCGCACCGATAACGCGTGCCGAGGGCGCTCACAATGGAATCACCGATCGGAGTCCGCGGAATGAAAAACTGGACGATTCGCCGACGACTCTTGAGCAGCTTTGTCGTCATTCTGGCGCTGATGCTAGTCATGGGAGCGGTCGCATATATTGGTCTCGCGCACATCGACAAGGAAGCCGACAGCGCCGCAACTGCCTCCATCCCGGGCCTCTATGCCAGCACGCAGCTCGGCACCAACCTAGTCATGAATTACACACTGACCGTGGAGTATGTCGGCCAGGCCGATGTGCTGGCGGCGGAGAAGGTCGAGACACGTCTGCAAACCAATCAAAAGGCCCTGGAAGAATCGACGCGCAGCTACGAGGCGACGATTGTCTCAGCCAGGGACCATGAGAATTTTGCCCGCTTCAAGGACGCCTTGTCTTCGTATCAAAATATCCAAAGCACCATCTTGAAGCTCAGCGCGGATCTGAAATTCAAGGAGGCAAACCAGCTCTGGCGCGAGCAGCTCGACCCGGCGTTCGAGAAGCTGCGCGCGGCAATCCAGATCGTGGTGGATTCCAACCGCGGGAGTGCGGCCCGGTCGGTCGGCGCGATCACCACTGCCATCAGCGGCGCAAAGTTCGGCATGCTGCTGAGCTTTGTCGCCTCGCTGCTGTTCACATTCGTCTGCGCCCGCTATCTGCTGCAAGCCATTTCCCGACCGCTCAAGCAACTTACCGACATGGTCGAGGTGGTGCGTGCCGGAGATTTCTCCAAGCGCCTGACATTGGACCGGCGCGACGAATTTCACGCCTTGGCCGAAGGCTTCAATCGCATGACTGACGAGCTGACGGCGTTGGTCGGTCAGGTGCAGAAGTCCAGTGGTCAAGTCAACACCTCGGTGGCGGCGATCGCCGCCACCGCCAGGCAGCAACAGGCGACCGCGACCGAGATTGCCGCGACTACCACGGAAATCGGCGCCACGTCCCGGGAGATATCGGCGACCTCCAAGGAGCTGGTGAAGACCATGAATGCCGTCTCCCATGGCGCCGACCAGTCGGCAAGTCTGGCCGGCAGCGGCCAGACCGGCCTGGCGCGCATGGAGGAGATCATGCGCCAGGTCATGGAGGCAGCTGGTTTCATCAACGCCAAATTGACCGTGCTCAATGAGAAAGCCGGCAACATCAATCAGGTGGTCACGACGATTACCAAAGTTGCCGACCAGACCAATCTGCTGTCGCTCAACGCCGCGATCGAAGCCGAAAAGGCCGGCGAATACGGCCTGGGCTTCGCCGTGGTCGCGGTGGAGATCCGCCGCCTGGCCGACCAGACGGCGGTTGCCACCTATGACATCGAGCAGATGGTGAAGGAAATCCAATCGGCGGTTGCCGCCGGCGTCATGGGCATGGACAAGTTCTCAGAAGAAGTACGGCGCGGCATGCAGGAGGTCCAGCAGGTGGGCGGGCAATTGTCGCAGATCATTCAGCAGGTGCAGGCGCTCGCGCCGCGAGTGGAATCGGTCAACGAGGGCATGCAGGCACAGGCCACTGGCGCCGAGCAGATCAGCCAGGCGTTGCTGCAATTGACCGAAGCGGCCCAGCAAACCGTCGAATCCCTAACGCAGTCGAACTTGGCCATCACCGAGCTGAATCAAGTGTCGAGCGGCCTGCGCAACGGCGTTGCGCGCTTCAGGCTAGCAGCCTAAGAGGGCCCGCTGTTGCGAGCGGCAAATGCTGTTCCTTCTGTTCCAACTCGATCAGAGCCGGTACGCGCTCGACGCCCGCAAGGTCGTCGAGGTGCTGCCATTAGTCAACCTCATGAAATTGCCGCAGGCGCCTCCGGGAGTGGCCGGCATCGTCAACTATCGCGGCGTTCCGGTGCCGGCGCTCGACCTGAGCCAACTTATGCTGGGCCGGCCGGCACGGCAGCGTTTGAACACGCGCATCATTCTCGTCAACTACCCTGACAACGTCGCTGGACCCCATTTGCTGGGCCTGATCGCCGAACGCGCGACGGAAACCGTGCGTCGCGAACCCAGTGACTTCGTCGCATCCGGGGTGGCCGTGCCCTTTCAGGGTGCCGTGGCCACGGACATACGCGGACTGACCCAGTGGATCGAAGTGGAGCAGTTACTACCTGCATCGGTGCGTGGCCTGCTGTTCCAGCAGTCGGTGGAACACTGATGGCTTACTCCGAGATCGAAAAACTGCTCAAACATGTGACCGGGCTGGAGGCCGCCTCCCTTGGCAGCGGCGCCGTCGAGCGTGCCGCCCAGGCGCGGGCTGCCGCCTGTGCGCTCGACGTCCGCTCCTATCTGGAGCGGCTGCGCACTTCGGCTACCGAGCTGCAGACGCTGGTCAACGTGATCGTCGTGCCCGAAACCTGGTTCTTCCGCGATCTGGAGGCATTCGCAGCGCTGGGGCGTATCGCCCGCGACGATTGGCTGCGCGCCCGCCCGCAACAGACCCTGCGCCTGCTGAGTCTGCCGTGCTCGACCGGCGAAGAGCCGTACTCCATTGCGATGGCGCTGCTCGATGCAGGGATAC
>JBIODE010000027.1:0-15128 GCA_044440325.1 Steroidobacterales bacterium
AGATACACCAGCGCACCGGCGTGATCGACCGCCAGATGCTCATACGCCTTGGTGCGAAATTCCTCGAGCCGCGCGCCATCGGTGGCGCTGATCCAGCGCGCCGTATAGACATTGATGGTATCGAACACGCACTGCACGCCGTATTCGTCCTGCAGCCGGAAGGCCACCACCTCGAACTGCAGCTGCCCGACCGCGCCCAAGATCAGATCGCTATTGCGCAGCGGCCGGAACAACTGTGTCGCGCCCTCCTCGCACAGCTGATCCAGGCCCTTGGCCAGCGCTTTCATGCGCAGCGGGTCCTTGAGAATCGCGCGCCGGAACATCTCGGGGGCGAAGTTCGGCACGCCCGTGAACCGCAGACGCTCCCCTTCCGTGAAAGTATCGCCGATATTGATCGTGCCGTGATTGTGCAGACCGATGATGTCGCCGGCGTAGGCCTCCTCGGCCTGACTCCGGTCCGCGGCCATGAAGGTGAGCGCATCGGCGATGCGCAGCTCCTTGTCGAGCCGCACGTGCTTGAGACGCATACCGCGATGATAGCGGCCGGAACACAGGCGCACGAAGGCGATGCGATCGCGATGGCCGGGGTCCATGTTTGCCTGGATCTTGAACACGAAGCCCGTGAGTTTAGGCTCGGTGGGCTGCACCGTGCGCTCGCGGCAGGCGCGCGGCAGCGGTCCCGGCGCTTCGCGCACGAATGCACGCAACAGCTCCTCGACGCCGAAATTGCTGATGGCCGAGCCGAAAAACACCGGCGTCTGCCGGGCGGCACGGTAGGCCGCGCGGTCGAACGCGGCGGTTGCCCCGCGCACCAGCTCGATCTCCGCGATGAAGGCCTCGGCGCGCTCGCCGAGCAGCTCGAGCGCGGCCGGGGAATGCAGATCCTCGATGACGCGATTGCCGCCGACGCGGCCGCGCTCGCCGGCTTCGTACACATAGATGCGGTCCTCGAGCAGATGGTAGACGCCGGCGAGATCTCGCCCCATGCCGAGCGGCCAGGTGACCGGCGCGGTGTGAATGCCCAGCACGCGCTCGATCTCATCGAGCAGTTCGATCGGAGCGCGACCGTCGCGGTCAAGCTTGTTGATGAAGGTCATGATTGGCGTAGCGCGCAGGCGGCACACTTCCATGAGCTTGATCGTGCGCTCCTCGACCCCCTTGGCGCAGTCGATCACCATCAGCGCCGAGTCCACCGCGGTCAAGGTGCGATAGGTGTCCTCGGAAAAATCCTCGTGCCCCGGCGTGTCGAGCAGATTCACCACGCTGTCGCCGTACGGAAACTGCATCACCGAGCTCGTCACGGAAATACCGCGCTGCTGCTCGAGGCGCATCCAGTCGGAGGTGGCGTGACGCGCGGCCTTGCGACCCTTGACGGTGCCGGCCATGGCGATGGCGCCGCCGAACAGCAGTAGTTTTTCGGTCAGCGTGGTCTTGCCGGCATCCGGATGCGAAATGATCGCGAAAGTGCGGCGGCGCGCGATCTGCTGCTCGAGGTCATCCATGTGGTAGCTTGGTCGAATCCTGCGGCAAAAGGCGCCGGATTCTAGCAGCGCGGGCGCCTCTAGATGCGGCGCTTCAACACGATCGCGTCTTCGCGCCCGGCAAGCGCCTGGTAATAACCGCGGCGAATGGCGATCTGAGCAAAGCCGAGCGATTCGTACAGCCGTATCGCGGCGCTGTTGGATGGACGCGTTTCAAGGAAGGCCTCCAGCGCTCCGGCGTTGCCGGCCAGCTGCAGCAGATGGTTGAGCAATCGGCGGCCGACACCGCGACAGCGAAAATTCTCGGCGATACAGAGATTGAGCAGATGTGCCTCGCCGACACCTAGACTCATGATGCCGTAGCCGATGACGATCGCGCCGATCTCGACCGCGCGGCACATGTAGTTGACACGCAGACAGTCGCGAAATATGCCCTCGGTCCATGGGAATGCATAGGACGCGCGCTCGATCGCCACGACATCCGGGATGTCGAGGGCCTGCATCGCGCGGACCTGCACCTGCGGCAGCTCCAGCGCTTGTTCACTCACTACCGCCACGATTGCCTTACGCCTTCAATGCTCCGGATTCCGTCTGCCGCAGCCGCGCGAGCTCGCCGCGGACGAATTTCAAGTCGTGCCAAGCCTTGCGCTTCTCGCCCGGGCTGCGCAGCAGGTACGCCGGATGATAAGTGACGATCAGCGGCGTTGCCTGCCGGCCGAAACGATGCACCGATCCGCGCAGGCGGCCGATTGGCGTATCAGTCGCAAGCAAGTTCTGGGCCGCGATCCGACCCACCGCGAGCAGCAGGCGCGGGCCAATCAGATCGATCTGACGCTGCAGATACGGCAGGCAGCAGCTGACCTCCTGCGGCGAGGGGTCGCGGTTACCCGGCGGCCGGCACTTGAGCACATTGGCAATATAAACCGTGTCGCGCGGATGGCCCAATGCGCGCAGCATCGAATTTAACAATTGGCCGGCGCGACCGACGAAGGGTTCTCCCTGTCGGTCCTCCTCGGCCCCGGTGCCTCGCCGATCACCAGTATTTCGGCACGCCGGTTGCCGACCCCAAACACCGTCTGCGTGCGGGTTTTTTCCAGTCCGCAGCGTACACACGCGCTGACCTGCGCCTGCAATTCGGCCCAGGCCGCGGCTTCGCTCGCCGGGATCGGCACAACAGCCGCAGCGGGCGCAGCCGCAGCAGCCGCCATCGCGGCTGCGGCCATCGCCGCGGGCGCGGCGTGGCCGGCCTGGCGCGGCGTCCAGATGTCAATGCCGAGGGCCCGAAGATACTGCTCGCGCTGAGCGCTCATCGGGCTCTCCGCTCGCTCGCCGCGCGGTCACGCTGCGAGCGCCGCAACCGCCGCCACACCCATACCAGCGGCGCCCAGAGCGCGTAGCCGCCAAAAACCGCCAGCAGCACGCTCTGGGGATGCGGCGCGAGGATGACAAAGCCGAGCACCACGACGACCAGCCAGATAAATCGCACCGGCTTGGACAGGTCGAACTGCTTGAAGCTCGAATAACTGAAGCGGCTGATCATCAGCGCGCCGGCGCTGGCGGTGATCAGGAACGCGCTGATCAACCCCGGCAATCCCGGCTCGCGCCATTCGCTCGAGAGCCAGACGAACGCGGCGACCACCGCGGCGGCCGAAGGACATGGCAAGCCCTCGAAGTAGCGCTTGTCGAGCGCGGCGCGCACATTGAAGCGTGCCAGCCGCAGCGCGCAGGCGGCCGCAAAAAAGAATGCCGCCACCCAGCCGAAGCGATACCAGGCCTTGCCATACTCGGCGATGCGCGCGACGCCCCACTGGTACGAAACGATCGCCGGCGCCAGGCCGAAGGCGACCATATCGGCGAGGCTGTCGTACTCCTTGCCGAAAGCACTCTCGGTGCTCGTGAGGCGCGCCACGCGTCCGTCCAGTCCGTCGAAGATCATCGCGACGAAGACCGCGACCCCGGCGCGCTCGAAATTGCCGTCGATGGCCGCGACGATCGCGTAGAAGCCCGCAAACAGGCAGCCGGTAGTCAGCAGATTCGGCAGCAGATAGATGCCGCGCCGTTGCGTCCTTCGAGCGGGTATTTCACTTTCCATGAGCCTGCCATCATAGGTGGCCGCGGGCGGCGCAGGAAGCTTCTGCTAGGATGAGGCTTGCACCCTCGAGTTGCCGGCAACGCATGCGCTTATCCCATTATCCGATCAATACCGCCAAGGAAACGCCCGCCGAAGCCGAAGTCGTCAGCCACCAGCTGATGCTGCGCGCGGGCCTGATACGCCGCGTGGCCGCCGGCATCTATGACTGGCTGCCCATGGGTCTGCGCACGCTGCGCAAAGTCGAACGCATCATCCGCGAGGAGATGGACCGCGCCGGGGCGTTCGAGCTGCTGATGCCCGCGATTCAGCCCGCCGAGCTGTGGGAGGAATCCGGACGCTGGAGTCAGTACGGACCAGAGCTGCTGCGCCTGCGCGACCGCCACGACCGTGCGTTCGTGGTCGGACCCACGCATGAAGAGGTGATCACCGACATCGCACGCCGCGAGCTCAAGAGCTACCGGCAACTCCCCGTGAATTTCTACCAGATTCAAATGAAGTTTCGTGACGAGGTGCGCCCGCGTTTCGGTGTAATGCGTGGGCGCGAGTTCATCATGAAGGACGCCTATTCGTTTCATCTCGACGAGCGTTCGCTCGCGGACGGCTATGCGGCCATGCACGCCGCCTATACCCGCATGTTCACGCGCATGCGCCTGACCTTCCGCGCGGTCCAGGCCGACACCGGCGCCATCGGCGGCAACGCATCGGAGGAATTTCAAGTGCTGGCGCAATCGGGCGAGGACGCGATCGCGGTTTCCGACGGCGACGGCTTCGCTGCGAATGTTGAGCTCGCACCGACTCTCCCACCGAAGACGCCGCGCCCGCCGCCGCAGGCCGTACTGAGGCAGGTGCCGACGCCCGGCGTGCGCACCATCGCGCAGCTCACCGAACTGCTGCAGGTGCCCCCGGCGCAGTGCCTGAAGACCTTGATCGTCGACGGCGGTGATGGCCGCGTGGTGGCGCTCGTGCTGCGCGGTGATCACGAACTCAACGCCGTCAAGGCGCAAAAACTGCCGGGGATTGCGCATCCTCTGCGCATGGCGAGCGCCGCCCAGGTGGCACAGGCCATCGGCTGCGAACCGGGATTCCTCGGACCGGTCGGCCTGCGGTGCCCGATATTTGCCGACTTTGCGGCGCTCGCGATCGCCGACTTCGTCTGTGGCGCAAACGCGGCCGACGCGCACCTGGCCGGCGTGAACTGGGGCCGCGACCTACCGGAGGCGAGCGCGGCGGATCTGCGCAACGTCGTCGACGGCGATCCGAGCCCCGGGGGTTCGGGTTCCCTGAGAATCGTGCGCGGCATCGAGGTCGGGCACATATTCCAGCTCGGCCGCAAATACACGGCCAGCATGAATGCAAGCGTGCTGGATGAGGCTGGCCAGCCGGTGACGATGCTCATGGGCTGTTACGGCATCGGTGTGACGCGGATCGTGGCGGCGGCGATCGAACAGAATCACGATGAGCGCGGGATCATCTGGCCGGACCCGCTCGCGCCATTCCATGTCGTCCTGGTACCGCTCAATCTGCACAAGTCGGCGCGCGTGCGCGCCGCCGCTGACGCGCTGTACGCCGAGCTCACCGCGGCGGGCATCGAGGTTCTCTATGACGATCGTGACGCCCGGCCCGGCGTCAAATTTGCGGATGCCGAGTTGCTGGGTATTCCGCACCGCATCGTCGTTGGCGAGCGCGGCCTCGATGCTGAAACGCTCGAATACCGTCATCGCCGCGCCACCGACAGCGAGAATTTCCCCGCCGGCACCGCCGTGGAGTTCATCCGTGGGCGCCTGCAGCTCTAGCTTGAGACTTGCAGCGGCCGGCCTGCTGGCACTGCTGCTGACCGCCACGGCCGGTGCGGCCGGTGCGGCCGGTGCGGCCGCCAGCGCGCCGCAGCGCGACCCGCAGTTACGCGGCGTCGTTCAGCAGGCCATCGCACAGGCCGAATGCTTCGGCGACAAGTACGACTCGGCCGTCTGGTACACGCTCATGGAGCCGAAGCTGCGCCGCTTCATCGCCGATGAGAACGAGCGCCTGTCGATTCTAAGAGCCGTCTATTGTGAAACTCACCGCCAGAACACGACGCTGCTGCCGGCAGGGCTCGTCATGGCGGTACTCGAAGTCGAAAGCCGCTTCGACCGCTGGGCGGTCTCGAACACGGGCGCCGTGGGGCTGATGCAGGTGATGCCGTTCTGGCCCGACCAGCTCGGCATGCACCGCGCGGAGCTGGTGCGGACCGAGGCGAACATTCGCATGGGCTGCGCCATCCTGCGATTCTATCTTGAGCGTGAGCGTCGCGACGTGCGCCGGGCACTCGAGTATTACAACGGCAGCGTCGGCCACCGCGACTACCCTGACAAGGTCATCGTGCGTTGGACCACCTACTGGAATGGCGCGGACGATCTCGGACGCGCCTGGAACGGCCCGGGACCTGCCCCGTAACGGCGCCAATCCCGGGCGACCGCTCAGGCGATCATGAATTCCCGCGGCGGCTCCGCAAGCTGCAGCGTTTCCACCGCCACATCGGCGACCTTGGCCGCGGCCGGCCCGATCCACAGCCACGCGATAAATACGCGCACCGCTTCCGCCTCCCCGCATGCCAATATTTCAACGCGGCCGTCCGGCAGATTGCGCGCGTAGCCGCTGATGGCAAGCTCACGCGCCCGTGCGGCAGCGCTGGCGCGATAAGCCACACCCTGTACCCGACCGCTGACGTGGCAGCGGCTGTAGACGTGCTTTGGCGATACACTTGAGGCCATGGCCGAGATCCTCGTCATCTACTATTCGCGCGGCGGCACCACTGCCGAGCTTGCACGCCAGGTCTGCCGCGGTATTGAGTCGGTGCCGCACGCCCAGGCGACGCTGCGCACGGTGCCGGCGGTGAGCGACAACCGCGAAACGGTGCCGGTCGTCGTGCCCGACGAAGGCCCGCCGTACGCCACGCTCGCGGAGCTGCGATGCGCCGATGCGCTGCTCCTGGGCAGCCCCACGCGCTTCGGCAACATGGCGGCGCCGCTGAAATACTTCCTGGACTCGACCTCAAGCCTGTGGCTCGAAGGCGCCCTGGCGGGCAAGCCGGCCGGCGTATTCACCTCAACGCAGACGATGCACGGGGGTCAGGAGAGCACGCTGCTGAGCATGTTCCTGCCGCTCCTGCACCACGGCATGTATCTGGTCGGTCTGCCGTACACCGAACGCGCACTGAACACCACCGCTGGCGGCGGCACGCCCTACGGGGCCTCGCACGTCGCCGCCGGCGCAAGCGCCGGATTGCGCGCCGATGAGCGCGCACTGGCGCAGGCATTGGGGCGGCGGGTGGCCGCGCTCGCCGTCAGACTCGCGTCTGCGCCAGCGCTTCCCGGATGAACGGCACGGTGAGCCGCCGCTGAGCGGCAAGGGCCGCTTCGTCGAGTGCATCGAGTAAGTCATAGAGCGTCTTCATGTCGCGGCGAAAGCGCCGTTGCAGATAAAGCGCAGTCTCCTCCGGGAGCTCCAGGCCGCGCAATTGCGCGCGCAATCGCAGCGCCTCGCGCTGCTGCAGCTCATCGAGCGCCCGCAGCTGAAACACGGCGGCAGCCGCATAGCGCGAGCCCAAGTCCGGCAACGCAAATGCCAGCAGCGCCGGCGGCGCGCTGGCCGCGACGAGCAGACTCGCACCGCGCTCCTCGATCTCCCGATACAGTCGAAACAACGCGGCTTCCCATTCCAGCCCGCCCAGCACCGATTCGATGTCGTCGAGGCACAGGCAGGCGGCCATGGGCCAGCCTTCGAGCGCGCCGGCGCCCAACTGCGCGAGCTGCGCCAACGGCAGGTAAACAGCCTCACGGGCGCTGCCCGCCTGTGCGCACGCGGCCTGCAGCAGATGCGTCTTGCCACAACCGGCCGGCCCCCAGAGCCACAGCACCCCAGGCTGCGTGCCGGCGGCCAGAGCCTGGCACAGCGCGACCGCGGCCGCGTTGGGCCCGGCGAAAAAACTCTCGAACACCGAACGCTCGCGCACCCGCACGCCCAGCGGCAGCTGCTTCATGACACCCGGCAGCTCATGCCGCGGCGGCCGAAATTCGCAACGCGCGCTGCAGAAATTGCCGCACGTAGCCGTAGCCGCTGACGACTACGGTAATGAGCGTCAACACCGCGAGTGCGTCGAGCACGCTCTGCGGCGGCAATCCAAAATCCGCATGTGCGACGATCGAGAGCACATAGAGCAGTTGCAGCAGCGTGTTGATCTTGCTTGCCGTGAGCGGGCGGCCGTTTACGGGGCCCCAACCGATGCGGTAGACCAGTGCGCCGAGCGCGATCATCACGTCGCGGCCGACTGCCGCGACGGTCAGCCATCGAGGGATCATTCCGAGCCACGTGGCCACCAGGAATACGGCGACCAGCAACAGTTTGTCGGCGAGTGGATCGAGCGTCTTGCCCAGCTGCGAGGTCCAGTTGAAACGCTTGGCAAGATAGCCATCGAGCCCGTCGCTGCATGCGGCGATGAAAAACAGCAGCAGCGTGCGCGTGTAGGCGCCCTGCTGAATGCTGACGAGGACCGGCCAAATCAACGCGATCCGCAGCAGACAGATGATGTTCGGTAGATGTCGCATCAAGGCTGGTAGCGATATTCGGCGACGCCGGCGGCGGCATCGCCGGTCGCGAGCAGATGCTCGCCGGCGAGCGAGCGCGCAACGCTCACGGCGCTGCCCCGGGCCCGCAGCCGCAGGCTCAGCGTATCCCCTTCGGCCTTATCGACCGCGACCGCGGTGACACCCGGGCCGGTCGATGCCAGGCCGAGGACGGCCGCGAATGCCGGTAGGTCGACCACTCCGCCGATTTGGCATTCGAGCTCGACGGCAGGCAGGGACTCGCTGTCCTGAGCCGATCGCACCAGCGCATCGACAGCGCCGTCGATCGCCGTCTCGGGCGCTCCGACCCAGTTGCCAGCCGCCGCGGGTGCCGCAAGCACCCACTGCAGCGTCGACGGTTCGGCGCTCGCCGCACCCAGCAATGCCGCGCTCGCGCCGCCGCGCCGCGCCGCCGCGAGCAGCTCGTCACGGCCAGGCGCACCCGCCGCTGAGCCGGCGGCGGCGATCGCTCCGGTCGCATCGGCGATGATGATCGGAACGCCACGCGCCTGCGCCGCGGCCAGCAGCCGCGCGTGCAATTCTTCACTCGCACTGCTCGGCGGCAGCAGCACCAGCAACAGCGGCCGGTCCAGGTCCCAAATCGTGCGACCGGCGGCAATCACGGCCGCACGCAGCTTCGCACCGTCGAACATCACCTGCGTCGCGCCGCCGGTGGTCGAACGCACCAGCTGCGTGTACAGGCGCGCATTGGCAACGAGCGAGGCCAGGGCCGCATCGCTCGCCGCCTCGCGCTGTCCCGTCAGCCGCACAAGTACCGTGCCCAGTGCCTCCTGCGTGCTTTGCTGCGCATCCGCGCCCGGGATGGTCACCGCGTACATGCCCGGAAATTCCGCGGCCGGCGCGAGGCGCGCGTGGCACAGCAGCGCAATCGCGAGCATTGGGCCCAACCCCCACAAATGACAGCGGCGATACATGATGGTGCGCTTCCTTCGGCTACTATATCCATCGATGACCGATCCGCACAGCCACAGCTACACGTACCGAGACGCTGGTGTCGATATCGACGCCGGCGATGCATTGGTCGAGCGCATCAAGCCGTTGGTGCGGCGTACCCACCGGCCCGAAGTCCTCGCGGGCATCGGCGGTTTTGGCGCGTTGGTGGAGCTGCCGCTCGAACGCTACCGCCGGCCGGTGCTCGTTTCGGGCACCGACGGCGTTGGCACCAAGCTGCGGCTCGCGATCGACACCGGCCGCCATGAGACCATCGGCATCGATCTGGTCGCCATGTGCGCCAACGACGTCATCGTCCAGGGCGCCGAGCCGCTGTTCTTCCTCGACTACTACGCCACCGGCCACCTGCAGCTCGCGGTGGCCACCGCCGTGATTGCCGGCATCGCCGAAGGCTGCGTCCAGGCCGGCGCCGCGCTGGTGGGCGGAGAAACCGCGGAGATGCCGGGCATGTATCACGGCGAGGACTATGACCTCGCCGGCTTCTGTGTCGGCGTGGTCGAACGTGATGCGATCATCGACGGCTCCCAGGTGAGGGCCGGGGACGCCGTGATCGGTCTTGCCTCCTCCGGCGCGCACTCGAACGGCTACTCGCTGATCCGAAAACTCATCGGCGTCGCGCATGCCGATGCACGCACCGAGATCGACGGCCGCACGCTATTCGAGCGTCTGCTGACCCCGACGCGGATCTACGTACGTGCGCTGCTGGCCCTGCTGCGCGCGCTGCCGGTACACGCGCTGGCGCACATCACCGGCGGCGGGCTGGTCGATAACATTCCGCGGGTGCTGCCGCCGCATCTGCAGGTCGTGCTCGAACGGCGGCGCTGGCCGCGAGATCCGCTGTTCGATTGGCTCGCGCGCACCGGGTCGATCGGCGACGCTGAAATGTACCGGACCTTCAACTGCGGTATCGGCATGATCGCCATCGTTGCGCAATCGCGGGCCGCGGCAGCCGTCGAGCTGCTGCGCGCGCACGGCGAGGACGCGATACTGATTGGCGAGGTGCGCGCCGGCAATGGCGATGTCGTCATCATTGCATGAGGGCGCAGACCACGGCGCCGAACGCTGAACTTGCCGAACGCAAAACTTAAAGTGGCGGTCTTGATTTCCGGCCATGGCAGCAACATGGCGGCGATCGCCCGCGCCTGCCTCGCCGGAGATATTCGTGCACAGGTCACGCGCGTCATCGCCGATCGCGAAGACGCCGGCGGCCTGGCATTGGCTCGAAGCCTGGGGCTCGATACCGCCGTCGTCGCGGCGCAGGGCTTTGCCGAGCGCTCCGGCTTCGAGGCGGCGCTGGCGCACGCCATCGACTCGAGCGGCGCCGAGCTGGTCGTGCTCGCGGGTTTCATGCGCATTCTGTCGGCCGAACTCGTGGCCCGCTATGCCGGCCGCATCTTGAACATCCATCCGTCATTGCTGCCGCGCCACAAGGGGCTGCAGACGCATCGGCGCGTGCTCGCAGCCGCGGACACCGAGCACGGCGTCAGCGTGCATTTCGTCACCGGAGAGCTCGACGGCGGGCCGGTGATTCTACAGGCGCGGATCGCGGTCCGATCGGACGACACCGAGCAAACCCTGGCCGCACGCGTGCAGCAGCAGGAGCATAGGATATATCCGCAAGTCATCGGCCTGATCGCCGATGGCCGACTGCAGCTTGCGGGCGCGACCATCATGCTCGATGGGCGCGCCCTCGCCGCCCCGATCGTGCAGGACGCAGGCCTCGCGGAGAACAACCATGCACAGCGCACGAATTCTCTCTAGCCTTGCGGCCACGTTCGCCGTCTGCGGCCCTGTGCTCGCAGCGGACGCCGTGCCGGCCGAGGCGCTGCGGCCATTCGAGGCCTCCTACGCCTGGAATTGGCGCGGCATGACGGTTGCGATCTCCACGCTCAAATTGGAGCACCGCGAAGGCGATATCTGGATGTACAGCTCCAAGAGCGAGCCGCGCGGCCTCGGTCGCCTATTCTCCGAACGTCCAACCCAGCAGAGCGTCATGCGCGTGACCGAGGATCAGCGCGTGCAACCATTGAGCTATGACGCCGTTGCCGGCACTTCGGCCACCAAGCGCGATGCGCACGTCAAGTTCGATTGGGTGCAAGGGCGCGTCACGGGTGTCTACGAGGACGTGCAAGTCGACCTGCCGCTCAAACCCGGCGTTCAGGACGACCTTTCGGTGCAGATCGCCATGCTGGTCCAGCTACAGCAGGGCCAGACGCCCGAGAACCTGTCGATGATCGACAAGAACACCATTCGCGACTATCGGTACCGCCGCGAAGGCGAGGAAAAGATCACGACTCCCATCGGCCAGATCGACACCGTCATCTACAGCAGCCAGCATGTGGGCTCCCCGCGCGTGACGCGGTTCTGGTGCGCCCCCGCCTATGGATATCTGCCCATGCGCGTCGAGCAGAAGCGCATCGACAGCCTCGAGTGGAGCATGGAGATCCAAAGATTCAAGCGCGACTGAAACACGCCGCGCCGCGAATTGCAGCCCGGCCGGCGCCGTCACGCCTTCGGCAGCGTCACGCCCTTTTGTCCCTGGTACTTCCCCGCACGATCGGCGTACGAGGTCGCACAGACCTCGTCCGATTCGAAGAACAGCATCTGCGCAACGCCTTCGTTCGCATAGATCTTCGCCGGTAGCGGCGTGGTATTGGAGAATTCGAGCGTAACGTGTCCCTCCCATTCGGGCTCGAGCGGCGTTACATTCACGATTATCCCGCATCTTGCATAAGTTGATTTTCCGAGGCACACCGTCAGTACGCTTCTGGGAATGCGGAAATACTCGACCGTGCGCGCGAGCGCGAAGGAGTTCGGCGGAATGATGCAGACGTCAGCCGCGACATCGACGAAGCTCCTCTCGTCGAACTGCTTCGGATCGACGATGGTCGAGTTGATGTTGGTGAATATCTTGAATTCCGGCGCACAGCGCACGTCGTAGCCGTAGCTCGAGGTGCCGTAGGAAATGATCCGCCCGCCGGCGGCAGCGCGCACCTGGCCGGGCTCGAAAGGTTCGATCATGCGCGCGTCCTTCGCCATGCGCCGAATCCAGTTATCCGACTTGATGCTCATTCAGCTGTCCTCAACCACGATTTTCGGGAATAGCGCGCTGCGATCGCGCGCGCGCTGGGCGAGTGCGGCGGCCGCGCGCCGGGCCATTGACAGGTACGCGCGCGCACGCGCGCTGCCAGGCTCGGCCACGACGGTCGGTGTGCCGCTATCCGTTTCAGCGCGTATGCGCCCATCCAACGGCAGCTCCCCGAGCAGGCGCACGCCCTGTTCGGCGGCCATGCGCGCCCCGCCCCCGGCGCCGAAGATATGCTCCACGTGCCCGCAGTTGCTGCAGACGTGCACGCTCATGTTCTCGACGATCCCGAGTACCGGAACGGCCACCTTTTCGAACATCGCCAGACCCTTGCGCGCATCGGCGAGGGCGATGTCCTGGGGCGTGGTGACGATGATGGCGCCGGCCACCGGCACGCGTTGCGCGAGCGTCAGCTGGATGTCGCCGGTGCCCGGCGGCATGTCGACCACCAGATAGTCCAGCTCGCCCCATTCCGTATCAGCCAGCAACTGGCTCAGGGCCTGCGTGACCATCGGTCCGCGCCAAACGACCGCCTGCGCCGGCTCGATCAGGAAGCCGATCGACATCGCGACGATGCCGTGAGCACGCAGCGGACGGATGTGCTTGCCGTCGACGGAGCTCGGATGCTGCTCGGTCAGCCCCAGCATCAGCGGCTGGCTCGGCCCGTAGATATCGGCGTCCAGAATGCCGACCCGCGCCCCCGCGCCCGCCCATGCCAGCGCGAGGTTGACCGCGACCGTCGATTTGCCGACACCGCCCTTGCCGCTCGCGACCGCGACCACGTTCTTCACGCCCGCCAGAGGCTTGAGATTACGCTGCACCGCATGTGCCACGATTAGGCTGCGCAGCTCGAGCTCGACCGTCAGGACAATTCCGGCGGCGGCCAGATGCGCCTCGAGAGCAGCCGCCAATTCCTGCGTATAATCCTGGACCGGAAAGCCGAGCTCGAGCACCAGGCGCACCGAGCGGTCGGACAGTGTCCGCAGCTCGCGTATCGCGCCGACTTCAGCCAAACTCTGCTGCAGACAGGGCTCGATGAAACCATCTATGGCCGCGCGAATGCTGGCCTCTGAATAGGACATGGATAGCATTACTCTTGAAGGCCGCCCTCAAGGCTTAGGGCGCGTGACATCATCGCATAATCCCGTCGGCGAGAATCGCCGCCGCGGCTCGCGGAACAACATTAGCACGAGCGAATGAGTTTCTTCACCAACCTGCGCGCCGACCGCCTGATCACGCAGATCAAGTCGTCGAACGACCTGATGGGCGCCGAGACGCAAAAGGCGATCGCGAAGCTCAAGGATGTCGGTCCCGGCGCCATCGAACCTGTGATCGCGGCGCTGGCGGACGCAGACAAGCAGTCCACGGTCGCGTTCGTCGACGTGCTCTCGGCGCTGGTCAACAACAAGACCTTTCCGCAGTACGTGCAGGGTCTGGTTCAGGGCAGCTCGCGCGTCGTCGCCGGCATCGCCTGGGCTCTGACCAGTGGCCGCGGCTACGCTCCGCACCTGTTGCTCGAAGCCCTCGCCACCCCCGGGATCGCCAAGTCCGCGTTGCTCGACGTCATCAACGGTCAGCGCCAGCGCTTCTCGGTGCGCGAACTCCTGACCGCCGCCTACAATCAGGACGCGAACGAAAAGGCCGCGCTGTTCCGCATCGTCGGCGATATGGTCGATGAGGCCAGTCTGCCCGAACTCATCGGCAGACAGCAGGGCAAGGATCCGATTGCGCGGCTGCACATCATCAACATACTCGCCCGCTTCAACAAGCCGGAAGTGCAGCGCGCACTGCAGACTCAAATCGGCGACAGCAACAAGGCGATCCGCAGCGCCGCACTCGGAGCGCTGGCAAAGATGGACGGCCCGATTGAAGTCGCACGCATCTGCGCGTTGCTGCGCGACCCGGAAATGGAGGTCCAGAACCGCGCCGTCGAGGTACTGCAGCGAGCGCGCGACCCGGAAACGATCCGCCATCTGGTACCGGTACTCAAGGACGAGAGCGAAAGCGCACGCCGGGCGGCGGTCGAGGTTCTCAACGAGGTCGGAGATGCGCGCTCGGTCAAGTATCTGCTCGAAGCGATCAAGGACGACGACTGGTGGGTGCGCAGTCGCGCGGGCGACGCGCTCGGCAAGATCGGCGGCCCGAAGGTCATCGATGCGGTGCTGGCGCTGATTCGCGACAAGGATGAGGACATCCGGCGCGCCGCCATCGAGATCCTGAATCAGACCAAGGATGAGCGCGCCATCAACCACCTGATCGATGCAACCCGCGACGCCGACTGGTGGGTCAGCGAGCGCGCCGTCGACGCTTTGGCGGAGATCGGCAGCACGCGCGCCGTGCCGCGGCTGTACGAGATGCTGCGCACGGCCAGTGCGCGCGCAGTACCGGTGGTGGTCCGGGCCGTCGGCAAGCTCGGCGATAACAAGGCGATCGACTTGCTCACGCCGCTGCTCAATCGCGGCGAGAAGGACATTCGCATCGAGACCATCCAGGCGCTCGCGCGCCTGGCGGACGAGAATCGCGCCGATCAGATCCGCGTTCAGCTGCAGGGGCAGGCCGGTAATGCCGACGCGACCGTCGCGCGCGCCGCCGTGCGCGCGCTCACGGAGCTCGAGGTGCGCTTCTCTTCCGGCGTGGGGACCGCCGCCAGCGCCGTCACCGCGCTGGCGGCAAGCTCCCCGCATCCGACGCGCAGCGTGACGCCGCGACCGACCGAGACCGCACGCACACTGCTGATTCCGGAGAAGGAGGTCGCGCAGGTCGTGCAACAAGTCGCCGCCTCGACGGCCCCGAAGCTCGACATCTCCACGCTCACGCCCGGCGACATCATCGAGGGCCGCTACAAGTACATCGAGCGCATCGGCCGCGGCGCCTTCGGCACCGTGCTGCTGATGGAG
>JBIODE010000028.1:0-14952 GCA_044440325.1 Steroidobacterales bacterium
CTGGACGGCCGACGCATCATCATGAGCGACGGCAGCTCTGATTTGCGCTTTCTTGATCCGGAGACGCTACGTGAAACCGGCCGGCTTCACGTCAGTTATGAAGGCAAACCGGTGCGCTATCTGAATGAACTGGAATGGATCAAGGGAGAGATCTATGCCAACGTGTGGCAGACGAACTGGATCGTGCGCATCAATCCCGATAGTGGGCGGATTGTCGGCCTGGTCAACCTCGAAGGCCTGTTGAGTCCGGCGGATCGAATAGCCGGGCAGACCGACGTGCTCAACGGCATCGCCTACGATGCCGAGGGCGATCGCCTGTTCGTCACGGGAAAGAACTGGCCGAAGCTATTTGAAATCCGGCTGCGCAAAGCCGCAACGGCTTCGCAGTCGAGCCGCTAGCGAGCCGCTGGCGAGCGGCTGGCGAACGGCTACTCGGAATCGAGCGCTGTTCCCGAGAAATCAAAACGGCTCAGCAGCAGCCCGGCGCCGCCGTCGCTGGCGGTCGCGGGCGCGACGCAAAAGCCACGACCCGTGACTCGCAGCCCCTTCGGGCCGCCATCGGTCGCGACCGGATTTTCATCGAGCACGTCGATTGTGCATTTGTTCGCGCCGCGCGTCGCGTAGAGGCGGTGGTCGTCTTCAAAAATTACCGTGACGTTGACCGGCAGGTCGCGGCTGATGCCGATGCGTTGCGCCCCGACGATGCCGAAAACAAAGCGCAATCGGCGGCCGTCGGTCGCAATGGGTCCGGCGAAGGTCAGACGAATGCCGCTTCGATCCGGCCGCGGACTGCCATCACACTCCAGTTGACCGTCGCGCCAGTCGACATCCAGATCCTTCGCGCCGCGCATGCGCGCGCGCAAGTAGCCATCGTGGCCCGGCTGACAGGTCGCGCGGGGGCCGACGCTCGCGTCTGACGCCGCCGTGGCAACGGTGGCCGTCGTCGCCGTCGCCGTCGCAGCGCCGGCAGCCGGCATCTGAGCCGCAGCCGGCAACGCCGGTCTGCGCGCGCAGGCCCCGAGGGCGAGGGCGCAGATGACTAGTGAACTCCACGGGAAGCGCATCAGGTATCTTGAGTTAGACTTCGCCCCGATGTCCAAACAACTGATTGAAATATTCCCGATAATCCCGGCGACGCTCGCGCGCCTGCCGGAGCTCGCCAGCAACCTGTTCTTCAGCTGGCACCGGCCAACGCGCGCGCTGTTCGACGATCTGGACCCGGAGCTCTGGAAGCAGGCCGGCGGCAATCCGCGGCTGGTTCTGCGCTGTGTCAATCAGGAAAATCTGGATCGCGCGGCGGGCGATCGCAGCTACTGCGATCGCTACGAGCAGGTCGTCGCCTCTTTTGATCGGTACCTGGCTGCGCCGCCGCCGCGACCCGATGAACCGTTGGTGGCGTATTTTTGCGCTGAATATGGCTTTCACGAGAGCTTCCCGATCTATTCGGGCGGCTTGGGGATTCTCGCCGGCGATCACTGCAAGGCGGCCAGCGATGAGCGCCTGAACTTCGTCGCCGTCGGCCTGTTGTACACCCAAGGTTATTTCATCCAGTCAGTCGACAGCGACGGCGTGCAGCACGCCAATTACACCGAAACCGATCCGCGCGATCTGCCGGTCGAGCCGGTGCGCGATGCCGCCGGCACCTGGATGACGGTGCAGTTGTGTATCGCCGGCCGTGACGTCTGTGCGCGCATCTGGAAGGCGCGCGTCGGGCGCGTGACGGTGTATCTGCTCGACACCAATTGCGCGCGCAACCACGCGGAAGACCGGGAGATCACACATCGCCTTTACGGCGGCGATGCCTCGGTACGCATACGGCAGGAAATGATTCTCGGCATCGGCGGCGTGCGCGCACTGCGCGCGCTGGGACTCGCTCCGGCGGTCTGGCACCTGAATGAGGGTCATGCGGCGTTCTTGATCCTCGAGCTGATTCGCGAGGGCGTTGCCATGGGACTCGAGTTCGCCGCGGCGCTCGAAGCCGCGGCCGTGCAATGCGTGTTCACCACCCACACCCCGGTGGCGGCCGGGCATGACGCCTTCGACCTTGGGCTCTTCAGCGCCTGCTTCGAGGATGCGATTCGCGAGCTCGGCGTGCCGCTCGAGCGCGTACTCGATCTCGGGCGTACGGCTGATGCACCGCACGCCTTCAACATGACCTGCCTGGCGTTGAACGGCGCACGGCGCATCAACGGCGTCAGCCGCATCCACGGCCAGGTGTCTGCGCGGCTGTGCGCCTCGCAGTGGCCGGAGGTCGCGCCCGAGGAAAATCCGGTTGGCTACGTCACCAACGGCGTGCACGTGCCGACCTTCCTGGCGCAGACCTGGAGTCGCTTTTTCGATGACAACCTCGGCGCGGATTGGCGCGAGCGGCTCTCGGACACGGAGCTGTGGTGCGCCCTTGAAAAGACCCCGGACGCGCGTTTCTGGGCGACCTCGCAACTGGTCAAGACTCGCATGCTCGGGGGCGTGCGGGATCGTCTGCGGCGCGAATACGCCGAGAAAGCCCTCAGCCCCGCGCAGCTGCGGCACATCACGCGACTGCTCAATCCGGACAATCCAAATGTGCTGACGCTGGGATTCGCGCGACGGTTTGCGACCTATAAGCGCGCCGCGCTGCTGCTGCGTGACCGGCAGCGGCTGGCAAAGCTGATTTCGGACAGCAGCCGTCCGGTGCTGTTTGTGTTCGCGGGCAAGGCACACCCGGCCGATGTGCCGGGGCAGCAGGTGCTGCGTGAGATCAAGCGCCTCATGCTCACGCCGGAGTTCATGGGCCATGTGATCTTCCTCGAAGACTACGATCTGCAGCTCGCGCGCTGGCTGGTCACTGGCGTGGACGTCTGGCTCAACAATCCGGTGGCGCCGCTGGAGGCAAGCGGCACCTCCGGCATCAAGGCGGCCGTGAACGGCCGTCTGAACTTGAGCATACTGGACGGCTGGTGGGCCGAGGGTTTCGATCGGGACAACGGCTGGGGCATCCCGGCCGCCGACGCGAGCGATGCCGAGCGGCGCGATGAGCTGGATTCGGCGGAAATGCTCAATGCGCTCGAGGAGGAGGTCGTGCCGCTCTACTATGCCCGCAATGACCACGGCTTTTCGTCCGAGTGGGTGCGCCGCTGCAAGCGCGCCATGATCAGTGTGATCCCGCGGTTCAATATGGGACGCGTCGTGCAGGACTACGCGCGCGGAAGTTATTACCCGGCCGCGCGGCACCACCAGCGGCTGATGCTGGTGAGCGGCGGGGCCGCCGGGAGACTGGCGCTCTGGAAGCAGCGCGTGCGTCAGGCCTGGCCGGCGGTGCAGCTGCGCCGGCTCGTCGATACGCCGCGCGAGCTGCCGCGTGCCGGCATGCTGCACCTGCGCGTTGCGGCGGCACTCAACGGCCTGCTGCCGGATGACGTGCGGGTCGAATTTCTCGCCCACCGTGTGCTGCCAAAATCGCGCATGGAGCCACCGCCGCTCGCTTCCTCACGCGAGCGCAGGAATGACGATTGGCGTGCGCTGTTGCATCCTACGGGCGAATATGACGGCGCCGGCTCGGCGATCTACGCGCTGGAGGCGCCGCCGCCGGCCTGTGGCCAGTTTGCCTTCGAGCTGCGCATCTATCCCTGGCACGAATTGCTCGCGCATCCGCTCGAGCTGGGGCTGTTCAAGCGGCTGTAGCCTGCCCAGGCGGCCGTCGCCTGTGCACGCGGCGGCAGGCCGTCGCAGAGGCGGGCACTCATGTTGGTGCGAGTATCAGCGCGCCGAGGGGCGGCAAAGTCAGTTCGACCGAGTGGCCCTGACCCGCCCAGTAACGTGCCTGGGCTTCGATCGCGGGAGCGTTGCCGAGGTTGCTGCCGCCATAGTAGGTCGAATCGGAATTGAAGATCTCGCGGTACCAGCCGCCGCGCGGCAGTCCGATGCGATAGTGATGCTGCGGCACCGGGGTGAAGTTCAGGACCACGATGATGCAGTGCTCGCCATCGCAGCGCGCATAGCTCAAGACCGACGTGCTGTAGTCGTTGCAGTCGAGCCAGCGGAAGCCGCGCGGGTCAAAGTCGTAACGATGCAGGGCGGGCTCGCTGCTGTACAGGCGGTTCAAATCGCCGACTGCGCGCTGCACGCCGGCGTGCGCCGGCTCATCGGCCAGATGCCAGGGCAGGGGAGCGCGAAAATCCCATTCGCCCGGTTGCCCGAACTCGCCACCCATGAACAGCAGCTTTTTGCCCGGAAACGTCCACATATACGAAAACAGCAGTCTCAAGTTGGCGAACTGCTGCCAGGGATCACCCGGCATGCGCCCCAACAACGAGCGTTTGAGGTGTACGACTTCGTCGTGCGAGAGCGGCAGCACGAAGTTCTCGCTGAAAGCGTAGATCATGCCGAAGGTCAACTTGTTGTGATGGTGCCGGCGGTAGATCGGGTCTTCTTTGAAGTAGGCGAGGGTGTCGTGCATCCAGCCCATGTTCCATTTCATCGAAAAGCCCAGCCCGCCGGCGTCGGCCGGACGACTCACCATCGCCCAATCGGTCGACTCCTCGGCAATGACCACCGTTCCCGGGTTGCGGCCGTGCGTGGCGGCGTTCAGCGTGCGCAGGAACTCGATCGCCTCGAGATTGTGATTGCCGCCATAGCGGTTGGGTACGTAGTCGCCGCGGCGACCGAAATCCAAATACAGCATCGAGGCCACCGCGTCGACGCGCAAACCGTCGAAGTGAAATTCCTCCAGCCAATAGCAGGCACTGGAGATCAGGAAGGAGCGCACCTCGTGCCGCTCGAAGTTGAAGATCAGCGTGCCCCAGTCGCGGTGCTCCGCCTTGCGCGGATCGTGGTATTCATACAGCGCGCTGCCGTCAAAATTCGCGAGCCCGTGCGCGTCGCGCGGGAAATGTGCCGGCACCCAGTCGTGCAGCACGCCGATGCCATGCCGATGGCAGTGGTCGATGAAATAGCGCAGGTCGTCGGGTGAGCCATGGCGACTGGTCGGCGCGAAATAGCCGGTGGTCTGATAACCCCACGAGTCGTCGAGCGGATGCTCCGTAATCGGCATCAGCTCGATGTGCGTGAAACCCAGGCGCTGTACGTACGGCACCAGCTCATGGGCGAGCTCGCGATAGGAGAGAAAGCGTCCGTCGCCATGGCGGCGCCAGGACCCCAGGTGCACCTCGTAGATGCTCATCGGCGCATGTAGCCAATCGCGTTCACGGCGCGAGCGCATCCACTGATCGTCGCCCCAGCCGTAGTCGCTGCGCGTGACGATTGAAGCCGTCGCCGGCCGCAGCTCACCGGCGCGCGCAAAGGGGTCGCTCTTCAGGCACACGGTGCCGCTCGAGCGGCTGCGAATCTCGAATTTGTAGAGACTGCCGACCCCGACACCCGGCAAGAAGATCTCCCAGACACCGCTGCTGCCGAGCACCCGCATCGGGTAACGGCGCCCGTCCCAGCGGCAGAACGGTCCGACCACGCTGACGCGCTCGGCGTTCGGCGCCCAGACCGCGAAGCGCACGCCGTCAATTTCATCGATTCTGAGCGCATGTGCGCCGAGAAAACGCCAGGCCTGCGGATGCCAGCCGCCGCTGTAGGCCGCCAGATCATCGGCAGCGATCGTCGAGGCGAAACTATAGGGGTCAATCTGCTCATGCAGCGCGCCGTCATCATCGGTCCAGGCAAAGCCGTAGTGCTGCGGAAGGTCGGCGCTCTGGCCATGCCAAAGGAAGAAATCCGTTCCGGCCACCCGCTGCATGTCACAACGCCCGTCCAGCCGCATACGGGCGGCGCCCGGCAGGTACGCCAGGACCAGGTTTCGACCCGCGTGCGCGTGCAAGCCGAGTACGCCGTGCGGATCGTGGTGAGTGCCGCCGGCGATGCGCCGCAAATCGTGCTGCAAGTGCTCGAGCGGTTCTGTCACGGGGCTCCGATGAGAATTTCTCTGAGGCAATAAGCAAATTGCGGCAGCGGCCAAGGTACTATACTCACGGCGTCCCCGTCATAGTCCGACCATGGCCAAACAACAATCGCGCGCCTCCTCCGGACGGTATGTCAGCCGCCTCACCAGCGGCACGCTCGCGGTTGTCATGGCCGGCGGCCGCGGCGAGCGCCTGAAGCATTTGACGGCGCACCGTTGCAAGCCGGCCACGCCCTTCGGCGGCAAGTTCCGCATCATCGATTTCGTTTTGTCGAACTGCGTCAATTCCGGCATTCGCCAGATTTATATGATGACGCAGTACAAGGCCCAGTCATTGATTCAGCACGTGCAGCGCGGTTGGAGCTATCTGCGCGGCGAGTTCGGCGAATTCATCGATGTCGTGCCGGCGCAGCAGCAGATCGGCCCATATTGGTACCGTGGCACGGCAGACTGCGTCTATCAAAACCTCGACATGATCAGGGCATTGCGACCCAAGCACGTGCTGGTGCTCGCCGGCGACCACATCTACAAGATGGACTACGGCCCGATGATCGCTTATCACGTCGAGAAGGGCGCCGATATCACGGTCGGCGTGGTCGAGGTGCCGCGCGAGCGTGCCGTCGATTTCGGCGTGCTGTCGGCGACCGAATGGAATCGTGTCACCAAGTTCGCCGAAAAGCCGCGTGAGCCCGATCCTATTCCCGGCAGGCCGGATGTCGCGCTCGCGTCGATGGGGATCTATGTATTCAACAGCCGCCTGTTGGAGAAGCTGCTGCTGGCCGATGCGCAGGACGATGCCTCGGACCACGATTTCGGCAGGAACGTGATTCCCGCTGCCATTGAGACTCTCAACGTCGTCGCCTATCCGTTCACGGACATCCAGACGCGGGCTCAGAACTACTGGCGCGACGTCGGCACGGTCGATGCTTTTTACGATGCCAACATCGAGCTCGTCCACGTGGCGCCGGAGCTCAATCTGTACGATGAGGAATGGCCGATCTGGACCTATCAACTGCACCAGCCGCCGGCCAAGTTCGTGCTCGATGAGGACGGCCGGCGCGGTACGGCCATCAACTCGATGGTGTCGGGCGGCGCGATCATTTCCGGTGCCCATGTCGAACAGTCGCTGCTGTTCTCGAACGTGCGCGTCGAGGAGCGCTCGCATATCTTCCGCTCGGTCATCCTGCCGCGCGTGAAAATCGGCGCCGGCTGCGAAATTCGCACAGCCATCCTCGATGAAGGCTGCGAGATCCCGGATGGCACCACGATTGGCGTCGACCGCGACATCGATGCCGCGCGCTTCCACGTCACCGACAGCGGCGTGGTGCTGGTGACCGCGGACATGCTCGCAAAGACCGCGCCCGCCAGCCCATGACGGCGAGCGCGCGTCTGCCGGTGGTGCTGCTTTGGCACCTGCACCAGCCGCAGTATCGCGACGCGCTCACGGGCCGCTATGTGCTGCCCTGGACCTACCTGCACGCGATCAAGGACTACGTCGACATGGCCGCCCATCTGGAGGCCAATTCCAAGGCGCGCGCGGTCGTCAATTTCACGCCGGTGCTGATCGAGCAGCTCGAAGAGCTCGCGGCACGGGTCGGCGCGCATCTGGCGCACGCCGCACCGCTGCCCGATCCGGTACTGGCGATGCTGGCCGATGCGCCGCTGCCCGATGGGGCCGAGCGTTTGGCGCTGCTGCGTGCCTGTCTGCGCGCCCATCGCGAGCACATGATCGATCGCTACCCCGCGTATGCGCGCCTGGCGAAGCTGGCCGAGACTTTCGATGCGATCGAATCGATCGGTGATGCTTCCGATCAGTATCTGCGCAATCTGGCTGTCTGCTATCACCTCGCCTGGCTCGGAGAAACCGTCAAGCGGGGGGACCAGCGCGTCGCGGCGCTGCTCAAACATGTAGGTGATTTCACGCCGGAGCAACGGCGCAGCCTGCTCGAGCTGATCGGCGAGCTGCTGAGCGGGCTGCTGCCGCGCTACCGCCGGCTCGTCGACAGCGGCCAGTGTGAGCTCTCGACCTCGCCCTATGCGCATCCGATTCTGCCGCTGCTGCTGGATTTTCGGACGGCGCGCGAGAGCGTGCCGGCGGCGCCATTGCCGCACGCGAGCGCGTACCCGGGCGGTGCCGAACGCGCCGCTTGGCACTTGCAGGAGGCGCTGCGCGTGTTCAAGCGCGTGTTCGGGGTAACGCCGGCGGGCTGCTGGCCCTCCGAGGGCGCGATCAGCGCGGACACCCTGACCCTGATCGAGCGCCACGGCTGGCGTTGGACGGCGAGCAGCGAGAGCGTGCTACAAAATTGCCTGAATGGCGGGAGTCGCGCGCTCACAAGCGGCGGTGGCCAGCCACCATCGGGCGGCGATGTGCCGGCGATGCAGCTGTATCGCGTCGGCGGCGGGCGGCTCAATTGTCTGTTCCGCAACGATGAACTGTCCGACCTGATCGGCTTCACCTATTCCGGATGGCACGGTGACGATGCCGTGAACAATTTCGTCGCTCGGCTCGAGCGACTGGCTCAGGCCGAAGGTGAACATCCGGGACGGCTCCTGCTGGTTGCGCTCGATGGCGAGAACGCCTGGGACCATTACCCATTCAACGGCTACTACTTCCTCAAGGGACTTTACGCAGCACTGGCCGAGCATCCGCTGCTCGAACTCACGACGCCGTCGGAATTGCTCGCGCGGCAGCCGCCAGCGACCGCGCTGCCGCACGTGGTCGCCGGCAGCTGGGTGCACGGCACACTGTCGACGTGGATCGGCGAGCGCGACAAGAACGCCGGTTGGGATTTGCTGGTCGAGGCAAAGCAGGCGTTCGATGCGGTTGTGGCCTCCGGACGCCTCAGCGCCGATGATCGCCTGCACGCCGAGCACCAGCTGGCGCTGTGTGAGAGCTCGGATTGGTTCTGGTGGTTAGGCGACTACATTTCCTACGAGGCCGTACGTGATTTCGACTGGCTCTACCGCCACCAGCTCACGAGCTTCTATCGACTGCTGGGGCTCGCGGTCCCGGCGAGTCTTGCGCAGCCGATTTCGATCGGCCGCGGCGCGCCTGAAGCATGCGGAGTCATGCGCCGCGCACAGCCATGAACGCGCCGCCGGGCCACGGCGGTGCGGGAGCGTGGCCGCTATCCCGCCGCCGCGCCGGCGTGCTGCTGCATCCGACCTCGCTCGACGGCGGCGATGGCGCGCTCGGCGCGCGCGCACGCGCGTTCATCGACTGGCTGGCATCGGCGGGCTTCTCCGTGTGGCAGGTGCTGCCGCTCGGGCCGACCGGCAAGGGCGGTTCGCCCTATTGGGCACGCTCGGACCACGGTGGTAACCCGCGGCTTATCGACCGCAGTGAGCGTCCGGACGCGCAGGCGTTGCGCGGGCAGTTCGAGGCGTTCCTCGCGGCCAACAGCTTCTGGCTCGAGGACTACGTACTGTTCGAGGCGCTGGCCGATCGCTTCGATGGTGCGCCATGGTGGGAGTGGCCGCCGCCATACCGCGACCGCGAGACTCGGGTGCTGGAGCCGACTCGCCATGAACTCTCCGACGTACTGCAACGCCGTCGCATCGAACAATGGCAATTCGAGTGGCAGTGGAGCGCGCTGCGCGCTTATGCGGCCGAACGCGGCATCCTGCTGTTCGGCGATTTGCCGATCTATGTTGCGCCCGACTCGGTCGCGACCTGGGCTGCGCGCGAGCAGTTTCAACTTACCGCCGATGGCCGTCCGGCGGTCCTGGCCGGCGTGCCGCCCGATTATTTCTCCGCCGACGGACAGCTGTGGGGCAATCCGCTCTACGATTGGGGGCGCGCGCAGCAGGACAATTTTGCCTTCTGGCGCGCCCGGCTCGCGCGCCAGCTGCAGCGCTTCGATCTATTGCGCATCGATCATTTCCGCGGGCTTGCGGCCTACTGGGCGGTTCCGGCCGGTGCCGCCACCGCGCGCGAGGGGCGCTGGTATCCGGCACCCGGTGCGGAGCTGCTGCGCGCGTTCGCCGCAGACTTTCCCGCGCTGCCGATCGTGGCCGAGGACCTGGGGGTGATCACCCCGGATGTCGAGGCGCTGCGCGATAGCTATCACCTTGCCGGCATGCGCGTGCTGCAGTTCGGCTTCGGCGGCGATGGCACCAATATCCATCTGCCGCACAATTACGTGCCGCTGGCGGTCGCGTACACCGGCACCCATGACAATGATACGACCCTGGGCTGGTACCGGAGCTTGGACGGCACTACGCGGATGCGTGCCGATCTGTATCTGGGGCTCGGGTCGGACCCGGGTTGGGGCGGCGGTGCCGGCGCCGTACCCGCCGCCGCCGCGCGCGCGGTGCTCGCCTCGGTCGCACGGCTGGCGGTGTTGCCGGCGCAGGACCTGCTGGGGCTCGGCAGCGAGGCGCGGTTGAACACGCCGGGGACGGATGCCGGAAATTGGAGCTGGCGCATGCATGAGGGCGCGCTGACTGCGGAACTCGCGGCTCACTACCGCGCTCTCAATGAAGTCTATGGACGCTGAGGTGCTGAGGTGCTGAGGTGCTGAGGCGATGAGCCGGCTTGCGTGCCGCGCGCGTGGCGCCGTTGCACTCGTGGCCACCGCACTTGCGGCGGCTGCGCTCTCAGGCTGCGCGGGCATGCTGCCGAAGCTGGTGCCGCCGAAGCTCGATGTCATTGCGATCAGCGTGTCCGGCAGCAACCTCGCGCGTGCCCAGATCGGGGTGCAGTTGCACGTGGTCAATCCCAATGCGCGCGCCATCGCCGTCAGCAGCATCGACTGCCGCGTTGCCGTCGCCGGCACCGAGCTCGCACAGGGCGCCACGACCGCGCCGTTTGTCGTTCCGGCGAACGGGGAGACACAGTTTGGCGTGCAGCTCAATGTGGATCTGGGCGCCGCGCTGGCGATCATGGCCACGCAGTTCGGCGCTGCCGAATTGCCCTATACGTTGAACGGCGAGGCACATCTGTCCGAGGGGCTGATCCGCACGCTGCCCTTCAAGAGCGAGGGACGCCTGCGGCTGCGTTAGCGTGCCGGGTGGATCAGCGTGCCAGGCGTTGATACTCCTCGAGATAGAGCTTGATCTGTCGATTCCAGGAAAAGTCGGCGGCCATGGCATTTTGTACCAGGCGGCGCCACAGCCCTTTGTTCGCGTACAGATCGAGTGCGGTGTCAACCGCCCAGATTACCGCCGCGGAGTCGTAGTCGTTGAACAGCACACCCGTGCCGTGGCCGGTGAGCGGGTCGAAGTGCTGGACCGAATCGGCCAGGCCGCCGGTACGGCGCACCACGGGGACGGTGCCGTAGCGCAGACTGTACAGCTGATTCAAGCCGCAGGGTTCGTAGCGCGAGGGCATGAGGAACAGGTCGCTGGCCGCCTCGATCCAGTGCGCAAGCTCATCGTTGAAGCCGCGATAGAATGCCAGCCGCGTCGGGAAGTCGCGCTGCAGCCCGGTGAAGAACTGCTCGTAGCGCGCTTCGCCGCTGCCGAGCACCGCGAGGTTGAACTCGCGCGTCGCGAGCAGCCGCGGTAATGCCTCGAACAGCAGGTCAATGCCTTTTTGCTCGGCCAGACGGCCGATCATGCCGATGAGCGGTGTGCGCGCGGCATGGGTCAGCCCGAGGCGTTTGAGAAACTCTTCTTTCAAACTCGTCTTGATGCCGAGCTGATTCGCAGTGTAATGCCGCGGCAGGTACTTGTCGCGGCGCGGATTCCATTCATCGTAGTCGACGCCGTTCAATATGCCGACCAACTCATCGGCACGCGCCCGCAGGGTATCGTCCAGACCCATGCCGTACTCGGGAGTGCGGATTTCGCGCGCATACGTAGGGCTGACGGTGGTGATCAGGTCCGCATGCATGAGGCCGTGCCGCAGCAGATTGATGCGGCCTTCGCGCAGCTCCTGTTGATGCAGCATCGAGGTCGGCCCCGAAGGCAGCACTTCGCCGACCGCTGCGGCGCCGATGATGCCCTGGTACCCGATGTTGTGCACGGTCATCACGCTGCGGGCTTGCCCGAACAGCTGGTCCCAGCTGTACATCGCGCGCAGCAGCATCGGCCCGACGGCGGTGTGCCAATCGTTAAAATGCATGATCTGCGGCGCAAACCCCATGCGCTGGCAGCACAGAAAGGCCGCGTGCGTCAGCAGCAGAAAGCGGCGATATTCATCGGCGTCGGTGGTATAGATGCCTGGACGCTGGTAGCAGGCCGGACAGTCAATCAGATACACGTACGCTGCGGACTGCGGCAGGCGCGCGGTCAACACCGAAAACACATAATGCACGGCGCCCAGCTGCAACGGGATATCTTGTAAATATTCCACCGGCTGGGCGTCGAGCTGCGCAAGTGCGATGCTTGAATAGGCGGGCATGAATAAACGGATATCGTGCCCGTCGGCGTGCAGGTACTTGACCAATGCGCCGGACACGTCGGCGAGGCCGCCGGCTTTGGCAAACGGGGTCATTTCGGCGGACACAAAGGCGATGCGTGCGGGCATCGGTAAAGTCTATCGCAGCGCGGGAGGTCTCACAGCGATGCATAATCATCGGTACATATGCGCCGCCTATCGGTCTATCTGACGCTGATTGTTCTGCTGGCGGTGGCCCTTGCAGCGGGCTATATCGCCTCCGACTGGCCGCACTTTTGCCGCAGCGTCGGCGGCTGCCCTGCCGAGGGCTGGACCGTGCCCAAACGCTGATGGTCTCGCTACCGGCGCTCCTGCTCCAGGAGCTGCCGCTTACGTGTCACGCCCCAGCGATAACCGCCCAGCTCGCCGTTGCCGCATATGACGCGGTGGCAAGGGATTGCGATCGCAAGGCTGTTGCTCGCGCAGGCGCGCGCCACGGCACGCGCGCCGCGCGGCGTGTACAGAGCTTGCGCGACCTGCGAATACGAGCGCACCTCACCGTAGGGGATGGTCTGCAGGTAGCGCCAGACGCTAAGCTGAAAAGCCGTGCCGCGCAGGTCCAGCGGCAAGTCGAGCTGCGGAGCCAGTCCGTGCAGATGCCGATTGAGCGCGGCGATCCAGGCTTTGAATTGCTCCGCATGCGTCTGCGGCATCGGCGTACGCGCCGCGGCCGGAAAGCGCTGTGCGAGCTGTTCGAGCAGTTGGCCCTCGCCGTCGCCGAACTGGAGATGGCAAATGCCGCGATCGGTGGCCGCCAGCAGCAGCAAGCCGAGCGGCGTCTGCGCGGTGGCATAGGCCATGGTGAGGCCGCGTCCGCCCGCACGATAGGCCGCCGGGGTCATCCCAAGATGCGCGTCGATCTTCTCGTATACGCGGCTCGGCGAGCCATAACCGCACTGGTATATTGCCGCCGACAAGGGCACGCGCTCCTGCAGCGATTGCCTGAGCCGGCCGAGACGTGCGGCCGTCAGGTATTGCTTCGGCGTGCTGCCGAGCAGCGCCTTGAAACGGCGCTGCAGGTGGAAGCGGCTGTAGCCGCTGCGGCGGCTGAGCTCCGCGAGCCCGAGCGCGCGGGTCGGATCCTGCATAATCTGCCGCGCCAAGGTTTCGACGACCGCGCGGATCGGCGAGCGGGCGGCCGGCTGCGGTTCTGGTGCGTGAGCCATGAACAGTCTCCGAAGGGATCATGCCGCCATTATCGGCGCGCCGGCGGCTGCCTGGCATCCCGGGTCTTGCGCCGTGGGATACTGTAGCGAATGTCGACGACCCCTTACGCACAGCTCGAGCAGGAGTGGCGGCGCCTGCACGCCTTTCATGGCGCCCTGGCCTTGTTGCGATGGGATGCGGCCGTGATGATGCCGCGCGGCAGTGCCGAGGTGCGCGGCGAGCAGCTCGCGGCGCTCGAGACCGAGCACCATGCGTTGCTGACGGCGCCGAAGATCACGCGCCTGCTGGATCGTGCGCAGGCCAATGCACAGGGCCTGGAGGACTGGCAACTGGCCAATCTGCGGGAGATGCGCCGCCAGCGTGACCATGCGATCGCAACCCCGGTATCGCTGATCTCGCGGCTCACGCGCGCCACCTCGCGGGCGGAGATGCATTGGGCCGAGGCGCGCCGGCAGAACAATTTCGACCTGTTCGCGCCGCATCTCGAGGAGGTGCTGCACCTGGTACGCGACAAGGCCGCGCTGCTCGGCCAGGCGCTCGGGCTCCCGCCCTACGACGCGCTGGTTGATGAGTTCAGCCCGGGAGTTTCGACCGGCGACATCGATGCGATATTCAAGGGGTTGTCGCGCCGCCTGCCGGCGCTCACGCGCGAGACGCTGGCGCTGCAGGCGCAGCAGCCACCATTGCTGCCGATCGTCGGCAAGTTCAGCGCGAGCAAGCAGCGCGCGCTCGTGGCCGAGGTCATGCGCGCGATCGGCTTCCCGTTCGATCGCGGCCGACTCGACGAGAGCGAGCATCCGTTCACCGAGGGCGTGCCCGGAGATCTGCGCGTGACAACGCGTCTCGACCCGGCCGATCCGTTCACGGGCCTGCTCGGAGCCATGCACGAGACCGGGCATGCGATGTACGACCTCGGTCTGCCGCAAGCATGGCGCGATCAGCCGGTTGGACGTGACCGCGGCATGGCCCTCGAGGAGAGCCAGTCGCTGCTGCTGGAAATGATCGTCTGCCGCAGCCGGCCGTTCGTGCGCTACCTGCGCCCGCTGCTGGAGCGGCACTTCAACGTCAGCGGTCCGGAGTGGGAGGTCGACAATCTCTACCGCCGTCTCACCAGGGTGCAGCGCAGCCTGATCCGGGTCGATGCCGATGAATTGACTTATCCTTTGCACATCATGGTGCGCTACGAGCTTGAGAAGAAATTGCTGAGCGGAGAGCTGGCGGTGCGCGAGCTGCCGGAAGCCTGGAGCGAGGACATGCACCAGCGCTTCGGGATTCGCCCGAGCGGCGCAGCCGACGGCTGTCTGCAGGATATTCATTGGGCGCTGGGCTCGTTCGGCTATTTCCCTTCGTATGCCTTGGGCGCCGTCGTTGCCGCGCAGCTGTGGGAGAGCCTGCGCGGCCACATCGCCGATCTCGATGCACAGATATCGCGCGGCGAGTTTGGCGGCTTGTTAGAGTGGCTGCGCGAGCACGTATATTCCGTTGGCGCGAAGGTCACGGTCAACGAGCTGCTCAA